>JACFNV010000126.1 GCA_019454675.1 Gammaproteobacteria bacterium | reverse complement strand
GAGATGGCCACCGTCTACGATGCGCTGGGCGTGAAGGTCAGCGTCGTCGAGCTGCTCGACCAGCTGCTGCCCGGCGTGGATGCGGACCTGCTGCGCCCGCTCGAACGGCGCCTGCGCAAGCGCTACGAGGCGGTGATGACCGGCACCCGGGTGGTGTCGATGAAGCCGGTCGACGCCGGCATCGAGGTGGTTTTCGACAAGGCGGGCGCCACCGAGTCACGCACCTACGGCAAGGTGCTGGTGGCGGTCGGGCGCAAGCCGAACGGGCGGCTCATCGATGCGGACAAGGCGGGCGTCGGCGTCGACGAACGTGGCTTCATCCCGGTGGACAAGCAGATGCGCACCAACGTGGCGCATATCTTTGCCATCGGCGACATCGTCGGCCAGCCGATGCTCGCGCACAAGGCGAGCCACGAGGGCAAGGTGGCCGCCGAGGTGGCCGCCGGGCACAAGCGCGCCTTCGATGCGCGCGTCATCCCCTCGGTGGCCTTCACCGACCCGGAGGTTGCCTGGGTGGGCCTGACCGAGGCCCAGGCCAGGGCCGAGGGCATTGCCGTGGAGAAGGGCAGCTTCCCCTGGGCCGCCAGCGGGCGCGCGCTCTCGCTCAACCGCGACGAGGGGCTCACCCGGCTGCTCTTCGATCCCGTCACCAGGCGCGTGCTCGGTGGCGGCATCGTCGGTCCCCATGCCGGCGACCTCATCGCCGAGGTGGCGCTTGCCATCGAGACGGGTTGCGATGCCGCCGACATCGGGCTCACCGTGCACCCGCACCCGACCCTGTCGGAGACCATCGCCTTTGCCGCCGAGGCCGTCGACGGCACGCTCACCGACCTCTACCTGCCGAAGAAAGGCTGAGCCGCCACGCGCTCAGCGCGCGTAGGTTGCCACCAGCTCCGCCTCGGCCAGCGCGTTGGCACGCACGTTGAAGCCCACCAGCGCCGCGGTGGCATTGACCGGCAGCTCGAGCTTCTCCACCCCCAGCGCATACAGCCGGAAGTGGTAGTGGTGCGGCTGCGCGCCCGGCGGCGGGCAGGGGCCGCCGTAGCCCGGGGTGCCGTAGTCGGTGTTGCCCTGCACGGCACCGGCCGGTATCAGCTTGACCGCCGGGTTGCCCGCGCCGGTGGGCAGCGAGGTGGTGCTGGCGGGGATGTTCCACACCACCCAGTGCCACCAGCCGCTGCCGGTGGGTGCATCCGGGTCATGCACCATCAGCGCGTAGCTTCTGGTGCCCGCCGGGGCGCCCTGCCAGCTCAGCGCGGGCGAGAGGTTCCGGCCGCTGCAGCCGAAGCAGTCGGCGACATGCTTCATGCCGATCGGCTGGCCCTCGGCGATGTCGGTGCTGCCGAGCGTGAAGGAAGACGAGACGATGCGGGTGGTGCCCAGCGCAAGCAGGGCGGCGGCAAGCGTGAAATCCATGACGGGCCTCCGGCGGTTGCGGCGGGTGCCGCGGGAAAACGGGTACCGTCCTGTATAGCAGAGCCTGCCGCGGGGTTGAACCCCGTGGCCACGGCGGCACCTGCCGCCGGCCTCAATGGATGTTCGCGGGCGACTCGGTGGCGGCGGCCAGATCGCGGTGCAGGCGGTGCTCGCGCCAGATCAGGTAGAGCCCGGCGCTGATGACCAGGCTGGCGCCAAGCAGCGCGCGCAGCCCCGGCAGCACGCTCCACACCACCCAGTCGATGCCCATGCCCCACAGCAGCGCGGTGTATTCGAAGGGTGCGATCACCGAAGCGGGCGCATGGCGGAAGGCCTCGGTGACGAAATGCTGGCCGATGATGCCCAGCAGGCCGAGCAGCAGGATCCAGCCCCAGTCCGCGTCATCGACCGGGACCCAGCCGGGCAGGGCGATCAGGCCGGAGAACAGCGTCAGCAGCAGCAGGAACCAGAACACCATGCTCACCGTGGTGTCGGTGCGGGTCAGCACGCGCACCGAGATGGCGCTCAGCGCATAGGCCAGCGCCGAGACCAGGGCACCGGCCATGCCGAGCAGGCCCATGACCTGCCCCGAAGGGCGCAGCATGGCGAGCACGCCGGCGAGGCCCGCGCAGATGGCAAGCCAGCGTTGCCACTCGACCCGCTCGCCGAGCAGCGGCACGGCAAAGGCGGTGACCATCAGCGGCGCCACGAAGAAGATGGAATAGGCGTTGGCCAGCGACAGGGCCTTCACCGCATAGATGAAGCCGGCAACCATGACCAGCCCCAGCACGCCACGGGCAAGGTGCAGGCTGATGCGCACCGGGCGCAGGTCGCGCCAGCGGCCGAAGAGGGCGACGCCGATGAGCAGGAAGGGCATGGAGGCGGCGCCGCGCAGCGCCCCGACCTGCATGGGTGGATAGCTTGCCGCCAGTAGCTTGAGCATGGCATCCATGCCGGCAAAGGCGGCCACGGCCACCAGCATGGCGGCGATGCCGCGGATGTTCTCGCCAGGCAAGGCGCGGGCCGTCGGCTGCCGGGTGCTTCAGCCGGGCGTGCCGCTGCCCAGCAGGCCGGCGATGCCCGTCGCGAAGGCGGCGGCATCCGGGTCCGCGAGGGCGGCGTCGCACAGGTCTTCCCAGCCACCGCTGCGCAAGGCGGCCTGCAGCACCAGCCGGCCATCCTTGCCGTTCCAGACGAGGCGCTGCCGGCGACGTGCGCTGGTGGTGAAGTGCACCAGCCAGCTGCCATGGTGGCTGTGCGCCACGATGAAATCCTCGGGGAGGATGCCGTGGGCACGGCAGGCATCGTGGATGGCCTGCTCGAGTGCCTCGGTGGCCTGTATTTTCCCGGTCGCGTCCGGAACGCCCGCAAGTTGCCCACCGGATGCGTTCTTCCGGTAGCGCACGCGTTCCTCGTTGGTGACGGGGTCGACGTCGCCCGTGTCGCCCATGTCCAGCGCCACGGGAGCGGGTGGCTGGTAGCCGGGCTTGCCGCTGGGCCAGAAAACGGGGTTGTCCTTCTTCATGGTCTGATCGGTGGCGAAAACCGCATCTTACACCGTGCCGGTGCTCGGCTGCCGGCGGCCGGCCGGTGTCTTGTCGGGATACTCGCAGAGATCCGCGATGGGGCATCGCGGGCATTGCGGGCGGCGTGCCGTGCAGGTGTAGCGGCCATGCAGGATCAGCCAGTGGTGGGCATCCTGGCGGAACTCGCGGGGCACCACGCGCAGCAATCGCTCCTCGACCGCCCGCGGCGTGGTGCCGGGTGCCAGCCCGGTGCGGTTGCAGACGCGAAAGACATGCGTATCGACCGCGATGGTGGGTTCGCCGAAGGCGATGTTGAGCACGACGCTGGCGGTCTTGCGGCCGACACCGGGCAGCGCCTCGAGCGCCGCGCGTTCACCCGGCACCTCACCACCGTAGCGTTCAAGCAGGATCTCGCAGCTGCGGATGATGTTGGTTGCCTTGGTGTTGAACAGGCCGATGCTGCGGATGTGCCGCCTGAGCCCCGCCTCGCCGAGCGCCAGCATGGCCGCGGGCGTCGGTGCCACGGCAAACAGCCCGGCGGTGGCCTTGTTGACGCTGGCATCGGTGGCCTGGGCGGAGAGCATCACCGCCACCAGCAATTCGAAGGGATTGCCATAGTCGAGCTCGGGAGCCGGGTGCGGATTGGCTTCGCGCAGCCGCCGGAAGATCTCGTGGCGCGTGGCGGCGTTCATGAAGATCGCCCCCGCCATGCCTGCCAGGCAACGGCGCAGACTGCCATGAGGAAGAAGCCGAAGGCGGGCAGCCGGGCCTCCGGGGCAAGCGTACCGCGCAGGGCACCCGTGCCGATCAGCACCAGAGCCCCGGGCAGCGCGGTGCGCCGCAGGCGCGCCAGCATGCCGCATGCCGGTCCCGCCTCCAGGTCGCCGTGCAGGGCGGCGAGCGCGAACAGCCCGCCACTGGCCAGCGCCAGCTCGAAGTCGATCGCCTCGCAGGCAAGGCGCATGACGATGGCGGCGGCGCCGGCTGCCAGCAGCAGGCCGGTGGTGCGCGCGCTGTCGG
>JACFNV010000125.1:3742-3972 GCA_019454675.1 Gammaproteobacteria bacterium | reverse complement strand
CCGCGCCCTGGCGCCCGCCGGCGCCACGGTGCTGCTGGCCCCGGCCTGCAGCAGCCTCGACATGTTCCGCGACTATGCGCAGCGTGGCGAGGTCTTCGCTGCCGCCGCGCGCGGGGTGGTGCCATGAACGCGCGCGCCGAAGCGGCAAGGCTGCAGGCGGCGGGCGAGCCGGCGCGCTTCGACCATCTGCTGGTGCTGGCGGTGGCGGTGCTGCTCGGCATCGGGCTGGT
>JACFNV010000125.1:0-3732 GCA_019454675.1 Gammaproteobacteria bacterium | reverse complement strand
CGCAGCTACGGCGGCCCGCTCTACTTCTTCTGGCGGCAGGCCAGCGCCATCGCCGCGGGGCTGGGTGGCGCCTGGCTGATGCTGCGCGTGCCGACCAGCGCCTGGGAGCGGCTCGGGCCGCTGCTGGCCGGGACCGCCTTCCTGCTGCTGGCCTCGGTGCTGATGCCCGGCCTCGGGCGCACCGTCAACGGCAGCACCCGCTGGCTCAACGTCGCCGGCATCAACCTGATCCAGGTTTCCGAGCCGGCGCGGCTGTGCCTGCTGCTGTATTTCGCCGGCTACGCGGTGCGCCGCAACGAGGCGCTGCGCCAGAGCTTCGGCGGCTTCGCCAGGCCGCTGCTGCTGGCGGCCGTCGCCTGCGCCATGCTGCTGCTGCAGCCCGACTTCGGTGCCGCCATGATGCTCATGGTGGTGACGCTGGCGGTGCTGTTCATCGCCGGCGGGCGCATCCGCGACTTCCTGCTCTGCCTCGGTGCGGTGGTGGTGGTGGCGGCGGTGGTGGCGGTGGCCGCCCCCTATCGCGTGATGCGCCTGACCTCCTTCCTCGATCCCTGGCTGGACCCCTTCAACAGCGGCTTCCAGCTCACCAATTCGCTGATCGCCATCGGCAGCGGGCAATGGCTGGGGCTCGGCCTCGGCGGCAGCGTGCAGAAGCTCTTCTACCTGCCCGAGGCGCATACCGATTTCGTGTTTGCGGTGATCGCCGAGGAATTCGGCCTGGCCGGCAGCATCACCCTGGTGGCGCTGTTCGGCGTGGTCATCTGGCGCGTGCTGCTGGTGGCGCGCCAGGCCGCGCTCCAGGAGCGCTGGTACCAGGCCTGCGTCGCCTTCGGCTTCGCCGTCTGGCAGGGCGTGCAGGTGTTCATCAACATCGGCGTGAACATGGGCATCCTGCCCACCAAGGGGCTGACGCTGCCGCTGGTGAGCTACGGCCGCAGCAGCATCCTCATCACGCTGATCGGCTTCGGCCTGCTGTTGCGCATCGACATGGAGAACCGCGGCCTCGCCTCGCGGCGCCGTGGTGCGGTGGCGCGGAGGGCCGGCGCATGAAGCGTGCCCCGGTCCTGATCATGGCGGGCGGCACCGGCGGCCACGTGTTCCCGGCGCTCGCGGTCGCCCGCGTCCTGCGCAGCCGCGACGAGCAGGTGGTGTGGCTGGGCAGCCGCCACGGCATGGAAACCCGGCTGGTGCCGCAGGATGGCTTCGACATCGAAACCATCCGCGTCGGCGGCCTGCGCCGCAAGGGCGCGCTGAGCTGGCTCGCCGCACCGTGGCGGCTGGGGCTGGCGCTGCTCGATGCGCTGCGCGTGATGCGCCGGCGCCGTCCCAAGGTGGTGCTCGGCATGGGCGGCTTCGCCTCTGGGCCCGGTGGCGTCGCCGCCTGGCTGCTTGGCCGCCCGCTGCTGATCCACGAACAAAATGCCGTTGCCGGCCTCACCAATCGCCTTCTGGCTGGATTGGCCCGGGAAGTGCTGGAAGCCTTCCCGGGCAGTTTTTCCGCCGCCAGGAACACCCGCCTCATCGGCAACCCGGTGCGTGCCGACATCGCCGCGCTGCCGTCGCCGGCCGAGCGCATGGCCGGGCGCGACGGGCCGCTGCGGCTGCTGGTGCTGGGTGGCAGCCAGGGCGCACGGGTGCTCAACGAAACGCTGCCGCAGGCGCTGGCGCTGCTGCCGGCGGCTGCCCGGCCCGAGGTCTGGCACCAGGCCGGCGCGGCCACGCTCGGGCTGGCCCGCGAGGCCTATCGCGCCGCCGGCGTGGCGGCGCGGGTGGAGGCCTTCATCAGCGACATGGCGGCGGCCTATGGCTGGGCGGACCTCGTCGTCTGCCGCGCCGGCGCGCTGACCATCGCCGAGCTTGCCGCCGCCGGGCTGCCGGCGCTGCTGGTGCCCTTCCCCGGGGCGGTGGACGACCACCAGACCCGCAACGCCGCCTTCCTGGTGGAGGCGGGGGCCGCGGTGCTGCTGCCGCAGGCACAGCTCTCGCCCGCGCGCCTGGCGGAGGAGATCGCCGCCCACGACGCGGGGCGCCGGCTGGTGCTCGAGCGCGCGCAGCGTGCCCGCGCGCTGGCCCGCACGGGCGCCGCCGAGACCATCGCCAGCCTCTGCCAGCAGCTGGGGGAGGCGGCATGAAGGAACGCATGCGCCGCATCGACTGCATCCACTTCGTCGGCATCGGCGGCGCGGGGATGGGCGGCATCGCCGAAGTGCTGCTGAACCTCGGCTATGCGGTGCAGGGCTCGGACCTGCGTGCATCGGCGATGACCGCCAGGCTTGCCCGCCTCGGCGCACGGATTTTCATCGGCCATGCGGCCGAGCACATCGAGGGGGCGGATGTGGTGGTGGTGTCCACCGCGGTGGATGCCGCCAACCCCGAGGTGGTGGCGGCGCGCGCGCAGCGCAAGCCGGTGGTGGGGCGTGCCGAGATGCTGGGCGAGCTGATGCGCTTCCGCCATGCCATCGCGGTGGCCGGCAGCCACGGCAAGACCACCACCACCAGCCTGATGGCCAGCCTGCTTGCCGAAGCCGGCGAGGACCCGACCTTCGTCATCGGCGGCCGCCTGAAGAGCGCGGACACCAATGGCCGCCTCGGCGCCGGCGAGTACCTGGTCGCCGAGGCCGACGAGAGCGACGCCTCCTTCCTGCACCTGCAGCCGATGATCGCCGTGGTGACCAACATCGACAGCGACCACCTCGGCACCTATGGCGGCGACATCGGCCGGCTGCGCCACGCCTTCCTCGAATTCCTGCACCGGCTGCCCTTCTACGGGCTGGCCATCCTCTGCCTAGACGACCCCGGCGTGGCCACCATCGCCGCCGGGGTGCAGCGCCCCATGCTCAGCTACGGCCTGCGCGAGGATGCCGACGTGCGCGCCATCGACATCCGCGCCGATGGCCTGCGCACCCACTTCCGCGTGCTGCGCCCGGCCGGCGCGCCGCCGCTCGATGTCACGCTCAACCTGCCGGGGCAGCACAACGTGCGCAATGCGCTGGCGGCGGTGGCGCTCGCGCACGAGCTCGACCTCGACGATGCAGCCGTGCAGCGCGCGCTGGCCGGCTTCCAGGGCATCGATCGCCGCCTGCAGCTCATCGGCGAGGTCGACACCGCGCGCGGCCGGCTGCTGCTGGTCGACGACTACGGCCACCACCCCAGCGAGATCGACGCCACGCTGCGCGCGGTGCGCGATGCCTGGCCCGGTCGGCGCCTGGTGGTGGTCTTCCAGCCGCACCGCTATACCCGCACCCGCGACCTGCTCGACGACTTCGCCGAGGTGCTGTCGCGGGCGGACAAGCTGCTGGTGACCGAGGTCTATGCGGCGGGCGAGCAGCCCATCGCCGGTGCCGATGCCCGCGCCATCTGCCGTGCGGTGCGCGGCCAGGGGGCGCTCGAACCGGTGTTCGTGTCGATGCTGGAGCGCCTGCCGCGGCGGCTGGCGCGGGTGGTCCGCGATGGCGACGTGGTGCTGACGCTGGGTGCCGGCGACATCGGCGCGGCCGCGCAGCGCCTGCCGGCGGAGCTGCTGCAGCAGCTCGGCGCGCCCGGGCAGGAGGCATGAGGAGCGTGGCAACGGTGGCTGCAATGCGGATCTCGCGCAACGAGCCGATGGCCAGGCACACCTCCTGGCGGGTGGGCGGCCCGGCGGACCTGTACTTCCGCCCGCGCTCGCGCGCGGAGCTTGCCGCCTTCCTGCGCGAGCTCGACCCGGCGACACCGGTCCACTGGATGGGGCTG
>JACFNV010000124.1 GCA_019454675.1 Gammaproteobacteria bacterium | reverse complement strand
GAGGGTTCGATCGGCGGCGTGACCCAGCCGCGGATGTACTTCTACCGGACCAGCAAGGCGGCGCTGAACATGGAGATGCGCAACGTCGCGCTGTCGCAGAAAGGCAAGGGACTGCTGGTGGCCAACATCAACCCGGGCATGGTCGACACCGACATGCTGGCTGCCATGCCCAAGCGCATGCTGCGCCCGAAGGAAGATGCGGTGAAGGACCTCATCCGCATCATGGACCAGCTCGATGCCGACAACACCGGGCGCTTCTGGAACTTCGACGGCACCGAGCTGCCCTGGTAGCAGCCGCCACCGGGCGGCGGCTGCCTGCTGCGCTGATCCAGGCGGGCCCGGCCAGCATTGGCCGGGCCCGTTCGCAATGGGTCTGCGTGCCGCTCAGCCCGGGTACTGCGCGATGCCCGCCAGCGAGCGCTGTGTGCCGGTGGATGCCCTGGCCATCATCTCGCCGCTGGCGAGGTCGAGCTTCGCGGCTTCGCCGGTGAAGAAGTTGCCCATCAGCACGATGTCCTGCTCGATGGACCTGCCCATGCTGGCCCAGCCGGGCCCGGGCAGCGTGTAGCTGCGCAGCACCTCGCCCGCCTCGCTCAGCTCGTCGAGGAAGAAGCCCTCGCGGCCCTTGGCGCGCACGTGCAGCAGGCGCCGATCGCCGGTGTACATGATCGAGATGGCAAGCTGCCCGCTGTCGGCCGGATAGCCGAGGAGGTCGGGCAGCCGCTGGTCGCCGACCAGGTCGTAGACGCGGATGCTGTCGGAGAGCTCGGAGAGGTAGAGGATGGTCTTGCCATCGGCGCGCAGCGCCGCGCTGGTGAGGCCGAGGAAGCTGGTCATGCCGCCGTGCACCGGGGTGGCGTATTCCTTCAGCAGCTTGCCGTCCTGGGTGAAGTGCAGCAGGTGGCCATGGCCGAAGAGATCGGTGCCCGGCATCTTCGGCAGCGTGGTGCCCAGCTTGCTGCCCGGTCGCAGGCGCACGGTGTTGCCCACCAGGTGCTCGCCCAGGTAGATGGTGCCGTCCGCCGCAAAATTGATGTTGGAAAAGGCGCGATCGGCGAAGTGGATGCGCGGCAGCTGCCTGCCTTCGGGGCTGACGCGGATGACGCTGTAGCTGTTGCTGTCGAAGGCCCACAGCGTGCCGTCCGGGGCGAAGGAAAGCCCGCCCACCAGGTGCGTGGTGCCCTCGGTCCACAGCACGCCCTTCTCCCTGAATTCGCTGTCGTACTGGATGATGCGGCCGTCACCGGCGTGGTCATCGTCCTCGCGGTTGAGCAGGGTGCAGCCGACAAAGATATCGCCCCGGGCGAAGGGCTTCATGGTGGACACATTGGCCATGTTCTTGTTCTCCGGTGACTGAGGGTGGTCATTCTAACGGGCGGGTCGATGTCCGCAAGCGCGCCCCCGGGCAGGCATTTCCCGGCTGCCGGTGGCAGAATGGCGCCATGAGCGATGCCATCTACAACGTCAATGTCGTCTCGCAGACGGCCCTGCCGTCGCCGGCGGCGATCAGGGCGGAACTGCCGGCCACCCGTGCCGTCACCGAGACCGTGCTGCGCAGCCGGCAGGTGCTGCAGAACATCATCGACCGGGTCGACCCCAGGCTGTTCGTCGTCGTCGGGCCCTGTTCCATCCACGATGTCGGCGCCGCCATGGAGTACGCCGCGCGGCTGAAGGCGCTGGCGGACTCGGTGGACGATGCCCTGCTGCTGGTCATGCGGGTCTACTTCGAGAAGCCGCGCACCACGGTGGGCTGGAAGGGCCTGATCAACGATCCGGACATGGATGACACCTTCCAGATGGAGAAGGGCATCCGCATCGCGCGCAAGCTGCTGCTCGACCTCAGCGCCATGGGTTTGCCCACCGCCACCGAGGCGCTCGACCCGGTCATGCCCCAGTACATGGGCGACCTCATCGGCTGGACCGCCATCGGCGCCCGCACCACCGAGTCGCAGACCCACCGCGAGATGGCGAGCGGGCTGTCCACCCCGGTGGGTTTCAAGAACGGCACGGATGGCGGCCTGCAGGTGGCCATCAATGCGCTGAAATCCGCCTGCCGCCCGCATCATTTCCTCGGCATCAGCCAGGATGGCCGGCCCGCCGTGACCCACACCCGCGGCAATGCCTATGGGCACATCGTCCTGCGTGGCGGTGGCGGGCGGGCCAACTACGACTCGGTGAGCATCGCGCTGACGGAGCGGACGCTGGAGGCGGCGGGCCTGCCCGCCCGCATCGTGGTCGACTGCAGCCACGGCAATTCCAACAAGGACCCGGCGCTGCAGACGCTGGTGGCCAGGGATTGCGTCGAGCAGGTGGCGAAGGGCAACGACTCCATCATCGGCCTCATGCTCGAGAGCAACCTCGGCTGGGGCAACCAGGAAATCCCCGACGATCTCTCCCGGCTGAAGTACGGGGTGTCGGTGACCGATGCCTGCATCGACTGGGACGCGACCGAGGCCGTCATCAGGGAGGCGGCGGAACTGCTGCGACCGGTGCTGGCGCTGCGCAAGAGCGCCTGAGTCCCCGCACGCCTGCGGGCCAGCCTGCCTCCGCCCGTCCGTCGGGCTGGCCCCGCCTAGCGCAGCACCACCGTGCGCCTGTCGTTGAGGAAGACGCGGTGCTCGAGGTGCAGCTTGATGGCGCGGGCGAGCGTCAGGCATTCGACATCACGGCCAACGGCCACCAGGTCATCCACCGACTGGGTGTGATCGACGCGTTCCACCGACTGCTCGATGATCGGCCCCTCGTCGAGATCCGCAGTGACATAGTGCGCGGTGGCGCCGATCAGCTTGACGCCGCGTGCATGGGCCTCGTAGTAGGGCCGTGCGCCCTTGAAGCCGGGCAGGAAGGAATGGTGGATGTTGATGATCCGCCCGGGGAAGCGTGCGCAGAGCGCCGGCGAGAGCACCTGCATGTAACGGGCCAGCACGATGAGCTCGGCCTGGGTGTCCTCGATGATTTCCAGCAGGCGCGCCTCCGCCTGCACCTTGGTCTGCGGCGTGACGGGCAGGTGGAAGTAGGGCACCCGGTGCCATTCGGCAAGCCCCGCCAGGTCCATGTGGTTGGAGACGATGGCCGGGATCTGCATGGCCATGGCGCCGGTGCGGTAGCGGTAGAGCAGGTCGTTGAGGCAGTGGTCGTGGCGCGAGACCATGACCAGCACCCGCGGGCGGATCCTCAGGTCGTGCACCTGCCAGTCCATGCCGAAACGCTCGGCGATCGGCTGGAAGCCGTCCGCGAAGGCGGCGCGGGAAAAGGTGCTGGAGGCGGTGAAGCGCGTGCGCATGAAGAAGCGCCGGGTCTCCGGGTCGCCGAAGTGCGCGGATTCATCGATGAAGATGCCCTGGTCGCTGAGATAGCCGGCGACCGCGGCGACGATGCCGGTGGTATCGGGGCAGACGATGGTCAGAACGTGCATGACGATGCCTCGGGGGCGGACCCCGCAGGGTTGATCCGGGAATGGCGGGCTGCTGGCGCCGGCCGGTATCCGGCCCCGCCAGGCGGCTCGCCGGCACATGGTAGCAGGCAGCTGCCGCCGGCAAGGTCGATCGGGTCGCGGAAATCGGCAGCAGGCCCCCGTCATCGCGGGACGAGGGCATTTTCCCCTAGAATGTCCGGCCTTTGCGACCAGAAGGGACCCGAATCGACATGTCCGAGTACCATGCGCCCGTCAAGGAAATGCTGTTTGTCCTGCGTCATCTGGCGGAGCTGCCGGCGATCGGCCGCCTGCCCGGCTACGAAGACGCCAGCGAGGACCTGGTCGAAGCGGTGCTGAACGAGGCCGCGCAGCTGGCGGCCAATGTCATTGCACCGACCAACCGCATCGGCGACGCGCAGGGTACGCGGGTGGAAAACGGCCAGGTCGTGGTGCCCGCCGAGTTCACGGCAGCCTATCGCGAGTTCGTCGATGGCGGCTGGACCGGGCTCTCGCTCAATCCCGACCATGGTGGTCAGGGGCTGCCCTACGTGCTGGGGGTGGCGGTGGAGGAGATGTGGCAGGCCGCCAACCTCGCCTGGTCGCTGGGGCCGCTGCTGACCCAGGGTGCCGCGCGCGCCA
>JACFNV010000123.1 GCA_019454675.1 Gammaproteobacteria bacterium | reverse complement strand
CAAAGCGCGCTCTACGGCCGCAATGCCTTCAGCGGCGCCATCAACTATGTGACGAGGATGCCCTCGGACAGCCTGGGGCTGAAGGTCGAGGCTACCGGAGGCTCGGATGGCAGGAAGGGCGGACAGGCGGCCATCGGCGGGCCCCTCGCGCAGCAGCTGAGCGGGCGCATGTCGCTCCTCTACGACGAGTTCGATGGCAGCTACGACAATCCGCTGGGCGGGCAGGACATCGGCGGCTACCGCTACCGCAGCGTGCAGGGCAAGCTGCACTGGGCACCGGCCGACAGCTTCTCGGTGACGGGTGCCCTGTACTACTCCAATGACGAGATCGACGATTCGGCCACCACCGCCTACCCGGCCAATTGCGAGAACCGGGTGGACGCGGACCTCGGCGCGCAGCGCCTGCTCGACTTCTGCGGCCGGATTCCGAGCATGGACCACTATGCCGACACGCTGCGCGGCATCGGCACCCCCTCGGCCCTGTATGTCGCCGATGCGCTCTCCGACGAGGCCATCCCGAAGATCGCCTCGGCCCTCGGCGAGGACCGCGACCTGGTCCGCGGCCAGCTGACGATCAACTGGGAGGTCGCGGGTGGCACATTGACCGCACTGAGCGGCTACTCGAATACCGAGCAGAAGGCGCTGGTCGATGGCAATCGCAGCCTCGGGACGGGCCTGCCCTTCGTCTACTGCACCGACACCATGGAAATCGGCCCCGGGGCCTACATCTGCAATCGCGTCGGCGGCGAGTTTCCCTTCGATCGCCTGACGAGCGGGGTGCTGCAGCTCCAGCAGGAGAGCGAGACCCGCGAGATCAGCCAGGAGATCCGCTTCAGCAGCCGCCAGGACCAGGCCTTGCGCTGGTCGACGGGTGTCTATTGGTACGACGTGAATCGCGACGTGCGCGAGCGCGGGGCCGAGGCCACCAACCTGCTGGGCGTGCCGGCCTTCCCCGACAACCAGTTCGGTCCCGTGGTAACCAGCTTCCCGGTCATCATCGGCGAAGCTGCCTTCCGTGACTGGTTCCGTCCGGGCGGCAACGCGGACCCGCTCGAGCGCCATATCCAGGAGTTCCGCGATGATTCCTGGTCGGTGTTCGCGGCGGCGGATCTGGACATGAACGAGGACCTGACCCTCGATGCCCAGCTCCGCTATGGGCACGAGAGCAAGAAGGCGCGCGGCTTCGAGTGGGACAAGCATGACCTCAGCGTCGTCGACCCGCTGCACAGCGATGAGGCGCGGGATAGCTGGGATGCGCTGACCTGGCGCCTCGGCGCCAAGTACCACGTCTCGCCCAACTGGATGACCTATGCCTCGGTCTCCCGTGGCAAGAAGTCGGGTGGCTTCGATGTCACGCCGGTCACCTATGCGGATACCACCTCGGGCATCATCATCAAGTCCTTCGGAGCGGAAAAGCTGCTCGCCACCGAGTGGGGCATCAAGGGCCGCACGCCCGACGGCCGGCTGGCGGTGGACGTTTCCGCGTACTACAACGACTGGAAGGACGTCGTCATTCCCGAGGTCTACGAGAACGACCCCTTCACTGGCCAGGCCTTCCAGACGCCGACCGCCTTCAACGGCAACCTGGGCAGTGCCACGATCATCGGGCTGGAGGCGGTGGCGAACGTCCAGCTCACCGATGAGCTCTCCATGCGCCTGAGTGGTTCGTACACGGACGCCACCTGGGATAGTGGCACCCGCGTGGAGACGCTGGCTGACTTCCCGAGCTTCCGCCCGGCCGATTGCCAGGGAGCGGCAAGCAATCCAACAGCGGATGCCCCCTGCCGGGCGCGCTCGGGCGACATCTCGGGAAACACCATGCTCCGGCAGCCCAAGTGGCAGGGCAGTGCAGGGCTGGAGTACCGGCGCATGCTCGTCGGGAACTGGAGCCTGTATGGCCGCACCGATCTCAGCTATCAGGGCAAGGTCTATGCGGGCAACAACAACCTGAGCTGGCTGCCCGAGCACACCTACGTGAACGTCAAGCTCGGCATCGAGTCGGGACGCTATTCGGTGGAGTTGTGGGGGCGGAACATTTTCAACGATGACGCGCCGGTGGCGGTCTATCGCGATGTGTTCTTCAACAATGCCACCGATGTCTACCAGCAGGCCGCACCTTCGTCGACGCCGGATGACTTCTTTCCCTGGCGCCTGACGGTCACCCACCCGCGGCTGGCCACCTGGGGCCTCACGGCCCGCGTGCGCTTTGGCAGCGAGGAGCGTTAGCGGCAGGATGAACGGATGGGTGGCCGGTGCCAGGCAGCAGGCGCAATCCGGGCGGGAGCCCCTGGTTCTCGCAGGGGTGTGCCCGGGATTCCGGGATACGGCGGCCCGCTGCAGAGTCGGGAAAATTGGCTCCCCGGGCCGGACTCGAACCAGCGACCAATCGGTTAACAGCCGATCGCTCTACCACTGAGCTACCGGGGAGTGGCGTGAAGGCTTTCCGCTCGGGGCACAAGCCCTTGAGAAGCGCGGCGATTCTGTTTTAACGGGGCAGTCAAGTCAAGCCGTATCGGGCGCCCGGAGGCTCAGCCCAGCGCCTTGCGGATGCGTTCGACCGCCTCGCGCAGCGTGTCGATGCCGCAGGCATAGGAAAGCCTGATATGGCCCGGCATGCCGAAGGCGGAGCCGGGGACCGTGGCCACCCCGGCCTCCTCCAGCAGCAGCATGCACAGCGCCTGATCATCCGCCAGGCCCTTGCGTTCGAGGATGGCATCGACATGGGGGAAGGCGTAGAAGGCGCCATCCGCCGGGATGCAGCGCATGCCGGAAATGCCGCCCAGCGCGGCCAGCAGGAAGTCGTGGCGTTCACGGAAGGCTGCCGCCATGGCGCGTACGCAATCCTGGCTGCCATCGAGCGCGGCAATGCTGGCGGCCTGGGAGATGCTGCAGGGGTTCGACGTGCTGTGCCCCTGCAGCTTTTTCATGGCGGCAACCAGCTCCACCGGGCCTGCGGCATAGCCGATGCGCCAGCCGGTCATGGCGTAGGCCTTGGAGATGCCGTTGATGGTTACGGTGCGCTCGTGCAGGGAGGGGCAGGCGGCCGCGAAGCTGACAAAGGGCTCGCGCCCCCAGTAGACATGCTCGTAGATGTCATCGGCCCCGATGACCACCCGCGGGTGGCGTTCCAGTACCGCACCCAGCGCCTGCCACTCGTCGCGCGTGTAGGCTGCGCCACCGGGATTGCCGGGGCTGTTGAAGAACACCAGCCGGGTGCGCGCGGTGATGGCGGCCTCCAGCGCACCTGCCGAAAGCTTGAAGCCGCTGTCCAGCCCGGCGCGGAGGATGACCGGCCTGCCACCGGCGAGCCGCACCATGTCCGGATAGGACACCCAATAGGGAGCGGGGATGATGGCCTCGTCACCGGGGTCGAGCACGGCCATGGCGAGGTTGTAGCAGCTCTGCTTGGCGCCCGAGGAAGCGATCACCTGCCCGGGGTGGTAATGGAGGCCGTTCTCGCGCCGGAACTTGTCGATGATGGCCGCCTCCAGCGCGGCCGTGCCCTCTACCGGGGTGTAGCGGGTGGCGCCATCGCGGATGGCGGCGATGGCAGCCTCCCTGATGTGCGCCGGCGTGTCGAAGTCGGGCTCGCCGGCGGCAAGGCTGATGATGTCCCGCCCCTGCTCGCGCAAGCGGGTCGCCAGCGCGGTGATGGCCATGGTGCGTGAGGGCTGGATGCCTTGCAGGCGCTCGGAAACTGGTAGGCTCAAGGCCGCATTCCTGTCGCTGGGCGGTGGGGGATGCCGCAGATGTTAAGGTAAGGGCGCGCTGCCACCAAGAAACCCATGGATCGCTTCGAACTGACGACTCCCTACCGGCCGGCGGGCGACCAGCCCGAGGCCATCCGCCTCCTCGTCGATGGCGTCGAGGCGGGTCTTGCCCGCCAGACGCTGCTTGGCGTCACCGGCTCGGGCAAGACCTTCACCATGGCCAATGTCATTGCCGCCATCCAGCGCCCGGCCATGGTGCTTGCACCGAACAAGACGCTGGCCGCACAGCTGTACGGGGAAATGCGCGAGTTCTTCCCGAGGAACCGCGTCGAGTACTTCGTCTCCTACTACGACTACTACCAGCCCGAGGCCTACGTGCCC
>JACFNV010000122.1 GCA_019454675.1 Gammaproteobacteria bacterium | reverse complement strand
AGGACGGCTGCCGCTTGGACAGCGACGCGCCACGGATGTTCATCCGCAGCCGGCGGCAGGATCTTAGCACAGCCCTGAAAACCGGCTTTTGCTCAGCCGCGCGGATGATGGTGCGCGTGCATTTCCTTCATGCGCTCGCGGGCGACATGGGTATAGATCTGCGTGGTGGACAGGTCGCTGTGGCCCAGCAGCATCTGCACCACGCGCAGGTCCGCGCCGTTGTTCAGCAGGTGGGTGGCGAAGGCGTGGCGCAGCGTGTGCGGCGAAAGCTTGCCGATGATGTCGGCCTTCTTCGCATAGCGCTTGATGATGTGCCAGAAGGCCTGCCGCGTCATGCGATCGCCGCGGCGGGTCGGGAACAGGTATTCGGTCTGCCGCTCGAGCAGGATCTCCACCCGCGGGCCGCCGACGAATTCGCGCAGCCAGCGCTGCGCCTCGTCGCCGAGCGGGATCAGCCGCTCGCGATCGCCCTTGCCGCGCACCCTGAGCACGCCCTGGTTGAGGTTGATCTGCGCCTGGCGCAGGTTGATCAGCTCGGAAACCCGCAGCCCGGTGGCATAAAGCACCTCGAGCATGGTGCGGTCGCGGTGGCCGATCGGGTCGCTGACATCGGGCGCGCCGAGCAGCGACTCGACCTCGCTCTCGCTGAGCGAGCGTGGCAGCGCACGGCCGATCTTGGGCATCTCGATGCGCAGCGTGGGATCCTCGGCAATCAGGCCCTCGCGCAGCAGGAAACGATAGAAGCGCCGGAAGCTCGACAGCTGGCGCGCGGTCGAGCGCGGCTTGGCGCCCTCCCTGGTGCGCCAGGCGATGAAGGCCAGCAGATCGGCGCGTACCGCGTAGATCAGGCTCTGGTCGCGCTGGGCGAGCCAGCGCTGGAGTGCGCGCAGGTCGGCCCGGTAGGCACCGAGCGTGTTGGGCGACAGCCCCCTCTCCATCCAGATGGCATCGAGGAAGCGGTCGATGATCGCCTCGGCCGCCTGCGCCGGGGCCTTGCCGGCGGCGGCATTGACGGATATCGATGACATGGCTCTGACTGCACTCCGCTCGGCGTTCCATGGCCACCACGGGCCCGCCTTCCATGGCGGCCCCGGGAGCGGCGGCTGCGGGCTGGCCTGCATGCCGGGGCGGCGGTCGGCAGCTCACTGCCGGTGCCGGCCCGGTCATGCGGAGCCGGCAACCAGGCCGTTCCGCGATGACGGACGTTATCGTTCAGTATGCGCGGCAAGGCTTTGCCGCACCGTGACTGCACTCACAGATCCTCCAGCGCCTTACATAAATTCCCGCCTTTGACAGAATCCGCCCGCAGGCCGGCCATGGACCGGCCTGCCATGGCCAAGCTACGCGAGCGGAACTGCTGACGCGCGGCAATCACCCCCGGCGGCCGCCACGGCCCGCCTCGCCTTGGCGCAACCGGCACGGAAACGCATAATCTGCCTTCCGCCGTCGGCCCACCCCAGCAGGAATGCCATCCGTGACCCCCGAATCCGTTGTCGTCGTCGCCGCCCGCCGTACCCCGATCGGCGCCTTCCAGGGAGCGCTCGCGCCCCTCACCGCACCCGAGCTGGGCGCGGCCGCCATGAACGCCTGCATCGCGGACACGGCACTGCCGGCCGGCGACCTGGACCAGGCGCTGGCGGGCTGCGTGCTCCAGGCCGGCATCGGCCAGGCACCGGCGCGACGCGCCATCATGGCCGCCGGCCTGCCGGTGGGCCTGCCGACGATGACCATCAACAAGGTCTGCGGCTCGGGCCTAGCCAGCGTGATCATCGGCCACGACATGATCCGCGCCGGCAGTGCGGGCATCGTGCTGGCCGCCGGCATGGAGTCGATGAGCAACGCGCCCTACCTGCTGCCCAAGGCCCGCAGCGGCTATCGCATGGGCCACCAGGAAGTGCTCGACCACATGTTCACCGACGGCCTGCAGAACCCCTACGACGGCAACATGATGGGGCACTTCGCCGAACAGACCGCGCGCAAGTACGGCTTCACCCGCGAGATGCAGGATGCCTTCGCGATGGAATCGGTGCGCCGGGCGCTCGCCGCCGCCGGCGATGGCGGCTTCGCCGCGGAGCTGGTGCCGCTCACCATCAAGGGACGCAAGGGCGAGACCGTGGTGGAGCGCGACGAGGAACCGCTGCGCGCCGACATCGGGCGCATCCCGACCCTGCGCCCGGCCTTTGCCAGGGACGGCACGGTGACGGCGGCAAGCTCCTCCTCCATCGCCGATGGCGCGGCCGCGCTCATCATCATGGGCGAGTCGGAGGCGGCAAGGCGCGGCCTGCAGCCGCTGGCGCGCATCGCCGGCTTCAGCTCGCATGCCCATGCTCCCGAGTGGTTCACCACCGCCCCCATCGGCGCCATCGGCGCACTGCTCGGCAAGCTCGGCTGGGCCGCCGGCGAGGTGGATCTCTACGAGATCAACGAGGCCTTCGCCTGCGTAACCATGAGCGCCACGCACGAGCTCGGGCTCGACCCGGCGCGGGTCAACATCCACGGCGGCGCCTGTGCGCTGGGGCACCCGATCGGCGCCACCGGCACGCGCATCATCGTCACCCTGCTCCATGCGCTGCGCAGGCATGGCGGCAAGCGCGGCATCGCCTCGGCCTGCATCGGTGGTGGCGAGGCGCTGGCGCTGGCGCTGGAAATCCCCTGAGCGGCGCTATCGCCGCCGCTCCCTACATGGCGGTGTAGTTCGGCCCGCCACCGCCCTCGGGCACCGTCCAGGTGATGTTCTGGGCGGGATCCTTGATGTCGCAGGTCTTGCAGTGCACGCAGTTCTGCGCGTTGATCTGCAGGCGCGGGCCATCCGCCTCCTCGACGATCTCGTAGACGCCCGCCGGGCAGAAGCGCTGCGCCGGGGCGGCATACAGCGGCAGATTGTGCTGGATGGGGATGGCGGGATCGGCGAGGCGCAGGTGGCAGGGCTGGTTTTCCTCGTGGTTGGTGCCCGAGAGATAGACCGAGGACGGCCGGTCGAAGCTGATCACGCCATCGGGTTTCGGGTACTCGATGCGCGGGCACTCGGCCGCGGACCTGAGTTCGGCATGGTCCGGCACGCGGTTGTGCCAGGTGAAAGGCAGCCTGCCGCGGGCGATGTTCTGGTCGAACCAGGTGAAGGCGGCGCCGAGAAAGGTACCGAGCTTGCGCTGCGCCGGCCCGAAGTTGCGCGCGCGGTACAGCTCTTCGTGGACCCATGAGCCGCGCACCCTGTCCTCGAAATCCTCCAGCACCGCGGGCGCATCCGCTGCCAGCGCCGCGAAGATCGACTCGGCGGCCAGCATCCCGGTCTTCATCGCGGTGTGGGTGCCCTTGATCTTCGCCCCGTTGAGGAAACCGGCCTCGCAGCCGGCCAGCACGCCACCCGGGAAAACGAGCCGCGGCAGCGACTGCCAGCCGCCCTTGTTCACCGCACGCGCGCCGTAGGACACGCGCTTGCCCCCCGCGAGGAAGCGGCTGATGCGCGGGTGATGCTTCCAGCGCTGGAACTCGGCAAAGGGATCGAGCCAGGGGTTGCGGTAATCCAGCGCGACGATGAAGCCCAGGTACAGCTGGTTGCCGGGGGCGTGGTACAGGAAGCCGCCACCCTCGGTGGCATTGTCGAGCGGCCAGCCCAGCGTGTGCACCACCAGCCCCTCGCGGTGCAGCGCGGGATCGATGTCCCAGACCTCCTTGAGCCCGAGGCCGTAATGCTGCGGATCGCTGTCGCGCCGCAGCCCGTAGTGGCGCATCAGCTCCTTGCCCAGGCTGCCATGGCAGCCCTCGGCAAAGATCGTGTAGCGCGCGCGCAGCTCGTAGCCGGGCTCGAAGGAATCCCGCGGCCGGCCCTGCCGGTCGCGGCCCATGTCGCCGGTGATGACACCGGCCACGCGCCCGTCCTCGTAGAGCACCTCGGCGGCGGCAAAACCCGGAAACAGGTTGACGCCCAGCGCCTCGGCCTGCTCGCCAAGCCAGCGGCACAGCCGGCCGAGGCTTGCGATGTAGTTGCCATCGTTGCGTGCCGGATGCGGCACGAAGGCATGGGGCACGCACCAGCCGCGCTGCCCGCCGAGAAGAAAGTGGAACTCGTCGCCGCTGACCGCCGTCTGCAGCGGCGCACCGCGCTCGCGCCAGTCGGGAAACAGCTCCTCCAGCGCCCGCGGCTCGATGACCGCACCGGAGATGATGTGGGCGCCGATCTCCGCGCCCTTCTCCACCACCGCCACGTTGAGCTCGCTGCCCGCCGCCTGCGCCAGCTGCATCAGCCGGCAGGCAGCCGACAGCCCGCAGGGCCCGGCGCCGATGATG
>JACFNV010000121.1 GCA_019454675.1 Gammaproteobacteria bacterium | reverse complement strand
CGGCTGCCGCACGCCCCAGCCCCTTGATGCCCCCCAGCCCGTAGCGGATGGTGTGCGCCCCGCTCACCTCGACGGCGTAGGCCGAGTGGTTGACCCGTGGCGGCTCCAGCGCCAGCGACAGGCTCTCGCACTCGCGCTTGAGCATCACCAGCTTGTCGGTGTCGTCCATTTCGGCGGTGAGCACCGCGGCCATGAAGGCCGCCGGGTAATGCGTCTTGAGCCACGCCGTCTGCCAGGACAGCAGGGCATAGGCCGCCGAGTGCGAACGGTTGAAGCCGTACTCGGCGAATTTCTCCATGAGGTCGAAGATCTGTATCGCCAGCGCGGCATCGACCCCGCGCTTTTCCGCACCCGCCAGGAACACCGAGCGCTGCTTGGCCATCTCCGCCGGCTTCTTCTTGCCCATGGCGCGGCGCAGGAGGTCCGCGCCGCCCAGCGTATAGCCGGCCAGCACCTGCGCGATCTGCATCACCTGTTCCTGGTAGACGATGACGCCATAGGTGCTGCGCAGCACCGGCTCGAGGTCCGGGTGCAGGTAGTTGACCGTCGCACCACCGTGCTTGCGCTCGATGAAGTCGTCGACCATGCCCGATTGCAGGGGACCGGGGCGGAACAGCGCCACCAGCGCCACCATGTCGTCGAAGCTGTCGGGCCTGAGCTTCTTGACCAGATCGCGCATGCCGCGCGATTCGAGCTGGAACACCGCGGTGGTGCGCCCCGAGCGCAGCAGCTCGAAGGTGGCGTGGTCGTCGAGCGGGATCGCCGCGATATCGAGCTCCGGCTTGCCCTCCGCCCGACGCTGCGCATTGATGGTCTTCATCGCCCAGTCGATGATGGTCAGCGTGCGCAGGCCGAGGAAGTCGAACTTGACCAGCCCCACCGCCTCGAGCCCGTCCTTGTCGAACTGGGTGACCGTCGCGGTTTCGCCCTCCACGCGGTACAGCGGCGCAAAGGCGGTGATCTGCGTGGGCGCGATGACCACGCCGCCGGCATGCTTGCCGGCGTTGCGCACCAGGCCCTCCAGCTGGCGCGCCAGATCGATGGCCCCGCGCACCTCGTCGTCAGCCTCGTAGAGCGCACGCAGCTCGGGCTCGCTGGCCAGCGCATCGGCCAGCCGAATCCCCGGCTCGGGCGGAATCAGCTTGGCGATGCGGTCGGTGAAGCCGTAGGGGTGGCCGAGCACGCGACCGACATCGCGCACCACCGCACGCGCCGCCATGGTGCCGTAGGTGATGATCTGCGAGACGCGGTCGCGGCCATAGCGCTCGGTGACGTACTCGATGACCCGGTCGCGGCCCTCCATGCAGAAGTCGATGTCGAAGTCCGGCATCGACACCCGCTCGGGATTGAGGAAGCGCTCGAACAGCAGGCTGTGGCGGATCGGGTCCAGCTCGGTGATGCCGAGCGCCCAGGCGCACAGCGAGCCCGCTCCCGAACCGCGGCCCGGCCCCACCGGCACCTGGTTGCGCTTCGCCCACTGGATGAAGTCCGCGACGATGAGGAAATAGCCGGCAAAGCCCATCCGGCAGATGACGTCGAGCTCCTGCTCGAGGCGCTCGCGGTAGCCCTGCTGTGCCTGTGCATCGGCAAGCCCCAGGGCCGCCATGTGGCGCTCGAGGCCGCGGTACGACTCTTCGCGCAGGAACTCCGCGGTACCGAGGCCGCCCGGCACCTCGAGCCGTGGCAGGTGCGTACCGCCCAGCTCGAGCACCAGGCTGCAGCGGCGCGCCACCTCGACCGTGTTCTCCAGCGCTTCAGGGATATCGGCGAACAGCGTCGCCATGGCGGCCGGGTCGCGCAGGAACTGCTGGTCGCTGTATGCGCGCGGGCGACCGGGATCGCTGAGCATCCTGCCCTGCTGGATGCAGACGCGCGCCTCGTGCGCCTCGAAGTCGGCCTGCTGCAGGAAGCGCACGTCGTTGGTGGCCACCACCGGACACGAGGTCTCGGCTGCCAGCCGCAGCGCCGCGGCAAGATATTCTTCCTCGCCGCGGCGACCGGTGCGCATGACTTCGATGTAGAGATCATCATCGAAGAGCCGGCGCAGCCGGTCGAGGATCGTCCGTGCCTCGGCATCGCGTCCGCCGGCCAGGGCAACGCCCAGCGCCCCGTGCTGCCCGCCCGAGAGCGCGATCAGCCCCTCCGCACCACCCTCCTCCAGCCAGGCTGCATCGATCACCGGGCGGCCCGCCACCAGCCCATCGAGGTAGGAGCGAGACACCAGGCGCGCAAGATTGGCGTAGCCGGCGGCATTGCGGCACAACAGGACCAGCGGCGCAGGCTGGCGGTCATCGGCATCGAAGCGCAGGCAGACATCGGCGCCGATGATCGGCTTGATGCCGGCGGCAAGCGCCGCCTTGTAGAACATCACCATGGCAAACAGGTTGCCCTGGTCGGTCAGCGCGATGGCCGGCATCCCGGCATCGCGCGCCGTGCGCAGCAGCTCCGGAATGCGTATCACGCTGTCCAGCAGCGAGTACTCGCTGTGGACATGCAGGTGGATGAAGCCCGGCGTCATGGGTGCACCCCGCGCCCCGCGGCAAGCCGCACCGGCGCATAGCTGTGGCGATGTGCCGGGCAGGGGCCGAGGCGCATGAGCGCGGCACGATGCGCAGCCGTGGGGTAGCCCTTGTGGCGCGCAAAGCCATAGTCCGGATAGCTGCGGTCGAGCTCGATCATCTCGGCATCGCGCGCCACCTTGGCGAGGATGGACGCCGCGGCAATGGCCGGCGAGCTGCGATCACCCCCGACCAGGCAGCGCACCGGGCCGGCAAAGCCTGCAAAGCGGGGGGCGCGGTTGCCATCCACCAGCAGCTCGGCCGGTGGCTGCGACAGGCCGGCCACCGCGCGCTCCATGGCCAGCAGGCTCGCCTGCAGGATGTTGAGCCGGTCGATCTCGGCGACGTCGGCCCGCCCGAGCGCGAAGCCAAGGGCCTCGCGCTGGATACGTTCGACCAGCGCCTCGCGCCGGGCGGCGCTGAGCTGCTTGGAGTCGCGGACGCCGCTGATCAGCTGCCCCGGCGCCAGCACCACCACCGCGGCCAGCACCGCACCGGCCAGCGGCCCACGGCCAGCCTCATCCACCCCACCGCTGCCAAGGGGCATGGGCGAGGGCTGTGGTCGTTCGGCGCGCGGGGACATCATGCCGGGGATTATAGGGAGCGAAAGCGCGCAGCAGGCTCAGCGCGGGCATGCCGCGACCGCCAGCGTGGCCCGGGCGGCCTCCATGCTGGCATCGCGGCGCAGCTCGCGGTGCAGGCCGGCAAAGCGCACGCCCAGCTGCTGCTGGCGCTCGGGCGAACGCAGGATAGCGCCCAGTTCGCCGGCAAGCCGTGTCGCGCTTGCCTCCGATTGCAGGAGCTCGGGCACCAGCACCTCCCCCGCCAGCAGATTGGGCAGCGAGAAATGTTTCACCTTGATCAGCCGCAGGCCCCTGGCCAGCCAGTAGGTCAGCGCCGAAAAGCGGTAGGCGGCCACCATCGGGCAGCCGACCAGCGCGGCCTCCAGGGTGGCGGTGCCGGATGCCACCAGCAGGCCATCGCTGGCGGCCATCACCTCGCGTGCCCGGCCGTCGACCAGCTGCACGGCGACTTCCGGCGAATGCCCGGCAAGCTCCCCGGCAAATGCCTTGCGCACCGCGGGCGTGGCCATCGGCGCCACGAACTGCATGCCCGGGAAGTCGCGTGCCAGGATGTTCGCCGCGCCGAGGAAGGGAGCTGCCAGGCGGCTGACCTCCCCCAGCCGACTCCCCGGCAGCAGGCCCACCACCGGGCCCGCCGACAGGCCGAGGCTGCGGCGTGCCGTCTCGCGATCGCGGACCAGCGGAATGGCATCGGCCAGCGGGTGCCCGACAAAGGTGGCGCTGACCCCGGCGGCCTCGAGGAAGGGTGCCTCGAAGGGCAGCAGACACAGGACCCGGTCACAGGCCTCGCGCAGCAGCTTCACCCTGCCCTGCCGCCAGGCCCAGACGCTGGGAGATACATACTGGATGGTGCGGATGCCCGCGGCGCGCAGCAGGGGGGCGACACGCAGGTTGAAGTCGGGGGCATCGATGCCGACATAGACATCGGGCGGGTCGGCGAGGATGCGCTGCACCAGGCTGTGACGCAGGCGGGCCAGCCGTGGCAGGTGGCGCAGCACCTCGGCAAGCCCCATCACGGCCAGCTCCTCGGCCTGCACCCAGGCCTCGCAGCCCGCGGCCTGCATGGCGGGCCCTGCCACTCCGGCAAAGCGGGCGTCCGGCTGCAGCCGGCGCAGCGCCTCGATCAGCCCTGCACCCAGCTGGTCTCCCGAGGCCTCACCGGCAACGAGGACGATGCGCACGGCAGCCCGCCCCGGCAGCCCACAGCCTAGCGGACAATGCTGCGTTCCGAGCGGTCGAGGAACTCGACGATGGCGCGCACC
>JACFNV010000012.1:27978-40286 GCA_019454675.1 Gammaproteobacteria bacterium | reverse complement strand
TGTCGGTTTCCCCCTTCTGCGGACAACCGATGTTCACGCTGGCAGAGCGGGCACGGGCAGCGGCCCGGCCTGTCGGGGGGGGGGATGAGCTCCTGCTGCCGGCCGATCTGGCGCTCGGAGGGCTGCCGGCCATCCAGCTTGCCGCCAGGGATGCAGCCATCATCAGCCATGGCCAAAGCGTGGTGACGGGGGAGGGAGGGGCCGGGATGGTACGACTGTATGGGCCGGGGGGGCGATTCCTCGGCATCGGAGAGGTCGGGGCTGGCGGGCATGTGGTGCCACGCCGGCTCTGGCAGGCACGCTCGGAAGGCCAGGATGCCGAACAGGCTGTAACTGATCCATGAGCGAGAGTACAATACGCCGCGTTTTCCACGGGCAAGATTTCAGAGAATTTCCAAGGAGCAGCAGCTGATGTCCCTGTCGGCCGAACAGAAGTCGAGAGTCATAGAAGAGAACCGTCGTGGCACGGCCGATACCGGATCACCGGAAGTGCAGGTCGCCTTGCTGTCGGCTCGCATCGGCGAGCTGACCGAACATTTCGCCAAGCACAAGAAAGACCATCACTCCCGGCAGGGCCTGCTCAAGATGGTCAATCAGCGGCGCAAGCTGCTTGATTATCTGAAAGATACCGACGGCGAGCGCTACAAGGCCCTGATCGAGAAACTGGGCCTGCGCCGCTGAACGCCGGCCTCCCCGGTTGCCGGTTCGTTCATCTTCGTCCCGATGATGCCGCATCTGCCATGGGCAAATGCGACGGTTCTTCACGTCTTTTTTCAAGGTAGGTGCATCAAGTGCATTCGGTAAAGAAATCGTTTTCCTACGGGGAGCATGAGGTTACGCTGGAAACGGGCGAGATGGCCCGTCAGGCGGATGGCGCTGTCCTGGTCAGCATGGCGGATACGGTCGTTCTGGTGACCGCCGTGGCAGAGAAGGCAGCTGGTGCAAACCGCGGCTTCTTTCCGTTGACCGTCAACTACCAGGAAAAGACCTATGCGGCCGGTCGCATTCCCGGCGGCTTTTTCAAGCGCGAGGGTCGTCCGGGAGAAAAGGAAACGCTGACCTCCCGCCTGATCGACCGGCCCATCCGGCCGCTGTTTCCCGATGGCTTCCGCAATGAAGTGCAGATCATTGCCACCGTGGTTTCCATCAACCCGGAAGTGGATGCCGATATCCCGGCCATGATCGGTGCTTCCGCCGCGCTGGCGCTGGCCGGCGTGCCCTTTGGCGGGCCCATCGCCGGTGCCCGGGTCGGCTACATCGACGGGCAGTACGTCCTCAACCCCGGCAAGAGCCAGATGGAAAAGTCCCAGATGGACCTGGTGGTGGCGGGGACCTCTTCCGCGGTGCTGATGGTCGAGTCCGAGATCAAGTGTCTGCCGGAAGACGTGGTGCTCGATGGCGTCATGTTCGGCCACGAGCGCATGCAGGTGTCCATCAACGCCATCAAGGAACTTGCCGCGGAGTGCGGCAAGCCGGCATGGGGCTGGCAGGCGCCGGAGACCGATCCCGCGCTGAGCAAGGCGGTCGAGCAGGCTGCCAGCAAGGAGCTTGACGCTGCTTACCACATTCGCGAGAAGCAGCTGCGCACCAACCGGCTGGCCGAACTCAAGGCCGAGGTTGCCGCTGCGCTGGCCGGGGCCGAGGATGCAAAGTGGACTGCCGATCAGGTGAACGAGGAGTTTTCCTCGCTGGAAAGCCGCATCGTCAGGGAGCGCGTGATCAGGGGTGAGCCGCGCATCGACGGGCGCAACTACACCACCGTGCGGCCGATCCGCATCCGTACCGGCGTCCTGCCGCGTACGCATGGCTCGGCCCTGTTCACCCGCGGCGAGACCCAGGCGCTGGTCGTCACCACGCTGGGCACGGATCGCGATGCGCAGATCATCGACGCCCTGACCGGCGAGCATCGCGACCGCTTCATGCTGCACTACAATTTCCCGCCGTACTCCACCGGCGAGATTTCCTTCATGTCCTCGCCCAAGCGGCGCGAGATCGGCCACGGCCGCCTTGCGCGTCGCGCCATCACGGCCGTGCTGCCGGACATGGCGAAGTTCCCCTACGTGGTGCGCGTGGTCTCCGAGATCACCGAATCCAATGGCTCCAGCTCGATGGCTTCGGTGTGCGGTGCCAGCCTGTCGCTGATGGATGCCGGCGTGCCCACGGCGGCGCCGGTGGCCGGTGTCGCCATGGGTCTGGTGAAGGAGGGCGACCGCTACCAGGTGCTGACCGACATCCTCGGTGACGAGGACCACCTGGGCGACATGGACTTCAAGGTGGCCGGCACCAGCAATGGCGTGACGGCGCTGCAGATGGACATCAAGATCGACGGCATCACCCGCGACATCATGCAGGATGCCCTCAAGCAGGCACGCGAGGCGCGCCTGCACATCCTGGGCGAGATGAACAAGGTGCTGCAGTCCCCGCGGCAGGCGATGTCCGAGTGGGCGCCCACCATCCTGACCATGAGCATCGACCCGGAGAAGATCCGCGATGTCATCGGCAAGGGCGGTTCCGTGATCCGCGCCATCACCGAGGAGACCGGAACCACCATCGATATCGACAATGACGGCATGGTGAAGATTGCCTCGGTGGATGCCGCTTCGGGGCGCGAGGCGCAGCGGCGCATCGAACTCATCACCGCCGAGGTCGAAGTCGGGCAGATCTACGAGGGCCGCGTGGCCCGCCTCATGGATTTCGGCGCCTTCGTGACCATCCTTCCCGGACGGGACGGGCTGGTGCACATCTCGCAGATATCCGAAGAGCGGGTCGAGCGGGTCAGCGATCGCCTGCAGGAAGGCGACCTGGTCCGCGTCAAGGTGCTCGAGGTCGACCGGCAGGGCCGGATCCGCCTCAGCATGCGCAACCTTGACGCGGCCTAGCCGCTGAGGGTCTTGTCCGGGCCTACAGGACGGGGTGGCCGTTTTCCAGGGTGTAGCGCGTGACACCCTGGGAATCTGCCGGGGTGGCGCTGGCGAGCGCTGCCTGAAGCCGCCCTGCAAGGCCCGGGTCCCGGTCGCCCCTGTCAGCCAGGCGGATGAGTGCGGCAAGGAAGTCGGTACCCAGCAGGGGCGCACCGGATTTCTCCGCTTCGCCGATGATCTGCAGCAGGACGGTCGTGGTGATGTCCCTGTTGCTGGCCTGGTCGATGACCCGGATGCTCACTCCGGCATTGATGACGCGGCGCAAGTCTTCAAGATTGACGTAACGGCTTTCGGTCGTGTCGTAAAGGCGTCGGTTGACGTATTTGCGAATCAGTCTGGGTTCTGTGCTCATCGGGAATGCCTCCGGATTGCCGGGTACCAAGGGATGCGCATCCCTTGGGCCTGAAAACTTTCAGGGCCGGCCGGATCGCGCACCGCACTTGTTGTTGGACAGCGGAAGAGGGCAGTAAGTTCGCTGCAGGATCGCGGTGCAGCGAATGATCGTGCCGCAGGTGGCACTGTGCTCCCTTTTCATCCGGGCTGGCCCGGGGCGGCAGGAGGCCGCGAAGCCCCGTGGCGGCCGCCATGGGAGCGGGCACCTGCAAGAGCCGGCGGGAAGCGCGAAAAAGGAAAGCCGATCGGCTTTAGAAACCGTCGTCGCGGTCGCGATACTGGCGCTCGGCCACCTCGCGGCGTTCCTGGGCCTCGACGGACAAGGTGGCGACCGGCCGGGCTTCAAGGCGCTTGAGGCCGATTTCCTCGCCGGTTTCCTCGCAATACCCGTAGGAACCGTCCTCGATGCGCCCGAGCGCGGAATCGATTTTCTTCAGGAGCTTGCGCTCGCGGTCGCGGGTGCGCAGCTCCAGCCCGAACTCGGACTCCTGGGTGGCCCGGTCATTCGGGTCTGGGAAGTTGCTGGCCTCGTCCTGCATGTGATGGACCGTGCGGTCCACGCCTTCCATCAGCTCGCGCTTCCATGCCAGCAGGATGTGGCGGAAATGCTCGCGCTGGCGGTCGTTCATGTAGCTCTCGCCAGCCCGCGGCTGGTACGGCGGGATGCCGTGGATCAGGCCTACGGTGCCGCTGGCGATGGTCGTCGCCGTGCTGCGGGTGCTTGCGGCCCTGGTTGTGGCACTGCTGCGCACCTTGCTCGTCTTGCTTGCCGCGGGGCGCTTGGCAGTCGCGCCGCTCGGCTTCGCAGCCCGGGCAGCGGTCTTCTTGGTTGCCGCAGGCTTGGCGGCAGCCGTGCGCCGGCTTGCGGCCTTGGCCGGAGTCTTGGCTTTTGCTGGGGCCTTGGCCTTTACCGGCGCCTTGGCCTTCTTTGCCGCCACTTTTTGGGTGGTGCTGGCCTTGGCGGCGGCCTTGGCGGGTGCCTTGGTTGCCGGGCTCCGTTTGCTGGTCGAAGCAGCGGGTTTCCGGGCGGCCGGCTTGGTCTTGCCTGCTGCCGATCTGCCTGCGGTCGTGCTGGAAGAGCGCTTTTTCTTGACGGCCATGCCCGATGTATCCGGTACCCCTAGGAAACGCCGGATTATACATACGCTTAGCCCGGGGGGAAGCCCGGGCCAGCGGCCCCGGAATCACATCCGGATTCAGGGGTTGGCGGGGCCGGGAGGGATGGCGGGTGAAGGGATCCAGCGTGGATCGCGGTATTCGCTGACAACCGTGGTGTAAATGCCGCCGCGCACGTTGAATTCAGCGCTCAGGCGCAGAAATCGTGGTTGCAGGGCGCCGACCAGGTCGTCCACGATCCGGTTGGTGACGGCCTCGTGGAAGGCACCCTGGTTCCGGAATGACCAGACGTACTGTTTCAGCGCCTTCAGCTCGACGCATTTCTGGTCGGGAATGTACTCGAGGTGCAGCGTGGCGAAGTCGGGCTGTCCAGTCTTCGGGCACAGGCAGGTGAACTCCGGTATCCGGATGCGGATGCTGTAATCGCGTCCGGGTGCGGGGTTGTCGAAGGCATCCAGCAGGGCTGATTGCGGCGAGACGGTGGTCTGGTCGGGGGCGGTCATTCCGGGTGGCGCTGACGCTGGTGTATGGCTGGGCTTTTTACTTTACACTAGCTCGACTGCGCGGGTCACGGCTCGGGGAAGCCGCTCAGCCGCCCTCCAGAGGCGGCGTATCCCGCATCCAGCGCGGCGGAGGTGCCCTTTGCGAAAGACCAACAGCACGATCGGCATCGTGTACGGCTTCACTGGACCGGAATCCACGGCGCCGGGGCGTCTTCCATGCGCCTGAGCAAGATCAAGCTCGCCGGCTTCAAGTCATTCGTCGATCCAACCGTCTTCCAGCTGCCAAGCAATCTTGTCGGCGTCGTCGGCCCGAACGGTTGCGGCAAGTCGAACATCATCGATGCGGTGCGCTGGGTGATGGGCGAGATGTCCGCCAAGCACCTGCGTGGCGACTCGATGGCCGACGTCATCTTCAACGGCTCTGCCTCGCGCAAGCCGGTCGGCTCCGCGAGCATCGAGCTGTTCTTCGACAACTCGGATGGCTCGATCGGCGGCCAGTATGCCCAGTACGCCGAGATCTCCCTGCGGCGCACGCTCTCCAGGGACGGCAGCTCGAGCTACTTCCTCAATGGCACACGCTGCCGGCGCAAGGACATCACCGACCTTTTCCTCGGCACCGGCCTCGGCTCGCGCAGCTACGCGATCATCGAGCAGGGCATGGTGTCGCGGCTAATCGATGCCAAGCCGGAGGAGATCCGTGCCTACATCGAGGAGGCGGCCGGCATCTCCAAATACAAGGAACGCCGCAAGGAGACCGAGTCGCGCATCCGGCAGACCCGCGACAATCTCGCCCGCCTGGGTGACCTGCGCGAGGAGATCGCCAAGCAGCTCGACCAGCTGCAACGCCAGGCCAAGGCAGCGGAAAAATACAAGGAGCTGAAGGCCCGCGAACGGCGCCTGGAAGCAGAGCTCCTGGCCCTGCGGCTTGCGGAGCTGGATGGCGCGCTGGAATCCGCCCGCTCCGATCACCTGCGGCGCCAGACCGAGCTGGAAGCGGCGATGGCCGACCAGCGTCGCATCGAGGCGGAGCTCGTTGCCGCACGCGAGAAGCATGCCGCGGCAAGCGATGCCCACAATGCCATCCAGGCCAGACACTATGGTGTCCAGAGCGAGATCTCCCGGCTCGAGCAGGACATGGCGCATGCGCGCGAGAATCGCGAGCGGCAGCAGGCCGAGTTGCTGCAGTCACGCAATCAGGCTGCATTGCTCGAACAGGAAGTGACCCGCGATCGCCAGCAGCTGGCAGAGATGGAGACGGCACTGCAGGCGCTGGAGCCGGAGATGACGCAGCTGCGCGAGGCGGAGGCAGCCGCCGCCGCCGCGCTGGCCGAGGCCGAACGGGCGCTGAGCCGGTGGCAGGATGGCTGGCAGGAATACAACCTGGGGGTCAAGGAGCTTCAGCAGGTCGTCCAGCTCGAGCAGGCCCGCTGCGAACACATCAAGGCCCAGATCGAACAGCTGCAGCGCCAGGGCGAGACACTGGAGCGCGAGCAGGCCGGCCTCGCCATCGAGGATCTCGACCAGCGCCTGGCCACCCAGGATGCCAATGGGCAGGAGGCAAGCCGGCGCCTGCGCGATCTGCAGGAACGCATCCAGCATCTCGAGCAGGAGGCGGACGAACGCCGCCGGATGGAGCAGCAGCTGGGAGCCGAGCTTGGCCAGCTGACCAGGGAACTGGCCTCCTGCCAGGGCCAGATCGGCGTGCTCGAAGCCATGCAGAACGCCGCCCTGCACGGCGATGATGCGGTGCTGTCCTCGTGGCTGTCGCGCGAGGATCTCGCTGCCCGGCCGAGGCTGGTTCAGGAGCTGCAGGTCGAGCGTGACTGGCTGCAGGCCGTCGAAACCGTATTGGGCGATTTCCTCCAGGCCGTCTGCGTCAGCGATGTCGCGCAGCATCTCGGGCAGTTGCCCGAAACCCGGGTCACGCTGGTCGAGCACGGTGCGGATGGCGGTGCCGACATCGCCGGCACCCTGCTGGCCAGGGTGCAAAAGCCGGGACGATCCGCTGCCCTTCTGGGCCAGGTGCTGACCGCGGACGGGATCGGTGAGGCCCTGGAGCTGCTTCGCGCCAGCGCGAAGCACCAGTCCGTCATCACGCGCGACGGCGTGTGGATGGGGCATGGCTGGGTGCGCATCAATCGCGGCCAGCGCAACGAAACCGGCGTACTGACGCGGGAAACCGAGCTGCGCGACCTCGCCGGAATGGCACGCTCACTGGAAGCCCGCGTCCAGGAGATGGAAAGCCGGCGCAACGAGCTGCGCGACGGGCTGGCGGAAGTCCTGCGCAGTCGTGCAGAGCTCGCACAGGAGTTCAACGCTGCAAACCGCGAGCATGCCGAAGCCATGGCGGTGCTGGAAAGCATTCGTCACGAGATCAGGCGAGCCCATGGACGGCGTGAAACCCTGAGCAGTAACCTGAGCAGGATATCGTCTGATATCAATAATTTGCAGATTAATCTTGATGAAGCAAGCAAGAAGGGCAGGGATGGTCTTTCTTCGCTGCAGGAATTTGGCGAACGCCGGCCGGCCCTGCAGCGCGAGCAGGAGTCGCTGCTTGCCCGCTGCGGTGACTGCCGCACCGCCACCGAGCAGGCCCGGGCCGATGTTGCACGCCGGATGGTGGAGATCGAGAGTCGCCGCGTGGCGCGTGACTCCATGCGGACGGCCATTTCCCGTGTCGAGTTCCAGCAACGCCAGTTGCAGGAGAAGGCAGGCAGCCTCGAGCAGCAGGTGGGTGGGGCAGAACCGGTCATTGCAAGCATGCAGGCAGAGCTGTCACGGCAGCTGGAAGTCCAGCTCGAGGTCGACCGCGAGTTGATCGGGCGGCGCGAAGAGCTCGAGCTCATCGAAACGGCGGTGCGCAGCGGTGAAGCGCAGCGCAGCGCGACGGACAAGGCCGTCAATGCCGCCCGCGAGCTTGCCGATGGATTGCGGATGCAGGTCCGCGAGATCGAGATCCGCCATGAGTCGGTGATGGAGGGCTTTGCGGCCACGGGAGCCGAGCTGGACATCATCCGGCAGGAGATGCCCGCGGAGGCGGAGCCCGGGCTGTGGCAGCAGGAGCTCGATGGCGCCCGGCGCCGGATCGAGCGCCTGGGGCCGATCAACCTGGCGGCCATCGAGCAATACAGCGAGCAGGCCGAGCGCAAGACCTATCTCGATGCCCAGAACGACGACCTGACGGCGGCGCTGGAAACGCTCGAGCAGGCCATTCGCAAGATCGAGCGCGAGACCCGGGTGCGTTTCCAGGAAACCTTCGACAGCATCAACCAGGGCCTGCAGCGGATTTTCCCGCGGTTGTTCGGCGGCGGGCATGCCTACCTGAGCCTCGAGGGCGAGGACGTGCTTTCCGCCGGCGTGACCATCATGGCCAGGCCGCCGGGCAAGCGGAACAGCCATATCCACCTGCTTTCCGGTGGCGAGAAGGCGCTGACCGCGGTCTCCCTGATCTTCTCCATCTTCGAGCTGAATCCCGCACCGTTCTGCCTGCTTGACGAGGTGGATGCGCCGCTCGACGAGGCCAATGTCGGGCGTTTCTGCGATATCGTCCGCGAGATGTCGGAGCAGGTGCAGTTCGTGGTCATCACCCACAACAAGACCACCATGGAAATGGCCAACCAGCTGATCGGCGTGACGATGAACGAGCCGGGTGTCTCGCGCCTGGTGTCCGTGGACCTGGACTCCGCGGTGCGGATGGCCGCGAGCTAGGCGGGTGCCATTGTGTCCGGGTTTCGCTGGCTGCTGGCTGTTGTCGGGATCCTGATCCTCCTGCTGGTGTTCTGGATCTCGCGGCGCGAGCTCTCGGGGCGGCCGCCCATCGATGCAAGCCGCCTGCTGCGCCGTCGGCGTGCGCCGGTCATGCTGCCTTCTGAAGCCGGCACGCCGGCCGTGGAAAAACCCGTGCTGCTGGACGGCGCGCCCGCGATGGAGGTCGTGGCACCCATCCAGGTGCCGGAGAAGATCCTGACGGTGCGCCTGACCGGCAAGGCAGGAGCGAGCTTTGCAGGCGATGCACTGCTGCGGTCCATGCAGGAGGCGGGACTGGAGCATGGCAGGTTCAACATCTTCCATCGCCATGCGCCGGGCGATGCAAGGCAGGCCGTCTTCAGCGTTGCCAGTCTCGTGGAACCTGGTTCATTCGATCTCGCCGGCATGACGGCGGAACGCTTTCCCGGCATCACGCTTTTCATGACCGTGCCGGGCCCGGTGGATGCGCTGGCGGCCTTCGATGACATGCTGGCCACTGCGCGCGCACTGGCAACGGCACTGGATGGCGAGTTGCTCGACGAGCAGGGCAGCCGCCTCAGCGTGCAGCGCGAGCGTTTCCTCCGCGACGAGCTCACCCAGCTGCGGCACGGGCAGTCACTCTCCTGAGGCCTGGTGCGCGTGGATCCCGAGGCTTCACTCCACGCACGGGCAGCCAGGCTTCGTGCCGAGATCGAGGCGCACAATCATCGCTATTACGTTCTCGACCAGCCTTCGATTCCGGATGCCGAATACGACCGGCTGATGCGCGAGCTCGTCGATCTGGAGCGCGAGCACCCGCAGCTGCAGACCGCTGATTCACCCACGCAGCGGGTCGGCGGGGAGCCTGCGGCGGGTTTCGAGCAGGTGCATCACCGGGTGGCGATGCTGTCGCTCGACAACGCCTATACGGATGAGGAGCTCATCGCCTTCGACCAGCGCAACCGGCAGCGCCTCGGAATGGAAGGCGAAATCAGCTATTCGGCCGAGCCCAAGCTGGATGGGGTAGCCATCAGCCTGCGCTACGAGCGTGGCATGCTGGTCCAGGCATCTACCCGTGGCGACGGGACGACCGGCGAGGATGTCACCCGGAACGTACGGACCATCCGTGCGGTGCCGCTCAGGCTGCGTTCTGCAGCCCCTCCGGTCTTGCTCGAGGTGCGCGGCGAGGTCTACCTGCCGAAAAAAGGCTTCGAGACGCTCAATGCCAGGGCTGTGGCACAGGGTGAGCGGCTATTTGCCAATCCGCGCAATGCCGCTGCGGGCAGCATACGGCAGCTGGATCCACAGCTTGCGGCCGCCCGCCCGCTGGCCTTCTATGCCTACGGGTTCGGCGAGACCGGCGATATGGTCATGTCACCCACCCACAGCGCCGGCCTGGCCCTGCTGCGCAGCCTCGGCTTGCCGGTGAGCGGCCTTTGCGAAGTGGTGGAGGGCGTGGATGGCTGCCTGCGCTATTACGCGCGAATGGTGGACAAGAGGGCGGGACTGCCCTACGAGATCGACGGGGTGGTGTTCAAGGTCGATGACGAGGCCCTGCGCAAGGAGCTGGGTGCCGTGTCGCGCGCACCGCGCTGGGCCATCGCCAGGAAGTTTCCGGCGGAGGAAGTGCTCAGCATCGTCGAGGGGGTGGACTTCCAGGTGGGCCGCACCGGCGCCATCACGCCGGTAGCACGGCTGAAGCCCGTGTTCGTCGGTGGGGTCACCGTCAGCAACGCCACCCTGCACAATTTCGATGAGCTGGAGCGCAAGGATGTGCGTCCCGGCGACACGGTGGTGGTGCGTCGTGCAGGCGATGTCATACCGGAAATCGCCGCGGTGCTGCTGGAACGGCGACCCAAAGGCAGCCGGGTGGTGCATATGCCGCAGCAATGCCCGGCCTGTGGTTCCGATGTGATCAAGCCGGAGGGCCAGGCCATAGCCCGTTGCACGGGCGGCCTGGTCTGCTCGGCACAGCGCCGGCAGGGGCTGGCGCATTTTGCCTCCCGACGCGCGATGGATATCGATGGCCTCGGGGAAAAACTCATCGAGCAGCTGGTGGCGTCGGGGTTGGTGGAAAGCCCGGCGGATCTTTACCGACTCCCGCCGGGGCGGCTGCTGGACCTCGAGAGGATGGGGGAAAAATCGGTGGCCGGGCTCCTTGCCGCCATTGCGGGCAGCCGCCAGACAAGCCTTGCAAGGTTCCTGTTCGCCCTTGGCATTCCGGGAGTGGGCGAGGCCACCGCTGCCGCATTGGCAGCACATTTCGGGCAGCTTGAGCGCCTTGAACAGGCCACGGAAGCCGGGCTGCAGGAAGTCCCCGATGTTGGACCGGCGATTGCTGCAGCTGTCCATGCTTTCTTTGCGCAGGAGCACAACCGCGAGGTGATCGCGGAGCTGCGTCGTCTGGGTGTTTCATGGCCCGAGGATGCGGGCGTGCGCAGCCAGGCCAGCCCGCTGGCGGGCAAGACGCTGGTGTTGACCGGAACCCTGGCGCACATGACGCGGGAAGAGGCCGAGGCAAGGATCCGGGAACTGGGTGGAAAGGTCTCCGGGAGTGTATCGGGCCGGAGCAGCTACCTGGTCTGCGGGGAAAACCCTGGATCAAAGCTTGCGCGCGCGCAGGCCCTGGGTGTGCCTGTCCTTGGCGAGGCGGAGTTTCTGGCTTATCTGGATGAGGATGGACTCAAGACATGACGGATGTCACCCAGGGAAGAATCCGCACGGTGCTCTTCGGGCTGCTGTTGCCCATAGCGAGAATCCTGCTGCGCTGTGGTGTCGGTTACACCGAGTTTGCAGACCTTGCCAAGCGTGCTTTCGTGGAAGCGGCCTCGGCGGACTACGGCGTACGCAACCGTCCCACCAACATCGCACGTGTGGCGGTCATGACGGGGCTTTCACGCAAGGAGGTTAGTCGGATACGAACAGAGTCAGCGATAAGAGATCGTGCGAGCCCACTCCCTAGAAGTATCCCTGCTGAGGTGTTGAGCTATTGGCACACGAATTCAAATTTCGTTAGTGCAAACGGCAAGCCTGCGCCCCTCTCTTTTCAGGGGGAGGTGTCATTTACTTCTCTTGTTAGGTCGATAACAAATGATATTCCAGCTCGAACAATTGAGCGGGAGCTGGCTAGGGTTGGGGCACTGAAGATTGTAAGCGATCGAAAGCTAATCCCTACCACTCGTGAGTTTGTGCCTCATGGGGTAAACGATAAATTAATTGAAGGACTATATTTTGGGTTAGGGAAGCTAGCGGACACCGTTTGTTTTAATACTGGCGCTGAGATTTTGGGTGCGCCATATCTTCAACGAGTTGTTGATATAACTGGTATAGCCGCGTCGGATGTGGAAGAGGTTAGAAATAACATGACGGCTATGGCGGTGAGTTTTATGCACCAGCTAGACGATTATCTGACGTCCGTTCAATGTGGCAAGCAGGCGGCTGTAGAAACTGAGTACAACTTAGGAATAGGTCTCTACTATTTCCAAACCGAGAATAGTAGAGACACTGGATAGCGCGGTCGTTGCTAGCGCTACATTAACGCGCGCCGCAGTAGGTTAGCTGCCGCTATCAGAATTCTCGCTGCGGACACCACTGCCGGTGATGCCGCGAACGCCACTGCCGGTGATGCCGCGAACGCCACTGCCGGTGA
>JACFNV010000012.1:0-27878 GCA_019454675.1 Gammaproteobacteria bacterium | reverse complement strand
TGCCGCGGACACCGCTGCCGGTGATGCCGCGGACACCGCTGCCGGTGATGCCGCGGACACCGCTGCCGGTGATGCCGCGAACGCCACTACCGGTGATGCCAAGAACCTCGTGATCACCTAGATCAGCCAGGTTCGCGGCATTGGTGGCAATGACGTAAATCGGATCATTGGCAGCCCTCGGCAGCTCGAAACCGAGGACTTCCACCGTGTCGCCGTTTGCCAGGGATGCCATGCCACTGCCGGCATAGGCCTGGGCAAGATCGACCTCAGCCGTGTTGATGGATGCCGTGCCGTTCGAGCTCAGCCCGGAGACCACGCCGCGCAGATACACGGGTGAATTACCGGCGGAATAGGAGCCACCCAGGCGAATGATGGAGGTTGCCAGCGCCGGGCCATCGGCCGAAAGCTCGCCGGTTACCGCAACATAGTCACCCGGGCTGACGAGGCCGCGCGGGAAGCTCGTCTCGAGATCGATGCTGGCCAGCTGGCCAAGGATGCTGATCCAGGTGCCATCCTCGTCCGAATTCACGGTTGCCGGACCGACGAACAGCAGGCTGCCCGCATCCTCCTGGCCGGCAAGCAGGCTCTCGCCCATGGCTGCAGCCAGGGGAGGGGTTTCCGCCGGAGCGACCTGTGCACCGGCTGCCCATGCATTGGCAGCCAGCAAGCCGGCGAAACCAAGGAGCAGATGAAAGGATGATCTGCTGCGGTGCTGCCTTTCCTTGCCCAAAGCCATGTCCTTCCCCTCTGTTTGTTTATTGCTGCTTGGTGGCTTCGGTGTTCCAGTCTTCACCGGCGCCGCCTTTTTTGATGAAGTGAAAGATGCCCACGCCGGTGTCCACGATGGGCTCCTCGTCGTGGCTATCGGCTGGCTCGTGCTTGCTGAGCCAGTCATCGATTTCCTCGAGCAGGAACTGCCCGCGCTCCCTGACGTAGTCGCGAAATTGCGGGAGGTCCGACAGACGTACCCCGTTGTCAGCTCGAACTGTTCTTTCAAGTAATCGCTTCTCTGGATCGTCTTCCTGGCGGTTGAAGTCGATGGTCTCTACAAAGTCATGTACCGCGTAACCGAGACGATCGAGGCTTTCCGGTGCATCCGTATCCGGCAGGTAGGCGCGCGTGAGCACCTTGATCCGCCCGTCTTCCGTTTCCGTGACGACCCCGGCACGCAGGAGCTCGTTGAGCATGGCGTGGGGGGAAATGTCGTTGCTGTAGCGCTTCACCAGCTCCGAAAAGGTCTTGTCGCCGGAGCCTTCAAAGGGCACGTCGAGCGGCAGCCCGTAGGGACCGGTGAACAGCGGATCGGTGTGCCAGCCTGATAACAGACGAGCTGTCCGATGCAGGTTCGATGTGTATTCGGCCTGCTGTTTTCTCCGCTGGGCGATCACGCGATCGACCTCCGTTCTTGGCAGCCCGGTGAGGATCGCAATCCGGTCCTCGAGCTCGTTTTTATCGTTTGGTGGGGCACTGCTGGCAGCTACCTCCACGTAGACCTCTTTGGCGATCTCGTTGAACTCCCCGAACGAGATGCTGTTTCTGATCAGGATCCGCACCAGCGGCCGCATCAACCGCTTGTAGGCGGACAGGATGGGTTGCTTCAGATCGCTGTCGGACATTACATAAATTCTACGTATTAAGGAAAATAGCGGCAAACCTGCAGTGCGTCAACTGGTTTCGCCTGCCAAAACACCGGCTTAAGGCCGATTTCTGGCGACCTGCATCTTCCCTGGTTCATGAAAATAGTGACGCAAGTCACTGTTATTTAGTTAAAGTGGTCGTCTGTCTATCCGGTGAAAGCCGCCGGAAAAATGATTGGCAGTCTGGTGCTGCGGGCTTTGTGGCGGCGTGGTCGGCGCCCTGGAATCAGGCTGGCGGCAATGAGTGCCATGCCGCCGGAAAACAGCGTGGTGGTGGCTTGCCGGGGAGGATCGAGGCGGGCAGGTCCTCCGGTCGGGACTGCCGGAGGCTGCTGCTACCAGCCGATGGTCTTGCCGTCGTAGCGCAGGAAGCGACCCGAGTCTTCCAGGGTCAGCCCCGCCACGAGTGTCCGCAGGGCGCGGACGCTTTCGCCTGCCTCGAGGGTGGCACCGCCAACATTCATGCGTGTCTGGACGTAGCCCGGGCAGACCAGGGTGACGATGACCCGGCGTGGGCGGAGTTGCTCCGCAATGAGCGTCATGGCCTTGTTGAGCGCGGTCTTGCTGCTGGTGTAGGCGAAGGCCGGCCGCTGGCTCTCGCTGATGGAGCCGGTGGTGCTCGACAGGCTGATGATCTTTTTCTGCCGGCTGGCGGCTACCAGCTCGAGAAAGGCCTCGGTCATCTTCACGGTGCCGAGCGTGTTGGTGCGGAACACCTGCTCCCAGAGCTTGTAGTCGAGGGAGCCGAGATGCTGGCGCTGCAGATTCTCCGCGAAGGGCAGCGCACCCATGATGCCCGCATTGTTGAGCAGCAGATCAATGGCGGTACCCGCCAGCTTGGCTGCCAGCGCATCGACCTGCTCGTGGTTGGTGATGTCGAGCGCCTCGATCCGTATCGAGCCGTGGCGCTCTGCCAGTGCCGCAAGTTCGCTGGCGGATGCCGGATGCCTGCAGCAGGCGATGACGGACCAGCCATCGGCCGCGTACTGGCGCACGAACTCGAGCCCCAGCCCGCGACTGGCGCCGGTCACCAGGACGACGGGCGCCGGTTCGGCTGTGGCTGGTGCGGCGTGCCCGGGAGCATGCGTGGGGATGGCCATGGATTGAAGCGGTGGTGCCTGTTGCAGCAGGCCGGCCGCCTGCCACCCGGTTTGCGCTAGATCACCCCGTCGCGGTGGAGCGAAGCCACTTCCTCGTCCGTGTAGCCGAGCAGCCCCCGGAAGATCTCCCGATTGTGCTCGCCCAGCGCGGGGCCCGGCCATTCCGTCCGGCCGGGTGTGTCGCTGAGGAAAGGTGCCATGGCGGGGATGGTCAGCGGAGAACCATTGACCTGCACTTCCTCGAAAAGGCCGCGTGCCTTGAAGTGCTCGTCGTTCATCATGTCGACCACGCTGTAGATCGGTCCGGCGGGGACGCCAGCCTTGTCGAGCATGGCGAGCACGTCGGCGGCATCGAGCGTGCCGGTCCAGGCGGTGATGGCAGCATCGAGCTCGACCTCGTGCTGCACGCGCCCGGCGTTGTTGGCCATGCGCGGATCGTCAGCAAGATCGGCTCTTCCCATGGCGTTCATCAATCGCTTGTAGATGGAGTCGCCATTGCCGCCGATGATGACGAAGCGTCCGTCGCGGCAGCGATAGGTGTTGGTGGGCACGATGCCGGTCAGCGTGGAGCCCGAGGGCTCGCGCACCACGCCGGCCCCCGAGTATTCGGGCACCACGCCCTCCATCATGTTGAAGACGGCCTCGTAGATGGCCGTGTCGATGACCTGGCCGGGGTTGCCCTTTCCCTTCAGGCGATGGACGCAGGCCAGCAGGATGCCGATGACGCTGTGCACGGCAGCCAGCGTGTCGCCCAGGCTGAGGTTGGGACGCACCGGCGCGGCATCGGGGAATCCGTTGACATAGCGGAAGCCGCCCACGCCCTCGCAGACCGAGGCAAAGCCGGTGCGCGAGGCATAGGGCCCGGTCTGACCATAACCGGAGATGCGGGCATAGATCAGCTCCGGATGCGTCTTGCGCAGATCGTCCGGGCCAAGGCCCCACTTTTCCATGGTCCCCGGCCGGAAGTTCTCCACCAGGATGTCCGATTCCGCGGCCAGACGCCGGACGATGTCCCGGCCCTGCTCGGTGCGCAGGTTGACCGTGATGCACTTCTTGTTGCGCCCGAGGCTGTGCCACCACAGCGAGACGCCATCCTTCATCACCCGCCAGCTGCGGATCGGGTCGCCGGTGCCGGGGGGTTCGATCTTGATGACCTCGGCCCCGAAGTAGCCGAGCATGCTGGTGGTGAAGGGCCCGGCGAGCAGCTGGCCGAGTTCGAGTACGCGGAAGCCGTCGAGCGGCCGGGGAGTGGTCTTGTCGTTCATGGCCGCGGCAGTCTAGCGGAGCGGCCGTGGCGGCCCAAGTCCATTTGGCGATCACGTGCCATCACCCGCCTCCCGGGCTCTCCCGGCAGGAGTCAGCGGGGCTTGGCGACCCCCGTGAAGTGGTAGGCGATGAAGCGCGGGCCCTTGAGGTATTGGCGCTCGATGCTGGCGAAACGGAAGCCCGCCTGCTCGATGGCGGTGTCGATGCTGCGGTTCGGGTGACAGCCGGCAACCAGGTGTATCGCGGGCTCCAGCCGATCCTGACGTCTGGCGACCCCTGGGTCGGGCGAGCGGCCATGCTCGAGGAACAGCAGTTGTCCATCCGGCCTGAGCACGCGGCGTACCTCGGCCAGCCCCGCCTCGAGGTTGCCTACCGAGCACAGCGTCCAGGTCGTCACCACCGTGTCGATGCTGCCGGTCTCCAGCGGGATGGCTTCCGCGCCGCTGCCGAGCAGGGTGACCGGGAAGGGGAGGATCCCGGCCAGCGCTGCGGCCTTGCCGAGCAGGCTCCCGGCCGGCTCGAGCGCGAACAGCCGGGTGACATCCGGGCCGTAGTGGGGAAGGTTCAGACCCGCACCGACGCCGAGCTCCAGGACGCGGCCCGTCGCCTGTGCGGGGATGGGCCTGCGGTAGCGGGTCATGGCCGCGTTGCGCATCCCGCGGTCGATCAGCCAGGGCAATACGTGATGCCGGTAGATGCCCATGGTGCGACCCGCTCCCGATCAGGCGGGATGCCCTGGGCCGGTGGCTGCCGGGGTGGCTGGTGGCGCCAGGCTCATGGCTTGCGTCCCTTGCGGTCGATGGCGCTGGCCACCAGCTCGAGAAAGCCGGTTTCATCGGAAATGCGCTCGAGCTCCCGTGCGTCGATGGTGTAGCCGAAGCGGTCTGCGTAGTGCTGGTACAGCGGGCGGCGATGCTTGAGCAGCTCGGGAAAAATCCAGCGCATGAAGCGGTCCGGGTCGATCTGCTCGGCAGCCGACAGCCCCTCACGCTGGAGGTATTCCACCAGCTTGCGCTCGAAGAAGGTCTGGTTGTAGTACAGCGGCTTGGGGTCGCTGATCGAGCGGTGGACCAGCTGCTCCTCCATGGCGGCGTCCGCTCGCAGGTAGAGGATCAGCGTGTGGTCGGCCAGCACCCGCCACATGGCCGGGTCATCGATCTCGCAGATGCTGCCGCCGGCGTCGTTCAGGAAGTGATCGTAGCCGTAGATTTCATGCGCCTTGTCGATGAACTCGGCGACATCGCACATGGCATGGAGCTCGGCGTCGCGGTGCAGTTCCTGGCGCCGGCGGAATTCCTGCAGGGGCAGCCCGCCGAGCTCGGGCCTGCCCACCTTGCCGAGAAAGGTGGCGATGGGCTCGAGGTTGTGGACCGAGATGTTGCTGGCGATGTAGATGGAATCGTTGAGCAGGAGCTTGCGCAGGAAGTCGACCTTCATGGCCTGGCGCTTGATGTTGTCGAGGATCGGCTCCTCGAGGTATTTGGTGCCGATGCGGTAATCCCCCGAGTAATGGAACCACCGGCTGCGCGGCAGCCTGTTGGCCAGGGTGGTCTTGCCGATCCCCGACATGCCGAGCAGGGTGATGGCCTTGCGCGGCCAGGCAAGGAATTCTTCACGAGTCATGTGCATGGTAAATTTTCTTTATAAATAACATTTTGTATCATTATCATGATCTGAATTCATGAATGCAGCCGGCGCTACAGTCCGGCCAGTCGGCGATGCAGGTCGAGCCCGTCGTTGCCGGGCCGCAGTTCGGGATTCTGCGGCAGTCGCAGGGGACGGCCCGCCAGCAGCCGGTAGTTGCCATCGAGCAGGTCGTCCGCGATCAGTACCGTCATCTGCTGCGTGTCCACGGCCAGCTTGCCGAGATCGAAGAGGGTGTGCAGGTCTGCCCGGAGCAGCAGCCCGTTGGAGGGATGGTGGGTCTGTGTGCCGCGGTAGGGACTGATATAGGCCGCCTCCAGTACATCCAGTGCGTTGGAGTTGCTGATCGCGCAGCGGAAGTCATAGGCGGCCAGCAGCTGCTGGCGAAAGCCCGGCTGCCCGCGCCGGCGGATGATGTCCTCGATGAGCTGGCGCCTCGCGCTCTTGCCGCTGTCGGGTTCGAAGGCCTGCAGGCGCAGCAGCTCGCGCTCGGAGAGCTGGATGATGCCGCTTACATCGAGGATGGGGCCGCCCACGGCATCGCTGAGCAGCTGCCTGCGGATGCAGCGTTCCACCGAACCGAAATCGGCCACCATGCGCTGCACGATATCGTCATCGATGTGGGTGAATTCGCCGATCTCGGTCGGCAGGTAGGGCTCCAGCATGGCGTAGGGCTGGCCGAGGGCGATGGGTTCGCTGAGGAAGAACAGGTACTCGCGCAGGTCTTCCGCAGCCGTCTCCTCGCCCCAGATGGCGCGTGCCGCGCGCTCGTTCTGGTAGCGCCCCAGCACCTTGGCGCAATAGCGGAAGGTGCCTTTCCAGCCCATGAGGATGAAATCCCCCCGGGTCATGCGGAACCAGTTTTCTATATGCTCCATCCGCGGCGCCAGCCCCCAGGCGAAAAAGCCCCTGGCCTGGCGCTCGATGTCCAGCAGTTCGGGGTAGGTGGAGTCGCTGAAGCTGCGGATGACGGTCTGGCGGTCGATCGGGTGCACCACCGACTTCTCGGCGTCATTGCGCGCCCGCGGCTGCTCGTCACCGGCGATGAAAATCCTTGGCATCTGCTGCTGGTTCCAGACCCGGATTGCCGGCGGCTAGTCTGGCAGGAATTGCCTCCTTTGCAACGTCTCCCGCGTTCTACGCCGCCCCTGAACCGGTTATCATTACAGGCTTTGCACGTACCGCCGGCATAGGCTTCCGGCACCGGGCTGGATGAGCGACATGGCAGACAACGACTGGATGGTTCACAAGTTTGGCGGCAGCAGCCTGGCCGATGCCGACTGCTTCCGGCGCGTGGGCGATATCCTCCTGGCGGAGGAGGGTGACCGGCAGGCCGTGGTGGTCTCGGCCATGGCCAAGATGACCGATACCCTGCTGTCGCTGGTGGCTGGGGCGGAGAAGTCCGCGGATGCCATCGGCCCGGGCCTGCAGGTGCTGGCGGACCGCTACCGGGCCGCGGCGCAGGCCCTGTTGACCGAGCCGTCGCTGGGCCCGGTGCTCGCCGCCTTCGATGCCGATCTCTCCGATGCGCATGATGTGCTCCATGCCATTTCGCTGGTGCGCGCCGCGGCCGATCGCAGCCGCGACCTGATCGCGGGCTTCGGCGAGCTGTGGTCGTCGCGGCTGCTGGCTGCCTACCTCGGCGAGCGTTGCCGGCAGGCCGGGGATGCCCGCCAGGTGCGCTGGGTCGATGCCCGCCAGGTGATCGTGATCGAGCACGGCGAGCTCGGGCCTGCGGTGCAATGGGCGGAGTGCAGGCAACGCGCCAGCCGCCTGCTGGGCGACCTCCAGCATGGCATCGCCATCATCACCGGCTATATCGCCTCGGAGACCTCGGGTCTTTACACCACGCTCGGGCGCAACGGCAGCGATCATTCGGCGGCCATCATCGCCGCATTGCTCGATGCGCGCAGGATCACCATCTGGACCGACGTGGATGGCGTGATGAGCGCGGACCCGGGGCGCGTCCCGGAGGCGGCCATCATCCCGGAGCTTTCGTACAGCGAGGCCATGGAGCTTGCCTATTTCGGCGCCAAGGTGCTCCATCCGCAGACCATGGCGCCGGCGGTCCGGCACTCGATCCCGGTGTACATCCGCAACACCTTCAATGCCCCGGCGCCGGGTTCGCGCATCGGGCCACCGGCCCAGGTGCACAGCGACCACATCAAGGGCGTGACCTCGATCGATGACGTCGCCCTGGTCAACCTGGAGGGCGCCGGCATGATCGGCGTCCCCGGCACGGCGGATCGCCTGTTCAGCGCGCTGCGCCATGCGGATATCTCGGTGATCCTGATCTCGCAGGCGAGTTCCGAGCACTCCATCTGCTTCGCCGTGCCTTCGCGCCATGCGCTGCGCGTCGCCGACGTGGTGCGCGATGCCTTTGCGCTCGAGCTGCAGCAGGGCCAGGTGCACAGCGTGGACGTGAAGACCGACTGCAGCATCATCGCGGTGGTCGGCGACGGCATGGCGGGCCTGCCCGGCATTGCCGCGAGGTTCCTCGGCACACTGGGCAATGCCGGCATCAACGTGCGCGCCATTGCGCAGGGCTCCTCCGAGCGCAACATCTCGGCAGTCATCGACAAGCGCGATGTCACCCGTGCGCTGCGCGCGGCCCATTCGGGTTTCTACCTGTCGTCGAAGACGATCTCCATCGGGCTTGTCGGGCCGGGCAACGTGGGCGGCACGCTGCTGGGGCAGATGGCCGAGCAGGCCGAGCAGCTGCGGCGCGAGTTCGGGCTCGACCTGCGGGTGCGTGCCATCGCCACCTCGAGCCGCATGTTCCTCGCCGAGCGTGCGGTCGACCTGCGGGACTGGCGGGCGGTCCTGCAGGACGAAGCCATGGAGCCGCTGGACTGGGAACGCTTCCGGCGCCACATCCAGCCGGACCACATTCCGCATGCAGCGGTCGTCGACTGCAGCGCGAGCCAGGAGGTGGCCAATCGCTACATCGACTGGCTGCGGACAGGCATCCACGTGGTGACGCCGAACAAGAAGGCCCACAGCGGCACGCTGGCTGCCTACGATGAGTTGTTCGCCGAATGCCGCCGGCACAACACCCACTTCCTCTATGAAACCACGGTGGGTGCGGCGCTGCCGGTCATCGGCACCCTGCGCGACCTCAAGCGCACCGGGGACGAGGTCATCAGCATCGAAGGCATTCTCTCGGGCACGCTGGCCTACCTCTTCAATGTCTTCGACGGCACGCGCCCCTTTTCGGCCATCGTGCGCGAGGCCCGCGAGAAAGGCTACACCGAGCCGGATCCCCGTGATGACCTCTCCGGCATGGACTTCGCCCGCAAGCTGATCATCCTCGGCCGCGAGATCGGCCTGCGGCTGGAAATGAAGGACCTGCAGGTGGAAACGCTGGTGCCATCGGGGATGACCGGCCTCGGCGTGGATGCGTTCCTCGATGGGCTGGCAAGGCATGATGCCGCCATGCTCGAGCGCCTGGAAACAGCCCGGCGTGGTGGCAGGGTGCTGCGCTATGTCGGCCGCCTGACCCACAAGGGGGAGGCCACGGTGCGCCTGGAGGCGGTGCCGGCGGATCACCCCTTCGCCCACATGAACCTGACCGACAACATCATCCGCTACGAGACGCGTCGCTACAGCGCCAATCCGCTGGTGGTCCAGGGGCCGGGTGCAGGGCCCGCGGTCACCGCGGCGGGGGTCTTTGCCGACATCCTGCGCCTGGCCTCCTATCTTGGCCCGGTGAGATAGGCCCATGGAGTACCGCAGCACCCGCGGCGGGCCCGCCGTGCGCATCGAAGAGGCCATCATGAGCGGCACGGCGCCCGACGGCGGGCTGTACGTGCCCTCCAGCCTGCCGACATTCAGCATCGCCGACTTTGACGGTTGCGAAAGCCTTGCCGAGGTCGCCACGAGGTTCCTGCAAGCGTTCGTCGCGGGCTCGAGCCTTGGCCCGCAGCTTGTGGACATCTGCCACGACGCGCTGAACTTCCCCGTACCGGTGCGGGCGCTGGAATCGGGCCTCTCGGTGCTCGAACTCTTCCACGGCCCGACTGCCGCCTTCAAGGATGTGGGTGCGCGCTTCCTTGCCGCGACGATGGCACGCATCCTCCGCGACGACCGTCACGCGGGTCCGCCCGCCACCATCCTGGTAGCCACCTCGGGCGACACCGGCGGTGCGGTGGCGGCGGCCTTCCACCGGCGCCCCGGCTTGCGGGTGGTTGTTCTTTTCCCCGCCGGCCGCGTATCCACACGCCAGCAGCATCAGCTGACCTGCTGGGACGGCAACGTGCTTTCGCTGGCGGTGGAAGGCGCGTTCGACGACTGCCAGCGGCTGGTGAAGGCCGCCTTCGCCGATGCCGGGCTTGCCGGCGGCTACCGGCTCTGCTCGGCGAACAGCATCAACGTCGGGCGCCTGCTGCCGCAGGCCGCCTATTACGCCAGGACCAGCCTCGAGCATTACCGGCGCAGCGGCGAGCGTGCCAGCTTCATCATTCCCACCGGCAACCTCGGCAACGCCTTTGCCTGCGTCTGGGCACGCCATGCCGGGCTGCCCATCGACCGCATCGTGCTGGCGACCAATGCCAACACCACGATCGGCGATTTCCTCGCCACGGGCCAGTGGCTGCCGCGCCCGACGGTGCCCACGCTGGCCTCGGCGATGGACGTGGGCAACCCGAGCAACATGGAGCGCCTGCGCGACCTGTGCGAGGGGCAGGTCGAGCGCCTGCGCGAGGAAGTCAGCGCCATGGCCGTCAGCGACGAGGACATCCGCGCCACCATTCGCGACGAATACCGGCGCAATGGCTCGGTGTTCTGCCCGCATACGGCAACGGCACTCCATGCCTATCGCCATCTGCCGGCGACCGAGCGCAGCAATCGCCACTGGATCGCCGTGGCCACGGCGCATCCGGCCAAGTTCGACACCATCGTCGAGCCGCTGCTTGGCATCCACGTCGAGCCGCCTGCCGAGCTGGCCGGGCTGCTCGAGCTGCCGTCGCACTTTGCAACCATCCGGCCGGAGCTGGCCGAGCTGGCCGGACAGCTGGCGGGGTGGGACGCGCATGGGTGAAGGCGGGTTGGCGGCGGCCGGGCAGCTGCCCCTGGTCGTCGCGCTCGGCGTGCTGGGCCTGCTGGTGCTGGCCGGTGCGGGAACCTGGTGGTACCTGCGCCGACGCCGCTCGCGCAGCATCCCGGCGCGGCTGAAGCAGGCCAGCGATGCCCTGCTGTCCGCCGTGCTGATCCCGCATGTCGAGGGTGGCTATATCCACATGGAACATGTCCTGCTGACCCGCCGCGGCCTCATCGTGCTGGACCTGCGCGACATCACGGGCCATGTGTTCGGCAGCGAGGCCATGCAGGAATGGACGGTGCTGGACCACAGCCGCCGCTCCACCTTCGCCAACCCGCTGCCGGCGCTCTACGATCGCATGGCCGCCGTGCGCCGCCTGGTGCCCGAGGTGCCGGTACGCGCCGTGGTGGCCTTCACCTCGAGCGCCAGCTTCAGCAAGGGCTATCCGCCCAACGTGGTGATGCTCGACAGCCTGCTCGTCGAGCTGGGCGAGATGGCGGGATCCTGCGACGAGGTGCCGGCCGATCTGCTGGCCAGCGCCTGGTCGCGGCTTTCCGGCGCGGTGCTCAGCCCCGGGCGCTGAGGCCGGGTTCCGTACCGGGCGGTAGCCGGAAGAGGGCTTCCGTATTGCGGGTGGCAGCAACGGCCAGCTCTGCCGCCGCAACATCCATGTACATGGCCAGCGTGTCCACCACCAGCGGCAGGTTCGCCGGCTCGTTGCGCCGGTTGCGGCTGGCCTTCGCCAGCTGGCGCGGCAGCAGGTAGGGCGCGTCCGTTTCCACCATCACGCGATCCAGCGGCAGGGCGGGCACCGCCTCGCGCAGGCTGGCGCCACGCAGGTCGTCGCAGATCCATCCGGTGATGCCGATGTACAGGCCAAGCTCGAGGTAGGCCTCCATCTGCCCGCGGCTGCCGGTGAAGCAGTGGGCCACGCCACCCGCCAGCGCAGCGCGATGCTCGCGCAGCATGGCGAGGAAGTCGTCATGGGCATCGCGCTGGTGGAGGAATACCGGCTTGCCGCTGCTCGCCGCCAGCTCGAGCTGGCGTTCGAAGGCATCGCGTTGCGCGGGCCTGGGCGAGAAGTCGCGGAAGTAGTCGAGGCCGCATTCGCCGATGGCCACCACCTCGGCGCAGGCAGCGAGTTCCGCCAGCCGGGGGATCGTCTGCGGGCCGAAATCGAGCGCATGATGCGGATGCACGCCGGCGGTGGCATAGAGCCTGCCGGGTATGCTCCGCGCCAGCTCCAGCGCTTCGAGGCTGGCGCTGGCAGTGGCTCCCGTGATGATCAGGCGCGTGACGCCGGCTGCCGCTGCGCGTGCCAGTACCTCGGCACGGTCATGGTCGAAGGAGTCGTGCGTGAGGTTGGCGCCGATGTCGATCAGCCCGGTCATGGCGGCGATGACTCCCCTGCGTGGAAAAGGGGCGGGATCCGCGTGGATCCCGCCCCTTGCGCATGCGTCGGCGATTGCCGGCGGCGGTTCAGCTCCGCTGCGCGGCGCCGGCGGCGATCTGGCGCAGCACGTACTGCAGGATGCCGCCGTGCTCGTAGTACTCGCGCTCGCGCGGCGTATCGATGCGTACCCGTGCCTTGAAGCGGATGGACTTGCCGTCGTCGGCGGTGGCCGTGACGTCGACCACATCGGCCGAGCCGCCCTCGAGGCCGGTGATGGCGAAGCGCTCGCGGCCGCTCAGGCCCAGGCTCTGCGCATTCTGGCCGTCGACGAACTGCAGCGGCAGCACGCCCATGCCGATGAGGTTGGAGCGGTGGATGCGCTCGTAGCTCTCGGCGATCACCGCCTTGACGCCCAGCAGGACGGTGCCCTTGGCGGCCCAGTCACGCGAGGAGCCGCTGCCATACTCCTTGCCGGCGATGATCAGCAGCGGCACGCCATCGGCCTGGTAGCGCATGGAAGCATCGTAGATGCTCATTTGCTGGTTGTCGGGCATGTGCAGCGTGAAGCCGCCTTCCACGCCCGGTACCAGCTGGTTGCGCAGCCGGATGTTGGCAAAGGTGCCGCGGATCATCACTTCGTGGTTGCCGCGCCGCGAGCCGTAGGAGTTGAAGTCCCGCGGCTGCACGCCATGCTCCACCAGGTAGCGCCCCGCCGGGCTGTCGGGAGCGATGGAGCCGGCGGGCGAGATGTGGTCGGTGGTGACCGAGTCGCCCAGCAGCGCCAGCGCCCGTGCCCCCGTGATGTCGGCGACCGGCGCGGGCTGGCGCGACATGCCGACGAAGTAGGGCGGGTTGCGGACGTAGGTGGAGTCCTCGTCCCAGGTGTAGAGCTCGCCGGTCGGGGTGGGGATCTTCTGCCAGTTGGCATCGCCGGCAAACACGCTGGCATAGCTCGAGCGGAACATGCCGGAGTCCAGGCTGCGCTCCACCATCGCGGCGATCTCGTGCTGCGTGGGCCAGACATCGCGCAGGTATACCGGCTTGCCATCGCGCCCGGTGCCGAGCGGCTCGCTGCTGAGGTCGATGTTCATCGAGCCCGCCAGCGCGTAGGCCACCACCAGCGGCGGGGAGGCGAGGTAGTTCATGCGCACCAGCGCGTGGATGCGGCCCTCGAAGTTGCGGTTGCCCGAGAGCACCGCGCAGCCGACGAGATTGTTGGCCTTCACCGCATCGGCGATGTCGTCGTCGACCGGGCCCGAATTGCCGATGCAGGTGGTGCAGCCGTAGCCGACGACGTTGAAGCCGAGCGCATCGAGATCGGAGAGCAGCCCCGCCTTCTCGAGGTAGTCGGTGACCACGCGCGAGCCAGGGGCCAGGCTGGTCTTCACCCAGGGCCTGACCGAGAGGCCGCGCTCGCGTGCCTTGCGGGCGAGCAGCCCGGCGGCGACCATGACCGAGGGGTTGGAGGTGTTGGTGCAGCTGGTGATGGCGGCGATGAGCACCGCGCCATCGGCGAGATCGAAGGCAGCGCCATGGCGATCGATGCGGGCCTTGCCTTCGCCCTTGCGGCTGGCCGTCATCTCGGCAACCTGGCGGCGGTAGGCTTCGCTGACGGTGGCCAGCGGCAGGCGGTCGTGCGGACGGCGCGGCCCGGCGAGCGTCGGCTCGATGCTGCCGAGGTCCAGTTCGAGGACATCGCTGTAGAGCGGTGCCTCCTGGCCATCCTCGCGCCACAGGCCCTGGGCGCGGGCGTAGGCCTCGACCAGCGCCACCTGCTGGGCATCGCGGCCGGTCAGCTCGAGGTAGCGCAGCGTCTCGCGGTCGATCGGGAAGATGGCGCAGGTGCTGCCGAACTCGGGTGACATGTTGCCGAGCGTGGCGCGGTTGGCCAGTGGCAGGTTGCTCAGGCCGTCGCCGAAGAACTCGACGAACTTGCCGACCACGCCCTTCTTGCGCAGCAGGTCGGTGAGGGTGAGCACCAGGTCGGTGGCGGTGGCGCCCTCGCGCAGGCTGCCGCTGAGCTTCACGCCGATCACCTGCGGGATCAGCATGGTGGCGGGCTGGCCGAGCATGGCCGCCTCGGCCTCGATGCCGCCCACGCCCCAGCCGAGCACGCCGAGGCCGTTGACCATGGTGGTGTGCGAGTCGGTGCCGACCAGGGTATCCGGATAGGCGAAGTGCTTGCCATCGCGCTCGACGTCGAAGACCACGCGTGCCAGGTGCTCGATGTTGACCTGGTGGACGATGCCGGTATTCGGCGGCACCACCCGGAAATTGTGGAAGGCGTTCTGGCCCCAGCGCAGGAAGGAGTAGCGTTCGGTGTTGCGCTCGAACTCCCTGGCGATGTTGCGCGACAGGGCATCCTTGCTGCCGTAGAAGTCCACCTGTACCGAGTGGTCGATCACCAGCTCGGCGGGCGACAACGGGTTGATGCTCTCCGGATCACCACCCAGTTCGACGATGGCATCGCGCATGGCGGCGAGGTCGACCACCGCGGGGACACCGGTGAAGTCCTGCAGGATGACGCGTGCCGGGGTGAAGGCGATCTCGTGCCGGGGTTCCGCCCTGGGGTCCCAGTTGGCAAGTGCGCTGATGTCGGCATCGTCGACCTCGCCATCCGCATGGTGGCGGAGCAGGTTCTCCAGCAGGATCTTCAGCGAGTAGGGCAGGCGGGCCACATGGCCTTCCTTGACGGCGTCGAGGCGGAAGTAGTGATACCGGGTTCCGCCCACCTCGAGGGTGGCTTTCGCATCAATGGCACGCGCCATGAGATTTCTCCCTAGTTCAGATCGGCAAAGACGGGCGGGGGACGAGTCGCCCCGCAATCCGGGTATCGCCCTGGCAATGCATGCGGCCGAAGCGGCGCTGGCCGGGCGGAAGACCATCGCGACAGCAGGATATTATAGCGGATCGCGCCAGCCGCTGTGCTCAGCCGGAGGGCTCCCCCGCGTCCGCCAGGCTGGTTGCCGCCGCGATGACGGCGCCGCCGAGGCAGGCATCGGCATCGTAGAAAACCGCATACTGGCCGGGGGCTGCGGCCCACTGCGGCTCGTCGAAGCAGATCCGGAGGCCGCCGTCCCCGTCGTCCCGCCATACGCTGGCCGGCGCCGGGCGATGCCGGTGGCGCAGTCGTACCTCGCAGCGCCAGCCGCCGACGTTCTCCAGCCCGGCCGGCACGGCATCGATCCAGCATGGCGGGCCGGTGTGCACCCGTCTCGACCACAGCAGCGGATGCCCGCGTCCCTGGACCACCACCAGCGCGCGTTCGGCGGGCCGCTTGGCCGCCACGTACCAGGGGTCGCCGCTCCCCTCCGTGCTGCCGCCGATGCCGAGGCCCGTGCGCTGGCCGGGGGTGTAGTAGGCGATGCCCTGGTGGCGGCCGAGCTCGCGGCCCCCCGCGTCGAGGATCGGCCCCGGCTCGCTGCCGAGGTACTGGCCGAGGAACTCGCGGAAGGGCCGTTCGCCGATGAAACAGATGCCGGTACTGTCGGGGCGGTCGTAATTGGGCAGGCCCGCTGCCGCAGCCATGGCCCGCACCTCGTGCTTGTGCAGCCCGCCCAGCGGAAACAGCGCATGGCGCAGCGCCGTCCCCGGGACGGCATGGAGAAAGTAGGTCTGGTCCTTGTGCTCGTCCACCGCCTTGAGCAGGCGCACCGCGGCGTTGGCCTCGAGGCGCGCGTAGTGGCCGGTGGCGATGCGGCTGGCGCCCAGCCGGCGCGCGTGTTCGAGGAAGGCGCCGAACTTGATGTGCCGGTTGCACAGCACGTCCGGGTTGGGGGTGCGCCCGGCGCGGTATTCGGCAAGGAAGTCGGCGAACACCTGCTCGCGGTAGGCGGCGCTGAAGTTGGCCCGGTGCAGGGGGATGCCCAGTTCCTCGCAGGCCCTGCGCGCCGCCTGGAAGTCCGCTGCAGCCGTGCAATGGGCGGCGTCATCCTCCCAGTTGGTCATGTGCAGGCCCTGCACCTCGAACCCCGCCTGCAGCAGCAGCAGCGCGGCCACGGCGGAATCCACGCCGCCGGAGATGCCGACAATGACCAGCTCGCGAGCGCCCATGCCGGCATTCTAGGCCAGCAGCCCTGCGCCGGGTTCAGGCCTGCAGTGCGTGCGCCTCGGCTTCGGGCCCGGAGAGTTCCCAGAGGGAATCGAAGAGTTCGCGATAGCGCTGCGTCACCAGCGGGTCGCAGCTGTCGGCGATGCCCTCCCAGCGGCTGGCGTCGACGCGATAGAGCAGCGCCGAGTCGTCCGCGATGAGGAAGGCCTCGCGGATGCCGCGGTGCTGTTCGGGAATGTTGCGCAGCTCGATGCGGCTGTTCAGGCGCCGTGCCACGCCGACGAAACGGTTGCCATTGCGGATGGCGCGCGCCGGTTCGCTGACCAGCACCTGGATGCGCGCATAGGGCCTGGCAAGCACCAGCCGCTTGGCGACGTCGAGGAAGTTCTCGTGCTCGTAGACATCGGGCTCGAGATCGGGTGTCAGGATCGCCAGCGAACGCTTTGCGGTAGCGGCGATGGCTATCGCGGCAGCCCGTGTTTCCTCCATCGAGGCGAGGATCCAGCGATGCGTGTTGGCGCGTTCGGCTTGCATGTGCACATCAATCCCGTCCTGGCCCACAGTCTATGGCCCGGCCTGCCGCGGGATTGCCAACGGCATCACAGTTCGGGACGGATGGTGCCCTCAGCCCGGCTTGTCGAGCCGGGCCACCAGCTGCTCGGCGAGCCCGGTGTAGCTGGTCGGGGTGAGCCGGAGCAGTGCCTCGCGCTCGGCACGTGGCAGGTCCAGCCCGCTGATGAAGGCGTGCAGGTCGTCGGGGCGCAGCCGGCGGCCGCGGCTCAATGCCTTCAGCTGTTCGTAGGCATCGCCGTAGCCGTGCTTGCGCAGCACCGTCTGCACGGCCTCGGTGAGGACTTCCCAGTTGGTCTCGAGATCCGCCAGCAGGCGGGCGGGATCGGCATCGAGCTTGTTGAGGCCGGTGGCCAGCGCCTGCCAGGCCAGCAGGCCATGGGCGATGGCCACGCCCACGTTGCGCAGCACGGTGGAGTCGGAAAGATCACGCTGCCAGCGCGACACCGGCAGCTTGGCGGCCAGATGTTGCAGCAGGGCATTGGCGATGCCCAGGTTGCCCTCGGCATTTTCGAAGTCGATCGGGTTGACCTTGTGCGGCATCGTCGAGGAGCCGACCTCGTTGGCCTGCGCGCGCTGGCGGAAATAGCCGATGGATATATAGCCCCAGAAATCGCGGGCGGCATCGATGAGGATGGTGTTGATGCGTGCCAGCGCATCGAAGTATTCGGCCATCCAGTCGTGCGGCTCGATCTGGGTGGTGAAGGGGCTGGCCTCCAGGCCCAGCGAGGCGAGGAAGTCGTGCGACAGCGCCGGCCAGTCGACCTCCGGGTAGGCGACGGCGTGGGCGTTGAAGTTGCCGACCGCACCGTTGAGCTTGGCCAGCATCGGCACCGCCTCGAAGAGGGCCAGCTGGCGCTGCAGGCGCCAGGCGAAATTGGCCAGCTCCTTGCCGAGCGTGGTCGGGCTTGCCGGCTGGCCATGGGTGCGCGAGAGCATGGGCAGCCCGGCGCTGGCACGCGCCATGCTGCGCAGGCGGCCGATCAGGCTGCGCAGCGCCGGCACGATGTGCTCGTCGCGGGCATTGCGCAGGATCAGCGCATAGGCCACGTTGTTGATGTCTTCCGAGGTGCAGGCAAAGTGGATGAAGGGCCGCAGGCGCACCAGCTCGGGGTCCTCGCCCAGCTGCTCGCCGATGAAGTACTCCACCGCCTTGACGTCGTGGTTGGTGGTCTTCTCGATGGCCTTTACCCGGCTGGCCTCCTGGTAGCCGAAGCCCTCCACGAGGCGGTCCAGCCAGTCATGCACGACCGGCGATACGGTCGGAAAGTCGGCAAGCCCGCCGTGCTTGGCGAGGAACTGCAGCCAGCGCACCTCCACCAGCAGGCGGCGTTTGATGAGCCCCTGTTCGCCGAACAGCTCGCGGCAGCCGTCCAGCTTGGCGGCGTAGCGGCCATCGAGGGGTGAAATTGCTGTCAGAGCCAGTTGTTCGTTCATGCCGCCCGAGCCGGAAAGGACCTATACTTCGCGGCCGGAATCATACACCAAGGCCCGCTCCCGCCTGCATCGGCTGGCCCGGGCGGCCTGCAATCCAGGAGCGATCAATGGCGGACAAGGGTTACCGGGTCGAGCACGACAGCATGGGCGAGCTGCAGGTGCCGGAAAAGGCGCTGTGGGGCGCGCAGACCCAGCGTGCGGTCAACAACTTCCCGATCAGCGGGCTGCCGATGCCGCGTGCCTTCATCCGCGCACTGGGGCTGGTCAAGTGGGCGGCGGCCGGCGCCAACGGCGAGCTCGGCCTGCTGCCGACCGCCAAGGCCCGCGCCATCCAGGCCGCGGCGCTCGAGGTGGCGGACGGCAAGTTCGACGAGCACTTCCCCATCGATGTCTTCCAGACCGGCTCGGGCACCAGCTCGAACATGAACGCCAACGAGGTGATCGCCCACCTGGCCAGCCGGCAGGGCACCACCATCCATCCCAACGACGACGTCAACATGGGCCAGAGCAGCAACGACGTCATCCCCACCGCCATCCATGTCAGTGCCGCGCTGCTGGTGAGCGAGGAGCTGCTGCCGGCGCTGGCGCACCTGCAGGAGGTGCTGGAAGCCAAGGCGGCGGCAACCGATGGCGTGGTGAAGACCGGGCGCACCCATCTCATGGATGCCATGCCGGTGCGCCTGGGCCAGGAGCTCTCCGGCTGGGCCTGCCAGATCGGCCATGCACGCGCGCGCCTCGGCGAGTGCCTGCAGCGCCTCGGGCGGCTGGCCCAGGGCGGCACCGCGGTCGGCACCGGCATCAACGCCCACCCGAAGTTCGGCGCCAAGGTGGCTGTATTGCTTGGAGAAAGCACCGGCGTCGCCTTCCGGCCGTCGGAGAACTGCTTCGAGTCGCTCAGCACCCAGGACACCGCGGTGGAGCTGTCCGGGCAGCTGCGGGTACTGGCGGTCTCGCTGATGAAGATCGCCAACGACCTGCGCTGGATGAACAGCGGTCCGCTGGCCGGGCTCGGCGAGATCCAGCTGCCGGCGTTGCAGCCCGGCAGCAGCATCATGCCGGGCAAGGTCAATCCGGTGATCCCGGAGGCCGTGGCCATGGTGGCGGCGCAGGTGATGGGCAACGACCAGACCGTGGCGATCGCCGGCCAGGCGGGCAACTTCCAGCTCAACGTCATGCTGCCGGTCATCGCCTACAACCTGCTGCAGAGCGCGAGCCTCCTTGCCAATGCCAGCCGCGTGCTGGCCGACAAGGCCATCGCCGGCTTCACGGTCAACGAGGCCAAGCTGGCCGAGGCACTGGATCGCAATCCCATCCTGGTGACCGCCATGAACCCGGTCATCGGCTACGAGAAGGGTGCGGCGATCGCGAAGAAGGCCTACGCCGAGGGTCGGCCGATCCGCGAAGTGGCGCGCGCGGAGACCGACCTGACCGAGGCCGAGCTTGATCGCCTGCTGGATGCCATGGACCTCACCCGCGGCGGCATCAAGGGCTGAGGCGATGCTGCGGGCGGCGTGACCACGAGACTGCGCATTGCACGCCGCCTGCACGGTTCGCAGGCGCCGCGGGACCCCCGGGCGGAAGCCTTGTCGGCGCTGCCGCCCGGGGTGGCGGCAGCGCTCTATCCGGGCCCGCTGGTGCCGGCCGCGGTGCTGGTGCCGATCATCGAGCACGCCAGCTGTCTCTCGGTGCTGCTGACGCGCCGCGCCGAGCAGTTGCGCGATCATCCCGGTCAGGTGAGTTTCCCCGGTGGACGGGTCGAACCGGGTGATGCCGGGCCGCTGGCCACCGCGCTGCGCGAGGCCGGCGAGGAGCTGGGCATCGAGGCGCGGCGGGTGGCCCTGGCGGGCTACCTGCCATCCCAGGCGATAGTGACCGGCTTCGTGGTCACCCCCGTGGTCGGCTTCCTGCCCGCCGGCCTGCCACTGCACCCGGATGCCGATGAGGTGGCCGAGGCCTTCGAGGTGCCGCTGGATTTCATCCTCGATCCGGCCAACCTGGAAACATCCACCCGTGCCGTGCGCGGCATCGAGCTGCCGGTCTATGCCTATCGCTATGCGGAGCAGTACATCTGGGGAGCCACGGCACAGATGCTCCATGCGCTGGCAAACATATTGAAATCAGATGATTATGAATGAAATAGATAATCTTCTAGAAGTCATGGAGCAACTGCGCGACCCGCAGAACGGTTGTCCCTGGGACCGCGGACAGGACTTCCGCAGCATCGCGCCCTGCACCATCGAGGAGGCCTACGAGGTGGCGGATGCCATCGACCAGGGCGACATGGGCCAGCTGCGCGAAGAGCTGGGCGACCTGCTGTTCCAGGTGGTGTTCCATGCGCGCATGGCGGAGGAGCTCGGCGCGTTCGACTTCCGCTCGGTCGCCGCCGGCATCAGCGACAAGCTGGTGCGGCGCCATCCCCATGTGTTCGGCGGCACGCAGTCGCCCGCCGCCGGGAGCCAGCGGCAGGACTGGGAGGGCATCAAGGCGCAGGAGCGGGGTACGCGAGCGGCGCTGGACGGGGTGGCGAAGGCGCTGCCCGCGCTGGCCCGTGCCACCAAGCTGGGGCGCCGTGCCGCTGCCGTGGGCTTCGATTGGCCGGACATGGCAGGCGTGGTGGACAAGATCCACGAGGAGCTTGCCGAGGTGCAGGCGGCGATGGCTGCGGATCCCGCGGCCCTGGCCGAGGAGATCGGCGACCTGCTGTTTGCCGTGACGAACCTGGCGCGGCATGCGCAGGTGGATGCCGAGGAGGCGCTGCGCCTGGCCAACGCCAAGTTCGAGCGCCGCTTTGCGCATGTCGAGCGGCGGGTGGGCGAGGGCGGGCGGCCCTGGGCGGGGCTGGCGCCCGCGGAGCTGGACCGCTACTGGCGCGAGGCCAAGCGCGCCGGTTGAGGGACTCGCGCGGGCTTCAGTCCTCCCGCCGGTGCGCGAGGAAGGCTTCCATCATGTCCATGGGCACCGGGAAGACGATGGTGTTGGTGCGGTCCTTGGCGATCTCGGTGAGGGTCTGCAGGTAGCGCAGCTGCAGCGCCTGCCTCTGCGAACCCAGCATCTGGGCCGCCTCGGCCAGCATCAGCGAGGCCTGCTTCTCGCCCTCGGCATGGATCACCTTGGCGCGCCGCGAGCGCTCGGCCTCGGCCTGCGCCGCGATGGCGCGCACCATGCTCTCGTTGAGGTCGATGTGCTTGATCTCGACGTTGGACACCTTGATGCCCCAGGCATCGGTCTGCCGGTCGAGGATGCGCTGGATGTCGTGGTTGAGCTTGTCGCGCTCGGCCAGCATCTCGTCGAGCTCGTGCTGGCCGAGCACCGAGCGCAGCGTGGTCTGCGCCAGCTGACTGGTGGCCTCGAAGACATTGGCCACCTGGATCACCGAGCGCTCCGGGTCGACGATGCGGAAGTAGACCACTGCATTGACCTTCACCGAGACGTTGTCGCGCGAGATGACATCCTGCGGCGGCACGTCGAAGACGATGACCCGCAGGTCGACCCGGATCATCTGCTGGATGCCGGGGATGACGATGATCAGGCCGGGGCCCTTGACGCTGGTGAAGCGGCCGAGCGTGAAGATGACGCCACGCTCGTATTCCTTGAGGATCTTGATGCCGCTGAAGAGGAGCATCGCAAGCAGGACGACGGGGACGATCAGCAGGGACATGGCGGTTCTCCGGATAGGAACGGATCAGCGGTGCGGGTGCCCGGCATCCAGTGGTTCGGCGTCGAGCAGCAGGCCACGCATGCCGGTGATGCGCAGCTCGTCTCCCTTGTGCACGGCATGCCGGCAGCGGGCGGTCCAGCGCTCTCCCTCGACCAGCACCGTGCCCGCGCCATCGACAAAGTCTTCCAGCGCTTCGGCGGTGGCGCCCAGCAGCGCCTCGCGCCCGCTGACCACCGGGCGCCGGTGCACGCGCGCCAGCACCAGCATCAGGCCGAGGAGCCCGGTGCCGGCGATCGCGCCAAACGAGCCGATCAGGCCGCGCGAGATGGTAAAGCCCGGCACCTCGCTGTCGAGCAGCAGGATCGAGCCGAAGACGAAGGCGGCGATGCCGCCGAGGCCGAGCACGCCGAAGCTCGGTGTCAGGGCCTCGGCCACCAGCAGCATGACGCCGAGGGCGATCAGGCCGAGGCCGGTAAAGTTGACCGGCAGCACCTGGAAGGCGAAGAGGGCAAGCAGCAGGCAGATGGCGCCGACCACGCCGGGCAGCAGGCTGCCCGGGTTGTAGCCCTCGAGCACCAGCCCGTAGATGCCCGCCAGCAGCAGCATGTAGGCGACGCTGGGATCGGTGATGGTTGCCAGCAGCCGGGTGCGCCAGTCCGGATCGTGGTGCACGACCTGCAGCGCGCGGGTGTCGAGGGTGATTTCCTGTCCGCCGGCCACGAGCTTGCGCCCATGTGCCGTGGCAAGCAGCGCAGCGGCATCGGGCGCCATGAAGTCGATGACGCCCTCCTGCAGCGCAGCCTCGGCGGTGAGGCTGACCGCCTCGCGCACCGCGCGTTCCGCCCAGTCGGCGTTGCGCTGGCGCAGGGTGGCGAGACCACGGATGTAGGCCACCGCGTCATTGGTTACCTTGCGTTCCATGGCCGAGCCGGATGGCGTGGCCTGCTCTTCCCCGTCGGCGGGTGCTGCGGGTGCCGGACTGCCGCCGGTATCGCCGCCGCCGATCTGCACCGGGGTGGCGGCTCCCAGGTTGGTGGTCGGCGACATGACGGCCAGGTGGCTGGCGTAGAGGATGTAGGTGCCGGCGCTGGCCGCGCGCGAGCCGGCCGGGCTGACGAAAGTGGCCACCGGGACGCTGGAGGCGAGGATGGCCTTGTTGATGTCGCGCATGGCGGCATCCAGGCCGCCGGGCGTGTCCATCTCGATGATCACCAGGCGGGCGCCAGTGGCCTCCGCAGCCTCGATGCCGCGGACGATGTAATCGCTGGTGGCCGGGCCGATGGCGCCGCGGATTTCCAGGCGCAGGGCGGTGCCCGCGCTGGCCTCGCCGGCATCGGCCAGTGCCTGCCCGGCGGCCAGCGGCAGCAACACCGAGGCCAGGCCGGCAAGCAGGGTCGTCAGCATGGCTTTCATGGCCCCGGATCATAGCAGGAGCGGGCGGACCGACCCGGGCGCAAGCCGCTAGAATGACAACCCCATGGACGCTCACGCAACGCTTTCCGCCTGGACCCCGGACAGCTGGCAGGCCCGCAAGCTCAGCCAGATGCCGGACTACCCCGATGCCGGGGCGCTGGCCGCGACGCTGGCCGAGCTCGCCCGCCTGCCGCCGCTGGTCACCAGCTGGGAGGTCGAGCTGCTCAAGGCCCGGCTGGCGCTTGCGCAGCAGGGCAGGGCCTTCGTGCTCCAGGGCGGCGACTGCGCCGAGACCTTTGCCGACTGCACCTCGGACAACGTCGTCCAGAAGCTGAAGATCCTGCTGCAGATGAGCGTGGTGATCGCCACCGGCCTGAAGCGCCCGGTGGTGCGCGTCGGGCGGATCGCAGGGCAGTACGCCAAGCCGCGCTCGGCGGATACCGAGACCCGTGACGGGCTGAGCCTGCCCTGCTATCGCGGCGATCTCTTCAACCGCGCAGCCTTCACCCCGGAGGACCGCATCGCCGACCCGGCTCTGATGCTGCGCGGCTACGAGCGCGCCGCACTCACGCTCAATTTCGTGCGCGGGCTCATCGATGGCGGCTTTGCCGATATCCACCAGCTGGAGAGCTGGGACCTCGACTTCGTCAGCCATTCGCCGATGGCCGATCGCTACCGCCAGCTGGTGCGGCGGGTGAGCGATGCGTTGGCTTTCTTCGAGTCGGTGACCGGGCAGAAGCTCGACGCCGCGCGACGCATCGATTTCTACGCTTCGCACGAGGGGTTGAACCTGCATTACGAGCAGGCGCAGACCCGCTTCCTCAAGCACCGCGGGCGCTGGTACGACCTCACCACCCACTATCCCTGGATCGGTGCGCGCACCGCCGCGCTCGACGGTGCCCACGTCGAGTTCTTCCGCGGCGTGGCCAATCCGGTGAGCGTCAAGATCGGCCCTGCCACGACACCGGACGAACTGTGCCGCCTGGCGGCGGTGCTCAACCCCGGCAACGAGCCCGGGCGCCTGAGCTTCATCCATCGCCTGGGCGCGCAGCGCATCGGGCAGCTGCTGCCGCCGATGATCCGGGCGGTGCGCGAGGCAGGCGCCAGCGTGCTGTGGATCTGCGACCCGATGCACGGCAACACCGAGGTGCTGGACTCCGGGATCAAGACGCGGCGCTTCGAGCGCATCCTCGAGGAGCTGGAAGCCGCCTTCCGCATCCATGCCGAGGCGGGCGGGCAGCTCGGTGGCGTCCACCTCGAACTGACCGGCGACCACGTGACCGAGTGCATCGGCGGTGCGCGCGGCCTTGCCGAGGAGGACCTGCATCGCGCCTACCGCAGCCAGGTGGACCCGCGGCTGAACTACGAGCAGGCGCTCGAGGTGGCAATGCGGATTGCCGACCGGGGCTGAGATGGGCGCACGCACGACCAGCGGCCGGCCTGCCACCAGCTTCAGCATCGACTGCCGGCGCTGTCCGCGCCTTGCCGCTTATCTCGATGAGGTGCGCAGGAAGTATCCGGGCTACTACGCGCATCCGGTGCCATCCTTCGGCGATCCGCGGGCACGCCTGCTCATCGTCGGCCTGGCCCCCGGGCTGCATGGTGCCAATGCCAGCGGCCGCGCCTTCACCGGCGACCATGCGGGCATCCTGCTGTACGAGACGCTCCATGCCTTCGGCTTTGCCAGCCAGCCGCTGAGCCGTGCCGTGGATGACGGCATGGTCCTGCGTGACTGCCGCATCACCAATGCCGTGCGCTGCGTGCCACCGCAGAACAAGCCGCTGACCCGCGAGGTGCACACCTGCAACGATTACCTGCGCGAGGAGCTGGCACTGCTGCCACCCGCCGGCATCGTCCTTGCGCTCGGCACCGTTGCCCACGGGGCCATCCTGCGCGCCCTCGGCCTCAAGCTTTCCGCGGCCCGCTTCGCCCATGGCAGCCAACACCAGCTGCCCGGCGGCCTGCAGCTCTTCGACAGCTACCATTGCAGCCGCTACAACACCCAGACCCGCCGCCTGACGCCCGCCATGTTCCGCGAGGTGTTCGGCACCATCCGCGGCCGGCTGGATGCGATGGATGCCAGCAGCGATGCCGGGCAGCTTTGACGCCGAGGGGTTCCTGCGCACGCTGACCCACCGGCCGGGGGTCTACCGCATGCTCGATGCCGCCGGCAAGGTGCTCTACGTCGGCAAGGCGAAGGACCTGCAGCGGCGCGTCAGCAGCTATTTCGGCAGCCGTCCGCATGATGCAAAGACCACCCTGCTGCTGCGCTCGGTGGCGGGCATGGACGTGACGGTGACCGGTACCGAGCAGGAGGCGCTGCTGCTCGAGTACAACCTCATCAAGGAGCACAAGCCGCGCTTCAACGTGGTGCTGCGCGATGACAAGAGCTACCCCTACATCCACGTCAGCACCGACCAGGAGTTTCCCCGCTTCGAATTCCACCGCGGCAGCCGTCGCGGCGGTGGCCGCTACTTCGGGCCCTTCCCCAGCGCCGGCGCGGTGCGCGAGACCCTGCAGCAGATCCAGAAGCTGTTCCGCGTGCGCCAGTGCAGTGATTCCTTCTTCGCCAATCGCAGCCGCCCCTGCCTGCAATACCAGATCCAGCGCTGCACCGCGCCCTGCGTCGGGCTGATCGATGCGGAGGATTACCGCCGCGACGTGGACGATGCCATCCAGTTCATCGAGGGGCGGGGAACGGCCGTGCTCGCAGGCCTGGTGACGCGCATGGAGGCGTGTGCCGCGCGGCTGGACTACGAGCGGGCGGCGCGCTACCGCGACCAGATCAGCGCCATACGCCATGTCCAGCAGCAGCAATCGATCGACGGCGGCGGGGAAACCGATCTCGATGCGCTGGGGTTGGCGGAGGAACATGGCCAGTATTGCGTGGCGGTGCTGATGATCCGCGGCGGCAGGGTGCTGGGTGCGCGCACGCTGTTTCCGCGCACGGCGCCCGGCACGCCGCCGCTGGAGGTACTCTCCGCCTTCGTCCTCCAGCATTACCTCGGGCAGTCGCCGCCGCCGGAGATCCTGCTCTCGGCGGAAGTGGAGGATGCCGATGCGCTCGGCGAGGTGCTCGGCGAGCGTGCGGGGCATCCGGTGGCATTGCGTCAGCGGGTGCGCGGCAAGCGGCGGCGCTGGATCGAGATGGCGCTCGGCAATGCCCGGCAGGCAGCGCGCAGCCGTGCCGCCGCGGCGGCGACGCTGGCCGAGCAGTACGAACAGCTGGCCGAGGCGCTCTCGCTGCCGGCGGTGCCGCAACGCCTGGAGTGCTTCGACATCAGCCATACCCAGGGCGGGGAGACCGTGGCCTCCTGCGTGGTGTTCACCGCGAGCGGCCCGGCGCGGGCCGACTACCGGCGCTACAACATCCGCGGCGAGGTGACGGCCGGCGACGACTATGCCGCGCTGGCCGAAGCGGTGGGCAGGCGCTTCGGCCGCGGCAAGGCCACCGCGCCCACCGTCCCCGACCTGCTGCTGATCGACGGCGGGCGCGCCCAGCTGTCCCGCGTCAGCGACGTGCTCGAGGAGCTTGGCCTGAATTCCCTGCCGGTCTTCTCCATCGCCAAGGGGGAAGGGCGGCGTGCTTCGGCGGACCGCATCTTCCGCCCGCGGGAGGAGGCGCCCCTGCGGCTGGCCACCGACACGCCCGCCATGCACCTGCTGCAATACCTGCGCGACGAGGCGCACCGCTTTGCGCTCGGCGGGCACCGCCAGCGGCGCGCCAGGCGGCAGGCGGGCTCGGCGCTGGAGGCGATTCCGGGGCTGGGCCCACGACGGCGGCGCGCGCTGCTGCAGCACTTTGGCGGCCTGCAGGGCATCACCCGCGCGGGCATCGATGACCTTGCCGCCACGCCGGGCATCAGCCGGCCGCTCGCCGAGCGCATCTATGGCCACTTTCATGGTGATGCCGCAGACTGAGGGATCACGCCGCAGGTGCAGAGCGGCTAGAATGAAACCAATATGTCACCCGAAACCGACACGGCAGGCGATGCGCGCCATTACCCGCAGCTTAATGTCGCCACGGCGCTGACCTGGATGCGTATCGCGGCCATCCCGGCGGTGGCCATGGTCTTTTACTGGCCCGGGCACTGGTCGCGGCCGCTGTCCTGCCTGGTGTTCACCCTGGCCGGCCTGACCGACCTCCTGGATGGCTACCTGGCACGGCGCCTGGGCCAGACATCCAAGTTCGGCGCCTTCCTCGACCCGGTGGCCGACAAGCTGATGGTGGCGGTGGTGCTGATCCTCATCGTCCAGGCCGATCCGCGGGTGGCGGTGGCGCTGGCGGCCGCGGTCATCATCGGACGCGAGATCGCGGTTTCCGCCCTGCGCGAATGGATGGCGGAGCTCGGTGCCCGCAGTCGCGTGGCGGTATCGGGCATCGGCAAGGCCAAGACCACGCTGCAGATGATCGGCCTGGGGGCCATGCTCTACCGGCACGACCTCCGGGGCCTGCCGGTCTACGACATCGGTTTCGCGCTGCTGATCGTGGCTGCGGTCATCACGCTGTGGTCCATGGTGGGCTATGTCAGGGCCACCTGGCCGGGGCGGGCGGGAAATCGCTAAAGCTTTCTTGACAGCGGCGTGCGCCCGGATACCATATGGCGCTCTTGCAAGGCGGGAATAGCTCAGTTGGTAGAGCGCAACCTTGCCAAGGTTGAGGTCGCGAGT
>JACFNV010000120.1 GCA_019454675.1 Gammaproteobacteria bacterium | reverse complement strand
CCTGCGGCAAGGAAGGCCTGCAGCACCGCATCGCTGACCTGCCCGCGGCTGCGGATCACCTCGCGGGTGAAATCCGCCAGTGCATCCAGCCGCGGCGTGACAAGCCCGCCATCCGCACGCAGGCCTTCGAGATCGCCCGCGGCCATCCTGAGCCTTGCCTTGGCGATGCGGGTATGCCCCGCCACGCAGAAGCCGCAATCGTTGCTGATGGCGGCCGCGATCTGCACCACCTCGCGCTCCTCGGCCGAGAGGCTGCCGCGGGCGTTGATCGCGGTGACGGTCTGGTAGGTCTCCAGGGCCACGGGGGCGTTGGCCAGCACGCCCAGCAGGTGCGGCACGAAGCCGCTGGCCTGCCTGGCCGCCTGCAGCCGGGCTGCAGCTTCCGGTGCTGCACTGGCGATGGTCTGGATCTCGATGCGGCTCATGGCGACACTCCTCGGAGCACGGCTGCGCTACGGATGAGGGCAGCACTCTAGGGAGCGCATCGAGGCATGTGAAAGACGCTCTTGTTGTTTGCCCATGCCGGGAGCGCATGAGCACGGACCTCAGGCGGCGGGCAGGGCCTCGATCAGATCGATCATGCGCCGGCGCTGCTTTGCGTCGGGCAGTGCCCCGCGGATGGCCATCATGTTGTCGCGCATGTTGTCCGGGCGGCTGGTGGCCGGCGTGATGACGGTGACCGCCGGATGGCTGGCCACGAACTTGAGGAAGAACTGCGCCCACGAGGTAGCGCCGAAGTCGGCTGCCCAGGCAGGCAGCTCGCGGCCGGCCACGCGCTTCCACAGCCGGGTGCGACCGAAGGGCGCATAGACCATCACCGCAATGCCGCGCTCCTGCGCCAGCGGCAGGAAGCGCTGTTCGGCAGCACGGTTGTCGACGGCATAGTCGGTGCCGATGAAGTCGAGCGGCTCCTTGCGCATCGCCTCGAGCAGCGCCCCATAGTGGTCGGGGAAGGTGGCGGTCACGCCGATGTAGCGCACGCGTCCTGCCTCCTTGAGCTCGCGCAGGATGGGCAGCTGGGTGGCGATATCACCCGTGTTGTGCACCTGGACGAGATCGATCACCGGACGGCCGATGCGGCTGAAGGATGCCTCGAGCTGCTGCCTTGCCTTGGCGGGATTCGCCTTGCCGCCGACCGCCACGTTCAGCTTGGTGGCCCAGAACAGCTGCTGCGCGATGCCCAGCTGCTGGGCGATCCGGCCGGCGGTCTCCTCCGCCGCCCCGTAGGCCGGTGCGGTGTCCACCACCCTGCCGCCCTGCGCCACGAGGATGGAGAGCACCTCGCGCAGTGCGCCGACATCCTCGGCGCTGGCAGCCCTGGCGAAGGTCGCCGAGCTGCCCAGCCCCATGACCGGCAGGCGCTCGCCGGTCTGCGGGATGGCGCGGCTGATCAGCCCGTCATCGATGGCCGCCGCACCCGCCGTGGCGGCGCGCAGCCAGCCACCCGGCAGCGCCAGCAAACCGGCAGCGGTGGCCATCCCCTGCAAACAGTGGCGCCGTGTCTTCATCGACTGCTTCGTCCCTTGCACATCGGTCCTATACTCCCCGCTATCCATCGCCACATGAACCCCTTTGCCATGCATGAGCTCGACGGCTTCCCCATCACCCGCAAGTGGCCGGCCCGGCACCCGGACAGGCTGCAGCTTTATTCGCTGAACACGCCGAACGGCATCAAGGTATCGGTGATGCTCGAGGAGCTCGGCCTGCCCTACGAGGCGCACGTGGTCAGCTTCGAGGCCAACGACCAGTTCTCCCCCGAGTTCCTCTCGCTCAACCCCAACAACAAGATCCCGGCCATCCTCGACCCCGACGGCCCGGGCGGCAAGCCGATGGGGCTGTTCGAATCCGGCGCCATCCTCGTCTACCTTGCCGAGAAGAGCGGCCGGCTGCTGCCCGCCGAAGCGGTGCAGCGCTACCAGGCGCTGCAATGGCTGATGTTCCAGATGGGTGGCGTGGGGCCGATGTTCGGCCAGCTGGGTTTCTTCCACAAATACGCCGGCCGCGAGTTTGCGGACAAGCGCCCGCGCGATCGCTACGTGAACGAATCCCGCCGCCTGCTCGGCGTGCTCGATCGCCATCTCGCCGGGCGCCGGTGGATGCTGGGCGATGCCTACAGCATCGCCGACATCGCCATCCTGCCGTGGGTGAACAATCTGGTCGGCTACTACGGCGCGGGCGAGCTGGTGGGATACGCGGACTTCGGCGAGGTGCAGCGGGTGCTCGCCACCTTCCTCGCCCGCCCTGCGGTGCAGCGCGGGCTGGTGGTGGCGGCCCCGGACTGAGGCCACCGCGGCACCGGCAGCTGTTGCAGGACCCTCAGCCTGCGGTCTTGCCGAGCTTCACCCGCCACGCCTCGGGACCGGCCTCGAGATATTCCCAGCTGAAGGGCACGCGGCTCTCGGCCTCGATCTGGTAGTAAAGCGGCTTGGGGTCGTGGTCGTTGGTGAAGATGAAGGCCTCGCCGGGCCCGAGTTCGTCAAAGGCACTGAAGACCCTCTCGTGGCGTTCCGCGGGTGCATAGGGGCGGATGTCGAAGTCGGCCACCACCTTCAGCGCGCCGGTAGCCGGCGCCTCGCCGCGCTTCTTGGTGACGTGCACCACGTACTCGCCGGGCTCGTCCTTCCTGCAGCGCCACTCGATGCTGTCCGCGTATTTCTTCGCGAAGACATCCTCGATGACCCGCGGCCTTTCCGCAGCGATGATCTCCATGGTGTGGCCCTCCTCCATCATGCCGTAGCGATGGAAGACCACATGGCGCCAGTCGCCCTCCTCGATGCGGCGCAGGTCCATCAGCGTGGAAATGCCGCTGAACTCGCGGCCCTTCGAAGCCTCGGTGCGGGTGACGCGCACCTTCCAGTCGATGCCGCCGCGATGCAGGTATTCCCAGCCGACCACGTCGCCGTGGATGGAGCGGAACTCGTAGTACAGCGGCAGCGGATCGTGGTCGTTGATGAACACGAAGCTGGCGCCGACCGGCAGCTCCTTGAACATCTTCAGCAGCTTGGTGTGCCGGTCGATCGGCACCAGCACCCGCACGTCGTGGACCTCTTCCCCTGCTGCCTCGCCACCCATGATGAGCTCCTGCATGATGATGCGGGGATTATGGGACGAAAGCCGCCGCTGGCGCGAACGGCGGGCAGTCTGCTGGCCGGCTGGCGCACACCCGTCCACGCAGCGGATCCATCCTGCTGCCGGGGACGCGGGCTCAGGCCTGAGCGCAGGCCCAGCCCGCGGAAAACCGGCCCGGGCCGAGGAAGGCCCGCAGCGCACGGCAGACTCAGCCGGAGGGCGCATCCTCGCCGGAGCCGTGGAACTGCCGCAGATAAAAGCTCCCCCAGGCCAGCCCCAGGAGCGCGGCGCAGAGCGAGCCCGCCAGTACGCCCAGCCGGGCGGCATCGAGCAGCACTGGCTCCGCATAGGCCAGCAGCGCGACGAAGATCGACATGGTGAAGCCGATGCCGGCCAGCAGGCCCACCAGCAGCACGCCATCCCAGCCCACCCCCGGCGGCAGGCGGCACCAGCCAAGGCGGATCGAGCCCCATACCGCCGCCATGATGCCGAGCGGCTTGCCGAGCACCAGCGCCACGGCCACGCCACCCATGATCCAGGCCGGCGCGCCCGAGCCCAGTGCATCGAGGTTGACCGCCACGCCTGCATTGGCCAGGGCAAAGAGCGGCATGACGACATAGGCCACCCAGGGGCGCAGCATCAGCTGCACGCGCACCACCGGCGGCAGGATCTCGCGCGTGCCGCCGCGGAGCTGGCGCAGCGCACCGGCCAGCCAGCGTTCATCGCCGTGCCGTCGCAGCCCGTCATCGGCCAGCTCGCCGGCCACCCGCGCTACCACCCGCGCGGGCGCCGCCTGCCGCCATAGCGCGTGCACGGGGGTCATCAGCCCGAGCACCACCCCGGCCAGCGCGGGATGCGCACCGCTCATCATCAGCCCGCCCCAGACGATGGCACCCGGCGCCACGTAGGCCCAGGCCGAACCCAGGCCCGCACGCTGGAAAGCCAGCACCACCAGCGCCCCCATGCCGGCGACGAGGAAGCCCGCCGGCGCCAGCCCGCCGGAATAGAACAGGGCGATGATCAGCACCGCGATGATGTCGTCGATGATGGCGAGCGTCAGCAGGATCACCCGCACATTGGTCGGCACGCCCCTGCCGAGCAGCGCCAGCACGCCCACCGCGAAGGCGATGTCGGTGGCGGTCGGCACGGCCCAACCATGGCGTTGCGCCGGCGCGCCGTTCAGCGCCAGGAAGATCAGCGCCGGTGCCATCACGCCACCCATCGCGGCCAGCACCGGCAGCGCGGCCTGGCGCGGCTGGCTCAGTGCGCCGTCATGGAGCTCGTTGCGCACTTCCATGCCGACGACCAGGAAGAAAAAGGTCATCAGGCCATCGTTGACCCAGAAGTGCAGCGGTCGCGAGAACACGAGGGAGCCGATGCCCAGGCTCAGCGGTGCCTCCCAGAGCGCATGGTAGCTGGCGGCAAGCGGCGAGTTGGCCCAGATCAGCGCCAGCGCCGCGGCGAGCAGCAGCACCGCGCCACTGACCGCCTCGATGCGCAGGAAGCGACCGAAGCCATCGGCCAGCCGGTCGGCAAGGAAGGGGGCATGGGATGAGCCCGGTGTTGCGT
>JACFNV010000011.1:7606-43204 GCA_019454675.1 Gammaproteobacteria bacterium | reverse complement strand
GAGACGGCTGTCCGCCACCTCGCCCGCTCGTTCCCGTACGACTCCTACACCGACGGCGGGACGGACGGCACCTCAGAGCTGACGCTGATCGGCGACGCCGAGGAGATCGCCGCGACGCTCCAGCAGGAGCTGCAGGACCGCCTCGACGTGCGCACGGTGGTCGGCCATGGCGCCCACCCCTCCACGCTGGAGCGCGCCGGTGCCGGCGAGGCCGACCTGCTCATCGCGCTCACCAGCAGCGACGAGGTCAACATGATGGCCTGCAGCGTGGCCCAGGCGCTGTTCCAGACCGAGGTCAAGATCGCCCGCGTGCGGGCCGCGGATTACCTCGGCACGCCCGAGCTGTTCGAGCCCGGGGCGGTGCCGATCGACGTGCGCATCAGCCCCGAGCAGCTGGTCACCCAGCACATCCGCCAGCTCATCCGCTACCCCGGCTCCTTCCAGGTGCTGGACTTCGCCGACGACCGCGTGCGCCTGCTGGGCGTGCGCGCGCACCGCGATGGCCTGCTGGTGAACCAGCGCATCCGCGAGCTGCGCACCCACCTGCCCGACGTCGAGGTACGCATTGCCGCCATCTACCGCGACGGCCAGAGCGTGGTCGCCGAGGGGGACACGCTGATCCGCGAGGACGACGAGATCTTCTTCATCGCCGCGCGCGAGGACATTCGCGCGATGATGGCCGAGATCCGCAAGGTGGAAGCACCGGTGCGCAGGGTGGTCATCGCCGGCGGCGGCAACATCGGGCTGCGGCTGGCGCTTGCCCTCGAGGCGGACAACAACGTGAAGGTCATCGAGCGCGACCGCGAGCGGGCGCAGCGCGTTTCCGAGCAGCTGTCGAGCGCCATCGTCCTGCACGGGGATGCCGCCGACGAGGACCTGCTGCTGGAGGAGAACATCGACGCCGCGGATGTCTTCATCGCCGTTACCAATGCCGACGAGGCCAACATCCTTTCCGCCATGCTCGCCAAGCAGCTGGGCTGCCGCAAGGTGATGGCGCTGATCAACCGGCCTGCCTACGCCGAGATGGTGGAGAGCGGCAGCATCGACGTCGCCATCTCGCCGCAGCAGATCACCATCGGCTCGCTGCTGGCGCTGGCGCGCCGCGGCGACATGGTCAAGGTGCATTCGCTGCGCCGCGGGCATGCCGAGGCCATCGAGGCCGTCGCCCGCGCGCAGGAGCAGACCCCGCAGGTAACCGGGCGCAGGGTGCAGGAGGTGGTGCTGCCGCCGGGGGCGTCGATCAACATCCTCATCCGCGAGGACCGGGTCATGGAGGCGCACCACGACACCGTGATCCAGGCCGGCGACCACCTCATCATGTTCCTCACCGACCGTCGCCAGGTGGACCAGGTGGCAGCGCTGTTCCAGCCATCCGGCCGCCGCTAGGCTGCACGCCATGCACCTGCGCGTCATCCAGCGGGTACTCGGCCTCCTGCTGATACTCTTCAGCCTGACCATGCTGCCACCGGTGTTCATCTCGGCCTGGTACGGCGATGGCTCGGCACCGGCCTTCGTGCTCGGCTTCCTGGTCACGCTGCTGGCCGGCATCCTCGTCTGGGCGCCGGTACGCCACGCCAGCGACGAGCTGCGCTCGCGCGACGGCTTCCTCGTGGTGGCGGGCTTCTGGACCCTGCTCGGGCTGTTCGGCGGCATGCCCCTGTTGTTTGCCGAGCAGCCGGCGATGTCCTTCACCGATGCCATCTTCGAGGCGGTCTCCGGCATCACCACCACCGGTGCCACCGTGCTCGACACGGTCGAAGGGCTGCCGCGCGCCTTCCTCTACTACCGTGCGCAGCTGCACTGGCTGGGCGGCATGGGGGTGGTGGTGCTGGCGGTGGCGGTGCTGCCCATGCTCGGCGTGGGCGGCTTCCAGCTCTACCGTGCCGAGAGCCCCGGCGCGATCAAGGACAACAAGCTCACGCCGCGTATCACCGGCACCGCCAAGGCGCTGTGGTACGTCTATCTCGGCCTGACCACGCTGTGCACGCTGGCCTTCTGGGCGGCGGGCATGTCGTTCTTCGATGCGCTCTGCTACAGCTTCGCGACGCTGTCCACCGGCGGCTTCGCCACCCACGATGCCAGCCTCGGCTACTTCGACAGCCCGCTGATCGACGCCATCGCGGTGGTGTTCATGGTCCTCGGCGCCACCAACTTCGCCCTGCACTTCTTCGCCTGGCAGGCACGCAGCCTGCGCAGCTACCTGCGCGATGCCGAGTTCCGCGCCTTCCTCACCATCCTGGCCAGCCTCGCCGTCTTCGTCAGCGCCTATCTCTACCTCGCCGGCCACTATGCGCACCCGCTCGAGGCGCTGTCGCGGGGCGGCTTCCAGGTGGTCTCGGTGCTGACCGGCACGGGCTTCAGCACCAGCGACTTCACGCTGTGGCCCGGCGCGCTGCCGGTGCTGCTGGTGCTGGTCATGTTCATCGGCGGCTGCGGTGGCTCCACCGCGGGCGGCATGAAGGTGATCCGCTGGCTGCTGCTCTACCGCCAGGGGGTGCGCGAGATCCTCCGCCTCGTGCATCCTGCCGCCGAGATTCCCGTGCGGCTCGGCGAGACCGTGGTGCCGCAGCGGGTGGTGGATGCGGTGTGGGGCTTTTTTGCCATCTACGTGGTCCTTTTCGGTACCATGATGCTGATCCTGCTCGGCAGCGGGGTGGACCAGGTCACCGCCTTCTCCGCGATCGCCGCCTGCCTCAACAACGTTGGCTCGGGGCTCGGTGCCGTCGCCGCCAACTTTGCCGCGCTGCAGGCGACGGAAAAATGGGTATGCGTGCTGGCAATGCTGCTTGGCCGACTGGAAATCTTCACCCTCTTCGTGCTGATTTCACCCGCGTTCTGGCGGCGCTGATGGCATGAGCCGGATTGCGGCACTCGAGGCCCTGCTGGGCGAGGGCGGCGGCAATGCCCTGCTGCGCTACGCGCTGGGCAGCGAGCACTTCAAGGCCGGCGACATGGCGGCCGCCGTCCACCGGCTGCAACAGGCCTGCGAGCTCGATCCCGCCCATTCGGCGTCCTGGAAGCTGCTCGGCAAGGCCGAGCTGGCGCTGGGCAATCCGGCCGGCGCGCGCGCGGCCTGGACGCAGGGCATTGCCACCGCAGTCCATCGCGGCGACCGGCAGGCCGAAAAGGAAATGCAGGTATTCCTGCGCCGGCTCGATGCCGGCCGCGGGACAACCACGGAAAGCAGGTAGACACCGATGACCGAGAGTTCCCTGATCTTCACGCTCGGGCTGGGCTTCATGCTGGGCCTGCGCCATGCCACCGAGGCCGATCACGTGGTGGCGGTGGCCACCATCGTCAGCGAGCGCCGCTCGGTGCTGGCCTCGGCGGTGGTGGGCATGTACTGGGGCATCGGCCACACCCTCTCGCTGCTGGTGGCCATGCTGGCGGTGCTGGCGCTGGGCATGGCCATTCCCGATGACGTGGCGGGCCTGCTCGAATTCGGCGTCGCCGTCATGATCATCGGCCTCGGGCTGCGGCTGCTGTGGCTCACCGCCACCGGCAAGGACCACGTCCATCACGACGCGGAGGCGCAACAGGGCAGCCGGCCCGCCACCGGCTGGCGCAACAGCCTCAAGGCGGTGCTGGTGGGAGCCATGCACGGCCTGGCCGGCTCCGCCGCGCTGATCGTGCTGATCCAGGCCGAGGTCATGCGCCAGGGCGGCACCTGGCAGGGGCTGGCCTACCTGGTGCTGTTCGGCATCGGCTCGATGATCGGCATGGGGCTGATGGGCAGCGTCATCGGCCTGCCCTTCGCCCTGCGGCGCGGCTCGGGCGTCGGCCTGGCCCGGACGCTGTCCTGGCTGGCCGGCATCGGCAGCGTGCTGTTCGGCCTCTGGTACGGCTGGCAGAGCTGGCCCGGCGGCTGAGGCCGCCGGCGCGGGAAAGCCATGCCCGAGGCAGCCGTCACCATCGATCCGGCCACCCTGGAGGACCTCCTCGAGTTCCGCCGCCAGCGCGACTGGCAGCAGTTCCACAGCTTCCGCAATGTCGCCACCGCGCTGCTGGTCGAGGTGGCCGAGCTGCTGGAGATCGTGCAGTGGACCGCCGACGCGGCCCTGCCGGAACGACTCCTCGAGAAGCGCACGGACATCGAGATGGAGCTCGCCGACGTGGCGATCCTGCTCTCCTACCTGGTCCACGACCTCGGCATCGACCTCGACGCCGCCGTCCGCCGCAAGCTCGCCCTCAACGAGGAACGCTACCCGGTGGCGCTCGCCCGCGGCAACAGCCGCAAGTACGACGAGCTCTGAGGCCCGCGCACTCCGCTACCAGGGCAGCTCCTTGCCGTCGTAACCGAGGAAGGAGCCGGTGTTCTCCACGCTCATGGCATCGATCAGCGGTATCAGCTCGCCCACCACGGTGGCCGTCGGGCGCAGCATCCGCTTCGGCAGGCCCTTCATGAAGTCGGTGTCCACCAGCCCCGGGTTGAGGATGCGCACGCTCGCGCCCTTGGGCTTGAGCTGGAAGGCCACGTTGCGCATCTCCATGTTGAGCGCCGCCTTGCTGGCGCGCATGAAGGGCAGGCGCGAGGAATCGACCATGCTCACCGAGCCCTCGCTGCTCGAGATGGCGACGATGCGCTTTTGCTGGCTGGCGAGGACGCTGGGCGTGAAGGCCTCGGTGACCTTCAGCGGCGCGATGGTGTTGACGCGCAGCACTTCCTCGAAGACCGCGTAATCCATCCTGCCATACATCTGCTTCTGCATGCCGCCGCTGATACCGGCATTGTTGATCAGCACGTCGATGGGCTGGTCGGCATACCTGGCGGCCAGCGCGTCGACCTGCGCGAAGTCGGTGACATCCAGCCGCTCGACGATGATGCGCGGATTGGCCGCCGCCAGCGCGTTGAGCTCCTGCGCGCCGGCCGGATCGCGGGCGGTGGCGATCACCCTTGCGCCGCGCTCCGCGTATTGCCTGACGAACTCGAGGCCGATGCCGCGGTTGGCTCCGGTCACCATGACCGTGGGCACATAGGCCGTCCCGGGGGTCGCTTCTTCCGCCATTGTCGTCATCCCCATGGCCAGTCCGGCGACCAGCATCATCACGCGTGCAAACATCGGGCTCTCTCCCATGCGCCCGCTATCCGGCGGGCAAGCTGCGGAATACCACAACCGCGATGGACCGGGAATGCAGCGTGCCGCCTAGTGCCGGTCCTGACCGGAGGGTGGTTGCGCCGGTCCATCGGCCAGCTCGCCGACAAACGCCCCGCCGAGCGGATCCACGCACCAGCCATGCAGCGGCGCACCCGGGCCATCGCCATCCTGGCGCGACCACAGCAGCCAGCAGGCGCGGGGGGCACCCGCCACGCCCTCGCGCTGCTGGTGCAAGGCCAGGTGCACGGCCCCGCCCGGCTGGAAACCCGCCTCGCGGGCAGCCTGCCAGGCCACCGTGCTGTCGACGAAGTCCGCGGGCAGCGGCGGCATCAGCGTGCAGGCACCACCGGTGCCGACATTGTCCACCTCGCCATCGGCCTGCACGCGCAGCCGCGTGCAGCGCTGCAGGGAGGGCGATTGCAGGTCGTAGAACCAGAAGGTCTGGCGCGGACCGCTGGCAAAGCGGGTGGACACCGCCACCAGCTGCGCATCGGCGGACCAGGCGCGCGCCGCCGCCAGCGCCTCGGGCAGCAGCTCGCGGGCGGTGATGCCATCGCCGAGCAGCGAGAAGCGGGCAGCGGCATCGCCTGTCGCCGGGTCACCGCCCCCGCCGCAGGCGGACAGCAGGATGGCGAGGACTGCGAGGCAACAGCTGCGGGTGATGATGGTCATGGGCGTGGTGATGGGCAGGATGCAATTCCCGGGACTTCTGCCGACGGCAGACCGATACGGCCCCGCCTTGTCCCGGCATCGCGTGCCGTGCAGTGTAGCGCGTTTCCCCGCCAGGGACGGCCGGGCGGCAGCCTGCTGCGGCACCTCAGCCCCGCGGGGGCAGCGGCCTGAGCGACAGTTGCGCCGCAAAGCCCCGCGAGCTGCCCGGCAGTGGCGACACCAGCGACAGGAGGGCACCCTGCTGCCGGGCGATGCTCGCCACGATGGACAGGCCAAGGCCATAGCCCGCCTTGTCGGCGCTGTGCCGCACATGCGTCTGCTGCAGGGTATGCAGCACCTGCGATGGCACGCCCGGCCCGTCATCGCTGACCATGAGGGTGCACGGCGCCAGCACCTCGAGCCTGACCTGCGCCCCCTCGCCGTAGCGAAGCGCATTCTCTATCAGGTTGCGCAGCGCGATCGCCAGCATGTCGGCATCACCCTGTGCCAGCGACAAGGGGGCGTCGCTGATCTTCAGGTTCAGGCGCGCCGCCACGCGCTCGTCTTCCCAGAATTCCTCGGCCACGGTGGCCGCCAGCCGCACCACGTCCACGGCGGCATCGGTGAGCCCGGCAGCGGATTCGGCACGCGAGAGCTGCAGCAGTTTTTCCGTGCGGTGGCTGAGGTCATTGAGCGCGCCGAGCGCCGCCTGCACCTGCTCGCGCTCGAGGCGGTGGTCGAGCGCTGTCTGCAACCTCACGCGGGCGGCTGCCAGCGGCGTGCGCAGCTCGTGGGCGGCGTTGGCGGCCAATGCCCGCTCCACGTCGAGCGCATGGGCAAGGCGGTCAAGCAGGCGGTTGACATGCACCGCCACCATGTTGAGCTCCTCGGGCAACTGCGGCAGGTGGATGGCTTCCAGGTTGCTGCCGCCCCGCCGGCCGATCTCGTCGGCGAGGTGGCGCAGGCCGCTGAGCTGGCGGCGCGCCACCGAGCGCAGCAGGAGGGCAAGCAACGGCAGCACGGCGACCATCGAGATGATCAGGCCGGTCAGCGTGCGGTTGACGGCCTCGCGGCGCTCGCTCAGCGGATCCACTGCCTGGAGGAACAGCTCGCGCGAGGGATGCTTGGCGGTGAAGACCCGCCACTCGCTCAACTCCTGGAAGCCGGTGGCAAGCGGCACCGCAAACATGTCGGAGGTGGCGGCAAACGAGCGCAGGAGCACGCGGCCGTCCGCATCCACCAGCTGGTAGATCAGCTCGTCCTCGAGGAACAGCGGACGGTGGGCAACCAGTGGCTGGGTGGCTGCCTGCCGCCGCTCCTCCGTGTCATATTGCTCGATGGCGCTGTCGAACATGCGGTGCGCCGCCTCGACCAGCTCGTTGTCGAAGTTGATGTCGATCTCGCGGTCCACGTACCAGACCACCGCCAGCACGGATGCCAGCCAGACGCTGCCCACCGACAGGATCAGTGCGCGGGCCAGCTGGCCGGACAGCGTGGGCCGTCCGTGCCGGTGCCCCTCGGGTAGCGGAACCATGCTGTTCAGTCCTCCATCCCGTCGCTGGCCGCCAGGCGATAACCCAGCCCGCGCAGGGTCTGGATCGAGCCACGGCCCAGCTTGCGCCGCAGCCGGCTGATGAACACCTCGAGCGTGTTGCTGCCCGCCTCGTCATCGAAGCCGTACAGTGCGTCCATCAGCGCCTCCCGCGTGTGTATATGGTGCGGGCGGCCGGCCAGCACGCGCAACAGCGCCCACTCCTTTTGCGTCAGCAGCACCGGCAAGCCGGCGCGGCGCACGCTGCCCGCGCTGAGGTCGATGTCCAGCACCCCCAGCTGCACCAGCGCCGATGCATTGCCGCTGCGCCGGCGCTGCACGGCACGCAGGCGGGCGAGCAGCTCGCCGGGGTCGTAGGGCTTGGTCAAGTAGTCGTCGGCCCCCGCATCCAGACCGCGGATGCGGTCGCTGATCTGGTCGCGCGCGGTCAGCACGATGACGATGGGATTGTCGGCGAGGCGCCGCAAAACGGGCATCAGCTGCAGCCCGTCGCCATCGGGCAGGTGCAGGTCGAGGAAGACGGCGGCGTACTGCGCCACCGCCAGGCAGCTGCGTGCAGCGGCGAGGCTGCCAGCCGCATCGACCACGAAGGCACTCGCCTGCAGGTAGCTGCAGATGGCATCCGACAGTGCCTTGTCGTCCTCGACGAGAAGAATCCTCATGGCCCGGCGTATCCCCGCTTTTCAGCTTCCATTCAGCTGCGATCCGCAGGCTGCCGCACCGGGCAACGGAGTCGACCCATGCATGAGCTGCGCTCACCCCTGCCCTGGCTCGTGGCAGGACTGCTTCTGATCCTCGCCTGGGATGCCTCGGGCGGCGACCTGTGGCTGGCGCGCCAGGCCGCCGGCACCGATGGCTTCCCGCTGCGTGACAACTTCTGGCTGACCACCGTCCTGCACCGGGGCGGCAGGACGGCAGCCGGGCTACTCTGGCTTGCCATGATACTGGCAGCGTGGCGGCCGCCGCCCTTCATGCGCGGGCTGGGGCGCGGCGAACGCTGGCAGCTCGTCATCGGCGTCCTCTGCGCGGTGCTCGCGGTCGACCTCGTCAAGTATTTCAGCAGCACGAGCTGCCCGTGGTCACTGCGGGAATTTGGCGGGCTTGCCAGCCACGTGTCCCACTGGCGCTGGGGCGTGACCGATGGCGGTTCCGGGCGTTGCTTCCCTGCGGGACACGCCTCGGCGGGATTTGCATTCATGGCGGCATGGTTCGTCTGGCGGCGGCATGCACCGCGGGCGGCCACCCTGTGGCTTGTCATCGCGCTGCTCACCGGCCTGACCTTCGGGATTGCCCAGCAGCTGCGTGGCGCGCACTTCCTCAGCCACACGCTGTGGACCGCCTGGATTTGCGGGGCCACCGGCTGGGCCGTTGACGCCCTCTTCCGCACGGCACGTTGCAGGCCTTTGTAAGCGGAAAAGCTGAACGGTTCCTGAACCCGGGGTTCACGCCTGTTTCATCTGCGCCAGCAGGATGGTTGCCATGCGCAACATCCGTGTTTCGGTGGTCGCCGGGCAGCCATCTCCCCCGGCCGGCGTGGTCAGCGGCTTCATGCGGGCGCTGCCATGGCCGCGTGCCGGCCACCGGGTCCGGCCCCTGTGGCGTCCCCGCATGACGCCGCTCGCCCTGAACATGGCGGTTGCAGGCTATCTGCTGGCATCCTGCAATACCGGGTTCTGGCGCCATTTCCTCCAGGCCAGCGGCGGACAGGCCTCGCTGCTGCTGGCGGGTGGCCTCGTGGCCTGGCTGCTGCTGGTCTTGCTGGCCTCCGTGGCAGGCCTGGGCAGGGCCCAGCGGCCGGCACTGGCCCTGCTGGTCCTGCTCGCGGCGGCACCGGCCTTCTATGTCGACAGCTATGGCATCGTCGTCGACCGCGAGATGGTGCAGAACGTGATGGTCACCACGACCAGCGAGGCACGGCACCTGCTGACCCCCGATGCCATCGCCTGTTTCCTGCTGCGCGCCATCCCCGGGTGGGGGCTGGTGTACTGGCCGCTCATCCGCAGGCACAAGCCCCTCCCCGGCTGCCTGCGCTGGGCCGGCACCAACCTGCTGATCATGCTGCTGGTGGTGGGCGTGGTCATGCTGAGCCCCGCATTGCAGGGGATGGCGCGCAACAACCGCAACCTGATCCATATCCTGCTGCCGTGGGCACCGGTCAGCGCCGGCATCAGCTACGCGCATGCTACGCTGCAGGCGGGCAGCGCCACGCCGGCGCCCCTCGGCCGGGATGCCGTCAGGGGAAGCTTCCTGGCCACGGCGCGCAAGCCGGTGGTGCTGGTGGTGGTGGCAGGCGAAACCTCGCGCGCCGCGAACTGGTCGCTGGGCAGCTACGGGCGCAACACCAACCCCGAGCTCGCGAAGCGCGAGCTCGCCTACTTCCCCGATGTGGCCTCCTGCGGCACCAGCACGGCGGTATCGCTGCCATGCATGTTTTCCTACCTGCCGCGCAGGGACTACAGCGAGCGCAAGGGGCGTGGCCTCGAGAACCTGCTCGACGTGCTCGGCCATGCGGGGCTGCACGTCGAATGGTGGGACAACAACACCGGCGACAAGGGCATTGCCGCGCGCTTCACGAGGCGCGACATGACGGCTGCCGATGATCCGGCCGCCTGCAGCCAGGGCGAGTGCACCGACGAGGTTTTCCTGCGGCCGCTGCAGGCCTTCCTCGATGCGGCGGACCGGGATACGGTGCTGGTGCTGCACCAGATCGGCAGCCACGGCCCGAGCTACTGGCTGCGCTACCCGCCCGAGCGCGAAGTGTTCCGGCCAGCGTGCCATTCCGCGGAGCTGGCCCGCTGCACGCGCGAGGATATCCTCATCTACTACGACAACACCATCGTGGAAACCGATTGGGTACTGGCACGCATCATCGACATGCTGGCCGCAAGCCGGAACCTCGATGGCAGCCTGGTCTATGTGTCCGACCATGGCGAAAGCCTGGGCGAGAACGGCCTGTACCTGCATGGTGCGCCCTATGTCATGGCTCCGGCCGAGCAAAAGCGCGTACCCATGCTCATCTGGCTGTCGGATGGCTTCAGCAGATCCATGGCGCTGGACACCACCTGCCTCGAGGCCGGCGACGGCGGACCTCCCAGCCACGACCACCTGTTCGCCAGCGTGCTCGGACTGCTGGACATCCGCACCACCGCACGCGAGGCATCGCTCGACCTGACGACGGGCTGCCGCCAATCGCTGATATCGGCCTCGACCGCGGGAACGGGCGGGAAACGCGCCGCGCAAGGCCACGGGCCGGGCTGAGGCCCGGTCGCTCGCGGGGCCACGCCGCCCCCGGGCCTCAGCCCAGCAGGCGGGCGGCCTCCAGCTGCCGGCGGCGCGCGCGCCACCCCGGCAGGCGCTGGTCCATGAGTTGGTAGAAGCCCGCGCCATGGCCACGCTCCTCGAGGTGGCACAGCTCGTGGACCACCACGTACTCGATGCACTCGAGCGGCGTGCGGATCAGCGCCAGGTTGAGCGACATGCGCCGCGGCGCCGGGGCGGCGACGGCAGCGCCAACGCGTGCAGCGGGTGCCGAGAGGCTGCCCCAGCGGCTCACCATGCTGCGGATGCGGATGATGGGTGGCCGGTGCCCGCGTGCGGCAAACCAGCCGAAGTGCCGGCGCAGGGCCTCGTCGAAGACCTCGGCGGCACGCTCCCGGTACCAGCGCTCCAGCGCGCGGCGCACCGTTGCGCCACCCGCCTCGCCACGCACCGCTATGCGCAGCGTCTCCCCGTCCAGCGTCACCGCGGGCCGTGCCGCCGCCAGCACCTCGAGCACGCAGGACCTGCCAAGGAACAGGTGCCGCTCGCCGCTGGCGTAGGCCGGTGGCGGCGGGCGCCGGTGGCCCTGGAGGCGGAAGCGCTCGAGCTGGTGCTCTATCCAGCAGCTGCGGCTTGCCACCCAGTCCTCGACCACGCTGCGGGACAGGTGCCGGGGTGCGCGCACGATGACTCGCAGGTCGGGGTGCACCTCCACCGACAGGCTGCGCCGGCGCGCCGAGACGCGCAGCTCCCAGACCGCCATCAGCCCGGCCCCGGGAAATGGCAGGCGACCTGGCTGCCCGGGTCGCCACCGGGCAGGCTGCGCAGCTCGGGGCGCTCCTGCCGGCAGAGCGCGCGGGCGCGCGGGCAGCGCGGATGGAAGGCACAGCCCGCGGGCGACGCCACCGGCGAGGGCACCTCGCCCGGCAGCACGATGCGCCGGCGCCGGCGTGCCGGGTCGGGCATCGGCACCGCCGACAGCAGCGCCTGGGTGTAGGGGTGCTGCGGCTCGCGATAAAGCAGCGCCGCCGGCCCGTACTCCACGATGCGCCCGAGGTACATCACCGCCACCGCATCGCTGACGTGCTGGATCACCGCCAGGTCATGGCTGATGAACAGGAAGGCAATGCCGCGCTCGCGCTGCAGGCGCGCCACCAGGTTGAGCACCTGGCCCTGCACCGAGACATCGAGCGCCGATACCGGCTCGTCGGCGACGATCAGCGCCGGCTCGAGCGCCAGTGCACGCGCGATGCCGACGCGCTGGCGCTGGCCACCGGAGAACTCGTGCGGATAGCGGTGCCGCACCCGGGCGGACAGGCCCACGGTGTCGAGCAGCTCCAGCACCCTGGCATCGCGCTCCACGGGGGTGCCGATGCGGTGCACGTCGAGCGGCTCGCGGATGGCCTGGCCGACGGTGCGCCGCGGGTTCAGCGAGGCATAGGGATCCTGGAAGATGATCTGCATGCGCCGGCGGGCGGCAAGCAGCGCGGCCGGCGTCATGGCGGTGATGTCGCGGCCTTCCAGCAGCACGCGGCCGGCTGTGGGCTCCTGCAACCGCAGGATCGCGCGCCCGAGCGTGGACTTGCCGCAGCCGCTTTCGCCCACCAGCCCCAGCGTGCGCCCGGCCTGCAGCCTGAAGCTCACCCCGTCCACCGCGCGCAGCTGGCCGGTCACGCGCCGCAGCCAGCCCCCACGCAGGGGGAAGTGCTTCTTCAGTCCATCGACTTCGAGCAGCGGCGTGTTCATGGGTACGGATGATGGCAGGCCACCAGGCCGCCATCGGCGGTGGGCAGCGGGGCGGGCACCACCTCACGGCACAGATCGGTGGCACGCGGGCAGCGCGCGGCGAAGTGGCAACCGGCGGGCAGCTGCGCGAGGTCGGGTACGCGGCCGGGGATGACGGGCAGATCGGCGAGGCGCTCCTCGCGGATGCGCGGGATGGCCTCGAGCAGGCCCACCGTGTAGGGATGGTGCGGGGTGGAAAACAGCGCGGCGGTAGTGCGCATCTCGACGATGCGCCCGCAGTACATGACGGCTGCGCGATCGCAGCTCTCGGCGACGATGCCGAGGTCGTGGGTGACGAGGATCATCGCCATGCGCAGCTCCCGCTGCAGGCGGCCGATCTCCGCCAGCACCTGCGCCTGGGTGGTGACATCGAGCGCGGTGGTCGGCTCGTCGGCCACCAGCAGGCGTGGCCCGCAGGACAGCGCCATGGCGATCATCACCCGCTGGCGCTGGCCGCCGGAAAGCTGGTGCGGGTACTCGTCGATGCGCCGGGCCGGCTCGGGAATGCCCACCTGCTCGAGCAGCTCCAGCGCCCGCGCGCGTGCCGCGCGCCGCGACAGGCCCTGGTGGCGCCGCAGCACCGTGCCCAGCTGTGCGCCGATGCTGAACACCGGGTTCAGCGCCGTCATCGGCTCCTGGAAGATCATCGCGATGTCGCGGCCGCGCAGCCGGCGCAGCGCACGCTCGGGCAGGGCCAGCAGGTCCTCGCCGTCGAGGAGCACCTCGCCGGCGACGATGTGCCCGGGCGGCTGCGGCACCAGGCGCAGCAGCGAGAGCCCGGTCACCGTCTTGCCGCAGCCGCTTTCGCCGACCAGCGCCAGCGTCTCCTCGGCAAGGACATCGAAGCTGATCGCGTCCACCGCACGCAGGCGCCCGGCCCTGCCGTCGAACTCGACCGTGAGGTTGCGCACGCTGAGCAGGGCGGTACCGGCCATGGCTCAGGCCGCCCGCCGCGGGTCGAGCGCGTCCTGCAGCGCATCGGCCAGCATGTTGAAGGCGAACACCAGCCCGAACAGCAGGCTGGAGGCGACGATGAGGTTGTTGAACTGCCCGGCGAGGAACTCCAGCGTGCTCTCGCTGAGCATCAGCCCCCAGCTCATGCCCTCCTTGACGCCGAGGCCGAGGAAGCTCAGCACCACCTCGGACTTGATGGCATCGACGAACACCAGCGTGAACTTCACCAGCAGGATGTGGAAGGTGTTGGGCAGCACGTGGCGGAAGATGATGGTGACGCCCGGCACGCCGATGGCACGCGCCGCCTCGACGAACTCCAGCCCGCGCAGCTTGATGACCTCGCCGCGCACCAGGCGTGCGGTGCCGGTCCAGAAGGTGGAGACCATGGCCACGTGCATGGAGTAGGGGTAGTCGGCCAGCGCGAAGGCGATCGCCGCCACCATCAGGTAGAAGGGCACCGCATCGATCACGCCCAGCAGCCACAGCACGACCTCGTCCACCCAGCCACCGGCGAGAAAGCCCGCCACCGCGCCGAGCAGGGCGCCGATGGCCACCGCCAGCACCGCGACCAGCAGCCCCACCTGGAAGGCGGTGGCGGTGCTGTAGATGCCGCGCTGGAAGATGTCCTGGCCGATGATGTTGGTGCCGAACCAGTGCTCGGCCGATACCGGCCCCCACTTGCTGCCGGTGATCAGCGCCCATTCCTGCGCCCACCAGCCAAGCCACACGCCGATTGCCGCCAGCAGGTAGATGCCGACCACGGCAAGCGCCAGCAGCCCGGCGCGGTCGCGCAGCAGCTTGTGCGCGGCCAGCCTCCAGAGCGTGTCGTGGCCGGGGCTGTCCCCCGCATCCCGGGCGGCGGACCGGCTCATTCCAGCGACACCCTGGGGTCGACCACCCGGTAGAGGATGTCGGCCACCAGCAGCGCGGCCACGAACAGCATCGCGGTGAGACCGACCACCGCCTTCAGCACCGGTTGGTCGCCGCTGATGATGGCCTCGTAGGTCACCTTGCCCGCCCCCGGGATGCCGAAGCTGGTCTCCAGCAGCAGCGCACCGCCGATGACGATGGCCGGTATGGTGAAGGTGATGCGGGTGATGATGGGGATGGCGCAGTTCTTGAGGATGTCGCGACAGAACAGCCGCAGCGGCGGGCTACCGAAGGCGCGCGCGGTGCGCACGTGGTCGCGCTCCATCTCCTCGACGATCACCGCGCGGTAGAAGCGCGTGTTGTAACCGAGCGCCACGAACACCACCGCCAGCGTCGGCACGGTGACGTGGCGCAGGTAGTCGGGGACATCCGCCATGCCCCAGCCGCGCACCGGGAAGAGGTCGAGGCCGTGGCTGGTGCAGAACCAGATCTGGAAGACGAAGATCACCACCAGGAAGCTGATGCTCATGCCGAACACGGCGGCCGCCATGATCAGGCGGTCGGGCCAGCGCCCGCGGCAGGAGGCCGCCAGCAGCGCCAGCGCCACCCCCAGCAGGTTGCCCAGCACGAAGCCTGGCAGGACCAGCGCGAGCGACACCGGGATGCTGCGCGCGAGCAGGCTCGCCACTTTCTCGCCGGTGGCATCCGAGTGGCCAAAGTCGAGCGTCAGCAGCTCGCGCAGGTACTGCCCGTAGCGCAACAGGAAGGGCTGGTCATAGCCGAGCTGGTGGCGCAGCTCGGCGATCTGCTCCGTGGTGGGATTCTTGCCCAGCAGCTCGAAGGTGCGGTCGGGGCCGAAGTGCACCATCAGCGTGAAGCTGAGCAGGGTGACGCCGAGGATCAGCGGCACCCCGGCCAGCAGCTTGCGCAGCGCAAAGCGCAGGACGTCCATCAGCCACCGGCCTCGGCCGGCCGCGCGCTTTCGCCTGGCGGCAGGACATCGACGTAGCGCAGGAAGAAGCCGCCGACGATCTCGCGGTCGGGCAGCGCCACCACGTTGTTATGCCAGAGATGGATGCGCTTGCGCGACATGCCGGTGATGGCCACGCAGTCATCGATCACCATCTGGTTCATGCGCCGGTAGAGCTCGGTGCGCTCGGGCGAGGGCAGCATCACCGAGGCCTGCTCGTAGAGCCGGTCGAACTCGGGATTGCGGTAGTTGGCGTCATTGGAACCGGGCGAACCGTTGGGGCCGTAGAACAGCTGCAGGGTGTTTTCCGCATCAGGGTAGTCCAGGCCCCAGCCCTTGACGATGAGGGGCAGGCGGCTTTCCTTCCATGCCCGGCTGATGTCGCCGAAGGTGGCGTACTGCTTGAGCACCAGCTTGCGCTGCGGCCAGCCGATTTCCATCAGTTGCGCGCGGAACTGCTCGAAGAACATCCGCGAGCGCACCCCCGCCATCTGCCCATAGACCAGCACCGGCAGCTGCTCGGCCGTCCAGCCGTTCTCCGCCAGCAACCGGCGCGCGCCTTCCGGGTCATGCGTGACGCTCGCCCGCGAGAGCGTGGGGTCGAACTCGGGCACCACCGGCGGGATGATGCCGGGGAAGATGTTGCCCAGGCCGAAGAACCAGCTCTGATTGTGCGCCTCCCAGTCGAAGGCCTTGATGATCGCGCAGCGCAGCGCCTTGTTGCGCTGCGCGCGCACGGGGTCGGGGTGGTAGCCGAACTCGGGGAAGTCGAGGTTGAAGGTCTCGAAGACGAAGCCGGCTTCGGTGCCAGAGGCCGCCTGCCAGCGCGCGGCGTATTCGGGCTTCAGGCGCAGCGGGTCGCGCGACTCGAGCACCTCGTCCACCTTTTCCACCGGCAGCCCCGCCACCTGGATCTCGTTGCCCTTGGTGAAGGAATTCCAGCGCGAGGCCTCGTCGCTGGCGAAATCGATGATGAGGCGGTCGACGAAGGGCGGCGAGCGCCCCGCGATGCGCTCCACCCCGGTGTAGCGCTGGGTGGCGGGGTCGTAGCCCTCCGCGGCGAGGTCCACCGGCTCCTGGCGGAAGTAGGGGTTGCGCTCGAAGACGATGCGCGAGGTGTCGTAGGACACCACCTTGAAGGGCCCCGAGCCCACCGGGTGGATGCCGAGCTCGGGCCCGTAATGCTCGGCGGCCTCGCGCGGCACCACCGCCGAGTAACCCTGGGCAAAGGTGTCGAGCAGCTGCGGGTAGGGGCGGGTGAGCCGCACCTCGATCGTGTAGCGGTTCAGTGCGCGCAGCCCCGGCACCTCGCGGTCATAGTCCGAGCCCGCCTCCTTCCAGGCATCGAGCCCCACGATGCGTCCCTGCCAGAACCAGGCGCCCTGCGGGCGGTTCTTCGGGTCGAACTGGCGCTTCAGCGAGTAGACGACATCCTCGGCCACCACCTCGCGCCCCTTGCCACCCGGAAAGGCCGGGTCGTCCTGGAAGCGGACACCGGGCTTGATGCGGATGCGGTAGCGCAGCAGGTCGGCGGAGATCTCCGGCCAGCCGGCGGCCAGGTTGGGCTTCAGGCGGTAGGGCCGCGCCAGGTACTGATAGGCGAAGAGCGTGTCATAGGCGTTCAGCACCACGTGGTTCGCATAGACATTGGAGGCCTGCACCGGGTCCAGCGAGGAGGGGGCCGCGTCGAGCGAATGGTGGAAGGTCTTGATCCCCTCCGCGGCCGGGAGCTCTGCATCCGGAGCGGGGGCAGGGACGGGGCGGTCGCCACAGGCGACCAGCACCAGGGCCAGCAGGCATGGCAGCGCCCGTCCCGGCGCGCACTGGCGTGGGAAAGGCTTCTTGCGGGGAACGGCGCTCAACACGCCGGCATTCTGCCAGCGCCATGCCCTGCGTACATCTCTCCGGGAGACAGCATGGCGCAGGTCGGCAGTCTGCAGCGACGGTCGCTGCGATGCCGCACCATAGTGCGGGGCCATGCCGGATCAGCGAGAATTCATGGTTTGATTAAGCGGTGTCCAGTCAGTGCCCTTTTTATTTCCCACTTGGATGAGAAATAATCTTCTTGATAGCCTTCAAATCCCACGAATCTGTTCATTTCGATACTTTTCTCTCTCCCACCCTCGATACACCATATGGGCGACGCCGGGCCGTCATCGGCCGCGAATGGCGGGTATTTTCCGCTTTCCTGTATGCTCGGCGCCCGATGATCGGCTTCTTGCAGCGCGTTTCGGAGGCCAGGGTGGTGGTCGATGGCGAGACCATCGCCGCGATCGGCCGCGGCCTGATGGTGCTGGTGGGTGTGGAGCGTGGCGACACGCCCGCCCAGGCCCGCCGGCTGGCCGAGCGGCTGGTGGCCTACCGGGTGTTCGGGGATGCCGAGGACAAGATGAACCTCGATGTGCGCAGCATCGGCGGCGAGCTGCTGCTGGTGCCCCAGTTCACGCTGGCCGCGGAGACCGGCCGCGGCAACCGGCCGAGCTTCACCGGCGCCGCCGATCCCGCCCTGGGCAGGCAGCTTTTCGACCGGCTGGTGGAGGAGGTGCGCACACTGGGGCCGCGGGTCGCCACCGGACGCTTCGGCGCCAACATGACGGTCGCGCTCAGCAACCAGGGGCCGGTCAGCTTCTGGCTGCGGGTGCCGCCCCCGGAAACCGCCCGAGCCGCGCAACAGCAAGCGACGATTGCTGCACAAAGTCGTGATGGCACCGGGAGATAGCGCGGATTTTTGCCGTATCATGCCCCTTCACATCTGCGGGCATGCAGTGCCCCCTGGAGCGTCGACATGGGTTCACTCAGCATCTGGCACTGGCTGGTCGTCCTTGCGATCGCCGTGCTCATCTTCGGCACCAAGCGCCTGAGCTCCATCGGTACCGATCTCGGCAGCGCGGTCAAGGGTTTCCGCAAGGCCATGGCCGAAGCCGACCAGGATGATCCGCCACGGCAGATCAACCAGAAGGCCACCGACGCCGAGTTCAGCGAGCAGCAGCAGAACGAGGCCGCCGGCAAGAAGTCCGGCTGAGCGGCTGCGGGTCGAGGCCATCGTGAGCGTCGGGAACAACGCCGCCCGGAACCGGCAGGCCGGCCGGCCAGCCTATGTTTGATGTCGGCTTTTCCGAACTGGTGGTCATCTTCGTGCTGGCCCTGATCGTGCTGGGACCCGAGCGCCTGCCGAAGGTCGCGCGCCAGGTCGGGCAGTGGGCGGGTGCCGCGCGGCGCATGGCGCGCAACTTCACCACCCAGTTCCAGGAGGAGCTCGACGCCGTCGACCCCCGGCGCATCATGGATCCGCCGCCGGCAGCCACCCCGGACTACAGCCGGCCCGGGGTCGATTCGCTCCGGCCGGGCACCCCGGCCGACGCGGGGCCGGCGGCAGCGGCGGAACGCGACGTGCCGCCGCACGATCCCGCACCCTGAACCCGATCCGAGGCATGGCCGTCAGGAACCACAACCTCCCCGAGGAGGAGGAAGAGGAGGTACTCGAGGAGGGGACGCTGATGTCGCACCTCATCGAGCTGCGCCGGCGCCTGCTGCGCGCGGTGCTGGCAGTCGGCATCATCTGCCTCGGCCTGCTGCCCTTCGCCAGCCGCATCTTCACGCTGGTGGCGCAACCGCTGCTGCGCCAGCTGCCCGATGGCTCGAAGATGATCGCCACCCAGGTGACGGCGCCCTTCCTGACGCCGCTCAAGACCACCTTCTTCGTCGCGCTCTTCATCGCCATGCCGCTGGTGCTCTACCAGGCCTGGTCCTTCGTCGCCCCCGGGCTGTACCGGCGCGAGAGGCGCTTCGCGGTACCGCTGCTGGCTTCCAGCGTGGTGCTGTTCTACACCGGCGCGGCCTTCGCCTACTTCCTGGTGTTCCCGACCGTCTTCCACTTCTTCGCGGCGACGACCCCCGAGGGCGTCACCATGATGACCGACATCAACAGCTACCTCGACTTCACGCTGCTGACCTGTTTTGCCTTCGGCATCGCCTTCGAGGTACCCGTGGCCACGGTGCTGCTGATCGGCACCGGGCTGGTGAAGGCCGAGACACTGGCGAAGCAGCGCCCCTACCTGTTCCTCGGCGCCTTCATCATCGGTGCGGTGCTGACCCCGCCCGACGTCATCTCGCAGGCCATGCTGGCGCTGCCCATGTACGGGCTGTTCGAGGGCGGGCTGCTGATGGCGCGCCTGATGTACCCGGCACAGGCCGCCCCCGTCGCGGATGAGGGCTCGCGGTGAGCGCCAGCGCCCTGCCCGGCCTTGGCGGACATCCGGCCGGGCTCAGGACGCTCTTCTTCACCGAACTCTGGGAGCGCTTCAGCTACTACGGCATGCGTGCGCTGCTGGTGCTGTTCCTGGTCGATGCCAGCAGCGGCATGGGGATGGACGACCAGACCGCCACCGCCATCTACGGCCTTTACACTGCCGCGGTCTACATCGTCGCCCTGCCCGGTGGCTGGATCGCCGATCGCCTGCTGGGCGCGCAGCGGGCCATCTGGCTGGGCGGCATCATCATCGCCATCGGCCACTTCACCCTCGCGCTGCCCGCCACCGCCACCTTCTTCATGGGCCTGCTGTGCATCGTGGCGGGCACCGGCCTGCTCAAGCCCAACATCAGCCTCGTGGTGGGCGAGCTCTACGCGCGCAACGATCCGCGGCGCGATGCCGGCTTCACGCTCTTCTACATGGGCATCAACCTCGGTGCCGCCATGGGCCCGCTCATCTGCAGCACGCTGGGCGAGAGCCGGCGCTTCGGCTGGCACTACGGCTTTGCCGCCGCCGGTGTCGGCATGGTCATCGGCCTCATCTGGTTCCGGCTGACCCGCCACCAGTTGGGCAGCGCGGGCCTGCACCCCAGCCTCGACGCCGCCGATCCCCTGCAGGCGGCCGAGCGGCGCCGGCTGTGGCGGCGGGTGGGCATCGGGCTCGCGCTGGTGCTGCTGCTCGCGGTGCTGGTGGGCAGCGGCCGGCTCGCCATCGCGCCGGTGGCGCTGGCGCGCAACAGCGCCTGGGGCATCGGCGTACTCGCCATCGGCTACTTCGGCTGGCTGCTGCTCGCCGGCCGGCTCGATGCGAGCGAAAAGAAGCGCGTGCTGGCGCTCGCCTTCCTGTTCCTCGGCTCGGCGGTGTTCTGGTCGGGCTTCGAGCAGGCCGGTTCCTCGCTCAACCTCTTCGCCGACCGCTATACCGATCGCCTGCTCGGCGGCTTCGAGATCCCGGCGGGCTGGTTCCAGGTGCTCAACCCGATCTTCATCATCACGCTGGCGCCGCTCTACGCCGCGCTCTGGGTGGGGCTTGCCAGGCGCCACCTCAACCCCTCCACGCCCGCCAAGTTCGGCCTCGGCCTGCTGCTGCTGGCGGCGGGCTTCACGGTGATGCTCGGTGCCGCCAGCCTGGTGGCAAGCGGCGACAAGGCGCTGCCCACCTGGCTCCTCTTCACCTACCTCTTCCACACCATGGGCGAGCTGGCGCTGAGCCCGGTCGGCCTCTCGGCCACCACGCGGCTTGCCCCGCGCCGCTACGCGGGGCAGATGATGGGGCTGTGGTTCCTCGCCACCGCGGTGGGCAACCTCATCGCCGGCCTGCTTGCCGGGCAGTTCCGCGACGATGCGCTGGCCGACATGCCCGGCCTCTACACCCAGATCGTGCTCATGGCCGCAGGCACCGGCCTGCTCTTCCTCGCCCTCAGGCGCCCCGTCCGGCGGCTGATGGGCGATGCGGGCTGAACCCGGGTGAGCAGCGCCCACGCCCAACACGAACTGACGCTGCGCGCGCTCGTCCTCGGCGGCATCCTCGCCGTGCTGCTGGGTGCGGCCAATGCCTATCTCGGGCTGTTTGCCGGCATGACGGTCTCCGCCTGCATTCCCTCGGCGGTGATCTCGATGGGGGTGCTGCGGCTGCTGGGGCATGCGGGCATCGGCGAGAACACCATGGTGATGACCCAGGGCTCGGCGGGCGAGGCGCTGGCCGCGGCGGCGATCTTCACGCTGCCGGCGCTGGTGCTGCTCGGCATCTGGGACGAGTTCCCCTACCTCTGGGTGACCGCCATCGTCGGCATCGGCGGCCTGCTCGGCGTGCTGCTCACCATCCCGCTGCGCCGCGCGCTGATCATCGAGCAGGACCTCAAGTTCCCCGAGGGCACCGCGGTGGCCGAGGTGCTGCGGGTGGGCGAGCGCGCGGGGCAGGGGCTGCGCACGCTGGTGGGCGCGGGCCTGCTCGGCGCGCTCACCAAGTTCGCCGAAACCGGGCTGCAACTGTGGGCGGGCACCGCGCAGGTAGCGGGCTTCCTCGGCCGCGGCATCGTCTACTTCGGCACCAACCTGTCGCCGGCGCTGCTCGGCATCGGCTACATCGTCGGCCTCAACATCGCGGCGCTGGTGTTCATCGGCAGCCTGCTCTCCTGGGCCATCGCCATCCCGGCCTACGCCATCTGGTTCCTGCCCGGCGATCCAGTGCTGGCCGAGAGCGCGGCGGGGCTCGGCGCCGCCGATCTCGCCTTCCTGATCTGGACGCAGAAGATCCGCTACCTCGGCGTGGGCGCCATGCTGGTGGGCGGGCTGTGGGCGCTGGTGGCGATCCGCCATTCGCTGTTCTCGGGCGTGAAAAGCGGGCTCGAGCAGTTCCGCCAGTCGGCGACGCGCCCCCCCGACCCGCGCGAGCGCGACCTGCCCATGCCCTGGGTGCTGGCGGGCATCGTGGCCTGCGTGCTGCCCATCCACCTGCTCTACCACCAGATCGTCGGCCACCACGGCATCGCTGCCGCGATGGCGGTGACCATGCTGGTGGCAGGCTTCCTGTTCTCCTCGGTGGCCGCCTACATGGCGGGCCTGGTCGGTTCCTCCAACAACCCGGTCTCGGGCGTCACCATGGCCACCATGCTGGTGGCCTCGCTGCTGCTGCTCGTGCTGCTGGGCGATGACAATGCGCAGGGACCGGCGGCGGCCATCATGATCGGCGCGGTGGTGTGCTGCGCGGCCTCAATGGGCGGCGACCTGCTGCAGGACCTCAAGACCGGCCAGCTGGTGGGTGCCACGCCGTGGAAGCAGCAGCTGGCACTGGCGGCGGGCGTGCTGGTCTCGGTGTTCGTGATGGCGCCGGTCCTCAACCTGCTGCTGCAGGCCTACGGCATCGGCACGCCGACGCCCGGGCATCCCAGGCCACTGGTTGCTCCGCAAGCAACGCTGATGGCTTCGGTGGTCGAGGGCGTGTTCCATGGCGGCCTGCCCTGGGGGCTGGTCGGCACCGGGGCTGCCATCGGCGTCGGCATCATCCTCGTCGACGAATGGCTGCGCCGGCGCGGTGCCTCCTTCCGCGCACCGGTGCTGGCGGTGGCGGTGGGCATCTACCTGCCGCTCGAGGTGGATACGCCGATCTTCCTCGGCGGGCTCATCGCCTGGGCGGTGCAGCGGCGCCTGCGCCGCGCCGATGGCGGCGCCGGTGCGGGCACGCTGTTCGCCGCAGGGCTCATCACCGGCGAGGCGCTGGTCGGCATCCTGCTTGCCATCCCCATCGTCGTCACCGGCAGCACCGAGCTGCTGGCGGTGCCGGCGGGCTGGCGCCCGGGACCGCTGGCGGGGCTCGCCGCGCTGGCACTGGCAGGCTGGCTGCTGCGGCGCGCGGCGCTGCGCTCCCGCCACTGAGGCGGCGCATCGGCCGGCGTCGTGGGCACGGCTCGCGGCTGCGGCCGCGGAAAACTACAATGGCTGCTTTCCACCTGAACCCACCGGGAGAGCCACAGTGCCCGCTTACATCGTTTCCGTCGTCCAGTTCACCAAGATGACCCCCGAGCTGAAGGAATACGCGCAGAAGTCCGCGCTGCTCGCCAGGAGCCACGGCGGGCGCTACATCGTCCGCGGCAAGGCCGCCGAGATCCTCGAGGGCAGCGGACTCACCGACAAGTCGGTGGTCATCCTCGAGTTCCCGACGATGGAGCAGCTCACCGGCTTCGTGAAGGGCGACGAGTACCAGAAGTCGATCAAGCCGCTGCGCGCGGGCACCGGCATCTACGACATCGCCATCTTCGAGGCCCCGCCTCCCGCCATGCAGTAAGGCGGGCGGGGGGCTTCAGCCCCCGTCCACGATCATGAAAGTGCCCTCGGCCTCGGCGACCAGCGCGTCATCGCTGGCTCGCCGGGCCGTGCCATGCAGCACGGCCAGCCGGCCCTTGCGGCGCAGGAGCCGGCCCTCGAGCAACAGCTGCCCGCCCAGCCGCATGGGCTCGCGGTAGCGCACCTCGCAGCGCGCGGTATGCCCGCGGATGCCCTGCAGGAACAGCCAGTTGGCCATCACGTCATCCAGCACGCTGTAGATGATGCCGCCGTGGACCAGGTCGTCGTAGCCGACATGCGCGGCGCAGGGCGTGAACTCGCTGCGGCAGGCATCACCCTCCATGCGGAACGGCAGGCGCAGGCCGATGGGGTTGTCGGGCCCGCACACGAAGCACTGGTTGGCATCGGGTCGCCCGCGCGGCTCGCTCATCTCGCTCTCCTCCCCGGCGCTTGTCGACCCCGCCGGCCAAACCTATGCTAGCTGCCATGGCCTACGATCCCAACAACATCTTCGCGAAGATCCTCCGCGGCGAGATCCCCGCCTGCCGCGTGCACGAGGACAACGAAACACTGGTCATCATGGATGCGATGCCGCAGGCGCCGGGCCATGTCCTGGTCCTGCCGCGCACCCCGGCGCAGGATATCTTCGACCTCGAGCCTGCCATGGCCGCGGCGGTGATGCGCACCGGCCAGCAGGCCGCGCATGCGGTGCGTGCCGCCTTCAGCGCCGATGGCGTGACGCTGATGCAGTTCAACGGCGCGGCGGGCGGGCAGACCGTGTTCCACTTCCACCTGCACGTCATCCCGCGCCATGCCGGCGTGGCACTGCAGGGCCATGCCCGCCACATGGCGGAGATGGCCGTGCTCGAGGCACAGGCCGCCCGCATCCGCGCCGCCTGGCCCGCCTGAGGCAATCGCGCTCCCGGCTCAGCGCCGGGACGGGTCGTGCCCGGCCAGCGTGGGCTGTACGGCGGGCGACAGGCCCTGCTTGAGCAGCTGCAGCGCCCGCTCGAGCGCGGGATCCGCCAGCGGCGCAAGCGCCGGCACCCCGGCATCCTCGAGCACCACGTCGGGCACGATGCCCGCGCCGTGGATGGAGGCGCCCGAGGGCCTGAAGTAGCGCGAGGTGGTGAGCTTGATGGCCTCGCCGCTGGACAGCCGGATCAGCGTCTGCACCGAGCCCTTGCCGAAGGTGCGGCTGCCGACGAGCAGCGCGCGGTCGTTGTCCCTGAGCGCACCGGCGACGATCTCGGCAGCCGAGGCCGAGCCTTCGTTGACCATGACGACGATCGGCGCACCGGCGAGCAGGTCCCCCGCACTTGCCTCGTGGCGGAAGCTGGCATCGCGGCCCTGCCCGCTGGCGGTGACGATGATGCCGCCATCGAGGAAGCTGTCGCTGACCTCGACCGCCGCGCCCAGCATCCCGCCCGGGTTGTTGCGCAGGTCGAGCACCAGGCCGTGCAGCGTGCCGGCCCCGTTGCCCAGCGAGGCCAGCGCCTCGCGCAACTCGCCGGCGGTGCTCTCGCTGAACTGGCTGATGCGCAAATAGCCGAGGCCCGGCTCCAGCAGCCGCGCCCGTACGCTGTGCAGCTGCACGTCGCTGCGCACCAGCTCGAAGTCGAGCGTCGCGGGCTCTCCCGCGCGCGCGATCTTCAGCTGCACGCGGGAGCCGGCAGCCCCGCGCAGGCGGGCAACGGCCTCCTGTACGTTGCCGGGCTCCACCGCCAGGCCATCCACGCCGAGGATGAGGTCCCCGCTCCTGATGCCCGCGCGCGCGGCCGGCGTGCCCTCGATGGGCGAGACCACCAGCACCCTGCCATCGCGCATGCTGAGCTCGAGGCCGACGCCCGAATAGTGGCCGCTGCTGCTGATGAGCAGCCCGGCATAGTCCTCGGCATCGAGGAACTGCGAGTAGGGATCGAGACCACCGAGCATGCCGCGCAGCGCGGCCGCGAACAGCTGCCGGTCATCCACCGGCTCGACATAGTTGGCCTTGACGCGCTCGAGCACCTCGGTGAACAGGCGCACCTCGTCCCAGGGCAGCGCCTCGGCCTCGGGCCCGGCGGCGGCAGCGCCGGAGAGGAGCAGCCCGAAGCCCATGCCGAGGCAGGCGATGAAGGTGCTGCGGGCTTTGCCGGTCATGGGCAAGGGTCGCTCCCGTGGCGACGAGGAGGCAAGCGACGATAACACAGGGGCCGCAGCGGGCCCGTGCCCTGCGCCTCAGCGCACCCAGCCGCCCGGGTCCACCGGCTTGCCGTTGCGGCGCACCTCGAAGTAAAGCCCGGGCTGGCTGGCGCCGCCGCTGTCGCCCACCCGCGAGATCACCTCCCCTTGCGCCACCGTCTCGCCCACCGACTTGAGCAGGTGTTCGTTGTGGCCGTAGAGGCTCATGAGGCCCTTGCCGTGGTCGACGACCATCAGCAAGCCCATGCCGGGCAGCCAGTCCGCATAGGCCACCCGCCCGCCGCGCACCGCCCGCACCTCGGCGCCGGCGGGCGCCTCGAGCAGCATGCCGTCCCAGCGCAGCAGGCCATCGGCGCGCGGCTGGCCGAAGCGCGTCAGCGCACGCCCGCGCAGCGGCAGGTCCTTCACCTGCAGCGCCGGGGCGGATACGGGCGGGGCCTTGCGCGCGCTGCTGGCGCGGCTTTCGCGCTCGAGCCTGGCCATGAGGTTGCCGAGTGTCTTGGCATCCTTGCGCAGCTTGGCGAGCCTGGCCTGCTGGTCGCCCAGGCTGCGGTCGAGCGTCTGCAGCGACCGGGCGCGCACCTGGCGCGCCGCCGCCAGCTCGCGCACGCGCCCGGCCTGGCGCTCATCCAGCCCGGCAAGCTCGGCAAGCTGCAGCTCGAGCTGGCTGGCAGCCTCCGCCAGGCGCCCGAGCTCCTGCTCGACCTCCTGCAACAGGCCCTGGCGCTGGCGGGTGAAGTAGCGGTAATGGACCATGCGCCGCGACAGCGCCGCCGGGTCCTGCTGGCTGAGCGCCACGCGCAGCCATTCCTCGCGCCCGCTGCGCCAGGCCAGCTGCAGCTGCGCCGCCAGCGTGGCGCGATGCGCGGCAAGCTCCGCCTCGGCACGCGCCATCGTGGCGCGCAGTGCGCGCTCGCGCTGGCGCCCCTCGGCCACCTGACGACGGATATCCTCCAGCGCCTTGCGCGCCTGCGCCTCCATCTGCTCGGCCTCCTGCAGCGCCTTGCCGGCGGTGGGCCTGGCGGCCGCGGCCCTGGAGATATCGGTCTCGAGGCTGCGGATGCGCTTCTGGATCGCATCGAGCTCGCGCGCGGTGTCGGTCTTCCCGGCTGCTGGCGCGCTGCCCGACAGCATCAGCAGGACCAGCGCCAGCAGCGGGGCCCAGGGCCCGCCGCCGGCGGCCTGCCATCTGTTCAATGCCATCATGAAGCGCGCAACCACGGGTCCGGGGCCGGAGACCGCGCGATTCTGGCACAGCCGGCGCCGGAGCCGACAGCGGGCCATGGCGAGCAGGTATAATCCGCCGCCATCCGGAGAAGCCCTGCAGCCATGGTCCGATTCATCGAATTCAGCGCCAACCACCCCATCCTCGTGGGCATCACCGCCATGGCATTGGCCACGGCGGTCTTCATCGAACTGCAGATGCGCGGGCGCTCGGGGCGGAGCGTGGCGCCGGCCAGGGCGGTGATGCTGATCAACCAGGGGGCAACCGTGGTCGACGTGCGCCAAAAGGCCAGCTTCGACGATGGGCACATCGTCGATGCCATCCATCTCGAGGGCAGCGAGCTGGTCGCCAAGGCCGATTCGCAACTGAAGAAAAAGCGCGCGGTGATCCTGGTCTGCGACAGCGGCACGCAAAGCACGCGCCTGGTCGACGGCCTGCGCAAGGCGGGCTACGAGAACAGCTGGTCGCTCGAGGGCGGCCTGGCGGCCTGGCGGCGCGACAACCTGCCCGTGATCGCCTCGCGCAAGGGCGCCTGAGGGCCGGCCATGAGCAAGGCGCCCAAGGTGGTGATGTACGCCACCCCCACCTGTCCCTACTGCCATGCCGCCAGGGATCTGCTGCAGGAAAAAGGCGTGACCTACGAGGAAATCAACGTTGCGGGCAACCCCGCCCTGCGCCAGGAGATGGCTGCGCGCAGCGGCCGGCGCACCGTCCCGCAGATCTTCATCAACGACCGCCACATCGGCGGCTACGACGATCTCGACGCACTGGAGCGCAGCGGGCAGCTCGATCCGCTGCTGGGCCCGCGCTGAGGGCAAAGGGAAGGAAGCCAGGCATGACGATCGAGACAGCCGCCGGCAATGGCCAAGCCTCGGCACCGGCCTTCGAGCTGCGGATGATCTTCCTCCGCGACGCCTCCTTTGAATCCCCGCATGCACCCGCTGTGCTGTTCGGGCAGCAGGAACGCCCCGAGCTCAAGCTCGGCGTCGAAAGCAGCTTCCGCCAGGTCGAGCAGGAGCTCTTCGAGGTCTCGCTCGACATCACCGTGCATGCACGATCGGGCGAGAAAAGCCTGTTCATCGTCGAGCTCAAGCATGGCGGCCTGTTCGCGGTGCGCGGGCACTCCAGCGACGAGGCCACCATGCTGCTGCGGACACGGGCGCCGGAAATGCTCTACCCCTATGCGCGCGAGCTGATCGCCTCGCTGGTGAGCCGCGGCGGCTTCCCGGCGCTGCTCCTGCAGCCCATCGACTTCCAGGCCCATTTCGCCGCCAGCCAGCTGGCGGCCAGCGTGCCTGCCGGCCATGCCTGAGGCGGGCGCAGGCATGGACCGCCCGCCCCCGGACGGCTCCATCGCCGTCCTCGGTGCCGGTTCATGGGGCACCGCGCTCGCCATCCAGCTCGCCAGGGCCGGCGGCGGCGCCACCACGCTCTGGGGGCGCGATCGCGCGGCGCTGCTGGAGATGAATGCCGCCCGCATCAACCAGCGTTACCTGCCCTCCGCGCGCTTTCCCCGCGAGCTGATGCTCGAGCCCGAGCTGGAGCGGGTGGTGCGCGGCCACCGCGACCTGCTGGTCTGCGTGCCCAGCCAGGCCTTCCGCGACACCATCGCCGCCGTGGCGCCGCACCTCGGGCCCGGCAGCCGCATCGCCTGGGCCAGCAAGGGCTTCGAACAGGCCACCGGCAAGCTGCCGCACGTGGTGGCCGGCGAGCTGCTGGGCGCAGGCGTGCCGCTGGCCGTGCTGTCGGGGCCGACCTTCGCGAGCGAGGTGGCGGCCGGGTTGCCGACGGCGCTCACCGTCGCCGCCACCGACGCGCGCTTCGCCGAGGAGCTGGCGCTGCGCATCTCCGACCGGCGCTTTCGCGCCTACACCTCCACCGACATGACCGGCGTCGAGGTGGGTGGTGCCGTGAAGAACATCATCGCCATCGGCGCGGGCATTTCCGATGGCCTGAAGTTCGGCGCCAATGCGCGCATGGCGCTGATCAACCGCGGCCTGGCGGAGATGAGCCGGCTCGGCGTCGCCCTGGGCGCGCGTGCCGAGACCTTCATGGGGCTTTCCGGCATGGGCGACCTGGTGCTGACCTGCACCGACGACCAGTCGCGCAACCGGCGCGTGGGCCTTTTGATCGCCAGCGGGCTGGATGCCGCCGCCGCCGCACGCGAGATCGGCTTTGTCTGCGAGGGCGTGTTTGCCGCCCGCGCGGTCCACGAGGTGGCGCGCAGGCTCGGCGTCGACATGCCCATCTGCGAGCAGGTCTACAGCATCCTCTACGAGGGCGTGGCACCGGGCGATGCGGTGGCGGCACTGATGAGCCGCGATCTGCGCCCCGAGTGAGTGCCGCGAGCGCAGACCCCGCCCCGCTGCCGTATCCTTCAGGCCGCGCCGGTGAAGCCCTGCTGGCGCCAGGCCTCGTAGACGAGCACGGCCGCCGCATTGGAAAGGTTGAGGCTGCGGTTGCCCGGCCGCATGGGAATGCGCAGGCGCCGCTCAACGGCGATCCCGTCGAGGACCTCCTGCGGCAGGCCGCTGGTTTCGCAACCGAGCAGGAACACGTCTCCCGGCACGTAGCCCACCGCCGCATGCGACACCCGGCCGCGGGTGGAAACCGCAAACACCCGGCGCCCGGCGAGGCCCTCCAGGCAACTCCCGAGATCCGCATGCACGCGGACGCTGGCCATCTCGTGGTAGTCGAGGCCGGCGCGCCGCAGGTGGCGGTCATCGAGGCTGAAGCCGAGCGGCTCGACGAGGTGCAGGCACACGCCTGCATTGGCGCACAGGCGTATGATATTGCCGGTATTCGGCGGAATTTCCGGCTGATGAAGCACCAGGTCGAACATTGACTGCACCATCGAAGACAAGTGCCGATCCACGGCTCGCAACCACCTTCTGCAAGCTGCAGCTCGGCTCCCCCGTGGTGCTGCTCTCCGGCTGCGTGGGTTTCGGCGAAGAATACACGCGCATCGCCGGCTTCTCGAACCGCGATGCAGGCGCCATCGTCCTCAAGGGCACGACGCTGCACGCGCGCCCGGGCAACCCGCCCCACCGCATCTGGGAAACGCCGGCCGGCATGCTCAATGCCATCGGCCTGCAGAACCCCGGCGTGGGGGTGGTGGTGGAGCAGATCCTGCCCGCGCTCGACTTCGACGAGACGCATTTCTTCGCCAATGCCTGCGGCTCCACCATCGAGGAATACGTCGAGGTCTGCCGGCGCTTCGATGATTCGCCGGTCGGCGCCATCGAGGTCAACATCTCCTGCCCCAACGTCAAGGAGGGTGGCGCCAGCTTCGGCAACTACCCGGAGGCCTCGGCGCAGGTCATCGCGGCCTGCCGCAAGGCCACCGGCAAGCCGCTCATCGCCAAGCTCTCGCCCAACCAGACCGACATCCAGGAAAACGCACGGCGCTGCATCGAGGCGGGCGCCGATGCACTGGCGGTGATCAACACCATGATGGGCATGGCGGTCGACATCGAGAAGCGCCGGCCGGTGCTGGGCAATATCCAGGGCGGGCTCTCGGGCCCCGCGATCCGCCCGCTGGCGGTGCTCAAGACCTGGCAGGTGTACCAGGTGGCCAGCCGCCACGGCGTGCCGATCATCGGCCAGGGCGGCATCGCCAGCGCAGCCGATGCGCTGGAGTTCATCATCGCCGGGGCGACGGCGGTGGGGCTCGGCACCGCGCTCTTCTACGACCCGATGAGCTGCCGGAAGATCAACGAGGGGCTGGTCGAGTACCTCGATCGCCACCGCATCGCGCGGCTTGCCGACCTCGTCGGCAGCCTGCAGACGGGCACGCCTGCCGGCAGCTGCGGCTGAGGCAGGCGGGGCCGCACGGCGCGCTGCGCCGGCATGCCCCGCCCCGGCATCAGTCCTGGTGCCTGCCGGCCTGGCGCCCGCGCAGCGGCTTGGCGCGGCGGCGCTCGAGCGCATGCTTCACCGCACGCTCCACGCGCGCCAGCGCCGCATCCATGGCTTCCTGCACCGTGGCGCTGCTGGCCTCGACGAGGACCGTCGGCAGCTCGACGAGAATCACCTTGATCACGCAATGCTGGTCGATGCCGCCACGCGGGCCGTTGATGTCGACGATGCGCACGCTCACCCGCTGGATGTTGTGCGCGTACTTGCCGAGCTTGCGGCCGAGCTTGCGGCGCAGGTAGGCACGATCCTCCTGGTCGACATCGACATCCACCGCGCGGATGTAGGCGGGGATCAGCTCGGGCGAATCCGCGCGGCCCGCCAGCTTGGCGGCCTTCGAGGAACCGGCGCCGAGCGGTGCGCGCTTGCTGCTGTCGGCGGTGACGGCGGCAGCTGCCCGCTTGCGCTTGCCGGCCATGGTGGTCGTCGCTCGTGTCTTCTTGCTGCTTGCGGTGCTGCTGCGGCGGCTCATGAGTTCCTCTGCTCGCGTGGGTAAAAGCTCATGATGGCGGCGCCGGCGTCAATTGCAAGATGTGCCGGCTTTCCGCCAGCGCGCCTCTTCCGCGCGGCCGGGCATCTATGATGGAGCTTCGACGGCACCCGCGGCAGCGCGGCCAGCGGATCGATGCACGATGCGGACAGGACGGGGAGAACAGCTTGGACAGGCAATACGACGTGGTCATCGTGGGCGCCGGCAGTGCTGGCCTCGCCGCCCTGCGCGAGGTCAGGAAGCGCACCGACAACTTCCTGCTGGTCAACGATGGCCCCTGGGGTACCAGCTGCGCACGGGTGGGCTGCATGCCGTCCAAGGTGCTGATCGAGGCCGCCAACGCCTGGCACCGGCGACACCATTTCGAGGCCTTCGGCATTCGCGGTGCCGGGGCGCTCGCGGTGGACCTGCCGGCGGTGCTACGTCGCGTACGGCGGCTGCGCGATGACTTCGTCGCCGGCACGCTGCGCGCCACCGCCGATCTCGGCGCTGCCGCGATCAGCGCCCGCGCCCGCCTGCTCGGCCCGGGGCGGCTGGAGATCGAAGGCCGGGTGGTCGGCGCCCGCGCCATCGTGCTCGCCACCGGCTCGAGCCCGGTGGTGCCGGCCGCCTGGCGCGCGCTGGGCACGCGCATCCTCACCACCGACACGCTCTTCGAGCAGGAAGACCTGCCGGCACGCATGGCGGTCATCGGGCTGGGCGCGATCGGCGTGGAGATGGCGCAGGCGCTGGCACGCCTCGGCATCGGCATCAGCGCCTTCGGCCATCACGGCATCGCCGGCCTCGACGATGAACGGGTCAGGGCCGCGATGATCGAGGCACTCGGCAAGGAGATGACCTTGCACCTCGGTGCCGCTGCCGACATCAGCACGAGGCCGGGCGGGCTGCGCGTGCGCAGCGCGACGGGGGAAGCCGAGGTCGATGCCGTGCTCGCCGCGCTCGGCCGGCATCCCGATATCGCCGGCCTCGGGCTGGAAACGCTCGGCGTGCCGCTTGACGCACGCGGGCTGCCGGCGATCGATCCCGGCACGCTCCAGGTGGGCGAGCTGCCGGTGTTCCTCGCCGGTGATGCCAATGGCGAACGCGCGCTGCTGCACGAGGCCGCCGACGAGGGCCATATCGCCGGGCTCAATGCGCTTGCCTGCGCGGGTGGAGAGCCGGTCCGTTGCTACCGGCGCCGCACGCCGCTGGCCATCGTCTTCTCCGAGCCGCAGATCGCCGTGGTGGGACGGCGCCGCGGCAGCCTGCCGGCAGGCAGCTTCATCGAGGGCGAGGTGGACTTCGCCCGCCAAGGGCGGGCACGGGCGGCGCAACGCAACCAGGGGCTGCTGCGCATCCAGGCCGAGGCCGGCAGCGGCAAGCTGCTCGGCGCGGAGCTCTTCGCGCCGGCCGGCGAGCACCTCGCCCACCTGCTGGCGCTGGCCATCGACCAGGGGCTCGGCGTGCGCGAGCTGCTGCGGCTGCCCTTCTACCACCCGGTGCTCGAGGAAGGCCTGCGCAGTGCCCTGCGCATGCTGGCCCGCCAGCTGCCCGCGGCCGGCGACTCCGACCTGGCAGGCTGCGGCAGCTTCGAGGCGATCGGCGCCGACGCCCTCGACTGAGCGCCGGCGGCGGGCTCAGTCGCCGCCGCCGGGCCTGGCGATCGAGGTCTGCTGCACCATGAAGGTGCTGGGCTCGCTTGCCATCAGCACCTTGCCGCCGGCATCGACGACCTGCGCCCTGAGCGTATGCACGCCGCGGTAGACCTCCTCGAGCCGGGTCTCGGTGGCGCCCGGCGGCAGGTCGTGCGCGGTGCCATCGAGCAGCAGGCGGATGGCATGCCCGTTGCGCAGCGCGGGCTGCAGTTGCACCGAGACCCGCAGCTGGCCGCCGATGTTCCACAGCACCTCTTCATGTGCGGGGCTGGCGATCTCCAGCCGCTCATAGGCCGCGGCCGCCTTCGCGGCGGGCGCCTTGCCGGCCGGGCGGCTCGGTGGCGGCGGCGCGCTGTAGCGCGAGGACTCCTCGATGCGCAACTTCTCGGCGCCCGGCTGCCACTGGTCCGAATAATGGGCCTGGCCCGCATCATCGACCCAGCGGTAAACCTCGGTGGCCGCCGCCGGCAGCGCCAGCAGCAGGGCAAGCAGGAACGGCAGTTTAGGCATGGCTCGGGCTACCCCGCGGCTTGTGGCCGGCCGCTCGTCGGGCCGGCATCCGGTCCAGTGTGCCGTGCCAGCGGCACGGCACGCTACAGGCTGTAGTACAGCTCGAACTCCACCGGATGGGTGGTCATCCGCAGCCGGCTCACGTCCTGCATCTTCAGCTCGATGTAGCTGTCGATCAGGTCATTGGAAAAGACATCGCCGGCGAGGAGGAATTCCCGGTCGCGGTCGAGCTCGTCGAGTGCCTGCTCCAGCGAGAAGGCCACCTGCGGCAGCTGCTTCTCCTCCTCGGGCGGCAGGTCGTAGAGATCCTTGTCCATCGCCTCGCCCGGGTCGAGCCGCCGGCGGATGCCGTCGAGGCCCGCCATCAGCAGCGCCGAGAAGGCGAGGTAGGGATTGGCGGTGTTGTCCGGGAAACGCACCTCCACGCGCCGCCCCGCGGGGCCCGAGGTGGGGATGCGGATCGAGGCCGAGCGGTTGCCCGCCGAATAGGCGAGCTTCACCGGCGCCTCGAAGTGCGGGACCAGGCGCCGGTAGCTGTTGGTGCTCGGGTTGGTGAAGGCATTGAGCGCGCGCGCATGCGCGAGGATGCCGCCGATGCAGTACAGCGCCATCTCCGAAAGCCCGGCATAGCGGTCGCCGCTGAACAGGTTCCTGCCGTCCTTCGCCAGCGACATGTGCACGTGCATGCCGCTGCCGTTGTCGCCCACCAGCGGCTTGGGCATGAAGGTGGCGGTCTTGCCGTAGCTGTGCGCGACGTTGTGCACCACGTACTTGAGGAGCTGCACCTCGTCGCCCTTGCGCACCAGCGGGCCGAAGGCCACGCCGATCTCGCACTGCCCGGCGGTCGCCACCTCGTGGTGGTGCACTTCCACCGCCATCCCCATCTGTTCGAGGGCGAGGCACATGGCCGAGCGGATGTCGTGCAGCGAGTCCACCGGCGGCACCGGGAAATAGCCGCCCTTCACGCCGGGGCGATGGCCCATGTTGCCGCCGTTCTTCTCGGTGCGGCCCGAGTTCCACGCCGCCTCCACCGAATCCACCGCATGGAAGCTGCTGTTGATGCTCGATCCGTAGCGGACGTCATCGAAGATGAAGAACTCGTTCTCGGGGCCGAAGTAGGCCTGGTCGGCGATGCCGGTGGCCCGCAGGTGCGCCTCGGCGCGCCTGGCCAGCATGCGCGGGCAGCGCGGGTAGGCCTGCAGCGTCGAGGGTTCGAGCGCATCGCAGCTGATGTTGAGCGTGGCGTCCTCGCTGAAGACATCGACCCTGGCGGTGCCGGCATCGGGCATCAGTACCATGTCGGACTCGTTGATGCCCTTCCAGCCGGCGATCGAGGAGCCATCGAACATCTTGCCGTCCTCGAACAGCGTCTCGTCCGCCAGGCGCGCCGGGATCGTCAGGTGCTGCTCCTTGCCGCGGGTGTCGGTGAAGCGCAGGTCGACGAACTTGATGTCCCTGGCCTTGATGAGGTCGAGCACTTCCGCGGGCGTCATGCACATTCTCCGGATGGCCAGCGGCGGGAACGGCACGCCGGCAGCCGCTGGGCCCTGCCGGTGGGTCTGGGATCAACTGCTTGATGCGGTGGCCTTTTCCGCCATGCCTGCCGCTGCAGCCGAGGGTTTCGCACGGCGCGATCATAAAGGAGACGCGGGCAAAGAGCACAGCGGGCGGCGGCATCTGTGACCTGTGACCGGTCGGGCCCGGAGGCCAAAGGGGGCTATACTTCTGCGCCTGATTTCAAGGGATCGCCTGTGTGAACGCCCCGCCCTCACCGACAAGCTTCCAGGACCTGGTCCTGGCCCTGCAGCACTACTGGGCCGATCGTGGCTGCATCATCCTGCAGCCCTACGACATGCCGATGGGCGCGGGTACCTTCCATTCCGCCACCTTCCTGCGTGCCGTGGGCCCCGAGCCCTGGAACGCGGCCTACGTGCAGCCCAGCCGCCGCCCCACCGATGGCCGCTACGGCGAGAACCCCAACCGGCTGCAGCACTACTACCAGTTCCAGGTGGTGCTCAAGCCCTCGCCCGACGACATCCAGGAGCTCTACCTCGACTCGCTGCGCGCGCTCGGCATCGACCCGCTGGTGCACGACATCCGCTTCGTCGAGGACAACTGGGAATCCCCCACGCTCGGCGCCTGGGGGCTGGGCTGGGAGGTGTGGCTGAACGGCATGGAGGTCACCCAGTTCACCTACTTCCAGCAGATCGGCGGCCTCGACTGCCGGCCGGTGACCGGCGAGATCACCTACGGCCTCGAGCGCATCGCCATGTACCTGCAGGGCAGGGAAAGCGTCTACGACCTGGCCTGGACCGACGGCCCCTTCGGCCGGGTGAGCTATGGCGACGTGTTCCACCAGAACGAGGTGGAGATGTCGCGCTACAACTTCGAGCAGGCGGATGTCGAGGTGCTGTTCGCGCGCTTCGACCATGCCGAGCGCAACTGCAGGGAGCTGATCGGCAAGCGCCTCAC
>JACFNV010000011.1:0-7596 GCA_019454675.1 Gammaproteobacteria bacterium | reverse complement strand
CTACGAGCAGGTGCTGGAGGCCTCGCACAGCTTCAACCTGCTCGATGCCCGCCAGGCCATCTCGGTGAGCGAGCGCCAGCGCTACATCCTGCGGGTGCGCGAGCTGGCCCGCCTGGTGGCACAGGCCTATTACGAGAGCCGCGAGGCGCTGGGCTTCCCCATGGGCAATGCCGCCCGGCCCGGCGCCTGAACCGACCCCACCGGAGTACCTGCAGATGGCGGCGCATGCCGACTTCCTTGTCGAGATCGGGACCGAGGAACTCCCGCCCAGGGCGCTGCGCGCGCTCGAGCTGGCCTTCCTCGATGGCATCAGCGAGGGCATCAGGGCAGCCAGGCTGGAGGGCGGCACGCCGCGCTCCTTCGCCACCCCGCGGCGGCTTGCCGTGCTGGTGCCCGGCGTGCGGCTCGAGCAGCCGACCAGCCAGGTCGAGAAGCGCGGCCCGCCGCTCAAGGTGGCCTTCGATGCCGGGGGCAAGCCAAGCCGTGCCGCCGAGGCCTTTGCCAAGACCTGCGGCGTGGCGGTGGATGCCCTGCAGAAGCTCGAGACCGCGGAGGGCGCCTGGCTGGTGTACCGCGGCGAAGACCCGGGGCTTGCCGCCACCGCGGTCCTGCCCGGCATCGTCGCCGAGGCGCTGGCCCGCCTGCCGGTGCCGCGCCGCATGCGCTGGGGCAGCCACGAGGCGGAGTTCGTGCGCCCGGTGCACTGGCTGGTGATGCTGCTCGGCGAGGCGGTGGTGCCCGCCACCCTCCTCGGCCTCGAGGCCGGCCGCCTGAGCCGCGGCCACCGCTTCATGTCCAGCGGCAGCATCGAGCTCGCCAGCCCCGCCGACTACCTGCCGGCGCTCGAGGGCAAGGGCCACGTGCTGCCCGACTTTGGCGCACGCCAGGCGCGCGTGCGCGAGCTGGCACTCGAGGCCGGCCGCGCCCTCGGCGGGGAGACCGTGATCGAGGCCGCGCTGCTCGAGGAAGTCACCGCGCTGGTGGAATGGCCGACCAGCATCACCGGGCGCTTCGATGCCGGCTATCTCGAGCTGCCCGAGGAAGTGCTGATCGCCACCCTGCAGGGGCAGCAGCGCTACTTCCCGGTGCGCGGCGCCGATGGGCGACTGCTGGCGAACTTCATCACCATCAGCAACCTCGAGAGCCGCGACCCGGAGCAGGTGCGGCTCGGCAACGAGCGGGTGGTCAAGCCGCGCCTGGCCGATGCCGCCTTCTTCTGGGAGCAGGACCTGCGCAGGCCGCTGGCCGAGCGCGAGCCCGGGCTTGCCGGCGTGGTGTTCCAGCGCGGGCTCGGCAGCCTGCAGGACAAGTCGCGGCGCACGGCGGCACTCGGCGTACAGATCGCCGATCAGCTCGGCATCGATGCCGCCGTGGTGGAGCGCGCGGCCCGGCTCGCCAAGGCCGACCTGCTCACCGACATGGTCAAGGAATTCCCCGAGCTGCAGGGGCGCATGGGCTATTACTACGCGCTGCGCGGCGGGGAACCCGAGGCGGTGGCGATCGCCATCGACGAGCACTACATGCCGCGCCACGCCGGCGAACAGCTGGCCGCCAGCGGGCCCGGCCGCTGCCTGGCCATCGCCGAGCGCCTCGACACGCTGGCCGGCATCTTCGCGCTCGGCAAGCGGCCCACCGGCAACAAGGATCCCTTCGGCCTGCGCCGTGCCGCGCTGGGGCTGGTGCGCACGCTGATCGAGGGCGGCATCGAGCTCTCGCTGCCGGCGACGATCGACGCCGCGCTGGCCGGCCAGCCGGTCAGGGTGGAGGATCCCGCGGCACTCGCCGCCGGGCTCTACGAGTTCCTCATCGAGCGCCTGCGCGCCTGGTACCTCGACGGGCAGGCCCCGGGGCTGCCGGCGGGCGCGATCGGCACCGAGATGTTCGAGGCGGTGCGCCTGCGCGCGCCCGCCTCGCCGCTCGACTTCCATGCGCGGCTGCTCGCCGTGCAGGCCTTCATGCGCATGCCCGAGGCACCGGGTCTGGCGATGGCCAACAAACGCATCGCCAACATCCTCAGGGGCAACAGCGAAGCGCTGCCCGCAAGCGCCGATCCCGCGCTGTTCACCGCCGCCGAGGAAGGCGCCCTGCACGCCGCCGTGGCGGCGCTGCTGCCCGGGCACGAGGCCGGCCTCGCGGCGCGCCGCTACGACGAGGTGCTGCAGCGGCTTGCCGGCCTGCGCGAGCCGCTGGATGCCTTCTTCACCGCGGTGATGGTGATGAGCGAGGACCCCGTGGAGCGGCGCAACCGGCTGGCGCTGCTGCAGGAGCTGCGCCGGCTGTTCCTCGATGTCGCCGATCTCTCCTGCCTCAATGTGTCCTGAGCCGCACGCGCCGCGATGAGCATGGAGCCCCCGCGGCTGGTGGTGCTGGATCGCGATGGCGTGATCAACCGCGACTCGCCCGACTACATCCGCAGCCCGGCGCAGTGGATCCCGCTGCCGGGCGCACCCGAGGCCATCGCGCGGCTCGGGCAGGCGGGCTACACGGTGGTGGTCGCCAGCAACCAGTCGGGGCTGGGCCGCGGCCTGTTCGACAGGGCCACGCTGGAGGCGATCCACGACAGGATGAACGCGGTCATCGAGGCCGCCGGCGGCAAACTGGCGGGGATTTTCTACTGCCCGCACCGGCCCGAGGCGGGCTGCGATTGCCGCAAGCCGCTGCCCGGGCTGCTGCTGCAGATCGAGGCCGCCTTCGGCTGCCGGCTCAGCGGGCAGCCGGTGGTCGGTGATTCCGAGCGCGACCTGCGCGCCGCGCAGGCGGTGAACGCGCGTCCGATCCTGGTACGCAGCGGCAACGGCCGGCGCACCGAGGCGCAGCTGCAGGGCTGGCGCCACCTCGAGGTGTACGACGATCTCGCCGCGGTGGCGGATGCGCTGTGCGGAGCCGCAACATGATCCGATCGATAGTGTTCACTACGCTGATGTTCATCACCGTGCCGCCCTGGGCCGCGGTGGTCCTCATCGTGCGCCCCTTCGGCGTGCGCGCCTCCTACCGGGTGGCGGTGTCATGGGCACGGCTCATCAACCGCCTGTGCCGCAGCATCTGCAAGCTCGACTTCCGCATCGAGGGCCTGGAGCACCTACCGGCCACGCCCGGCGTGGTGCTGATGAAGCACTCCTCGGCCTACGAGACCATCATCCAGATGCTGCTGTTCCCCGACCAGTGCTGGGTGCTCAAGCGCGAGCTGCTGTGGGTGCCCTTCTTCGGCTGGGGGCTGGCCGCGGTCAGGCCGATCGCCATCAACCGCCAGGCCGGCAGCGGCGCGGTGCTGCAGGTCGTCGAGCAGGGCAAGCGCCAGCTGGCGGACGGGCGCTGGGTGGTGGTGTTCCCCGAGGGCACGCGCATGGCGCCCGGCAAGACCCGCCGCTACGGCATCAGCGGCACGCTGCTGGCGCAGAAGGCCGCCGTCCAGGTGCTGCCGGTGGCGCACAACGCGGGCGACTTCTGGCCGCGGCGCGGGCTGCGCAAGCGCCCCGGCACGGTAATCTTCCGCATCGGCGCGCCGCTGGACCCGGCCGGCCGCGACCCGCGCCAGTTCAACGAGGAGGTGCAGCGCTGGATCGAGGCACAGGTCGCCGAGCTGCGCGGCGGGCGCAGCTGAGCGACCGGCTGCGCTTCAGACGTCGAGGTTCGCCACCGTCAGCGCATTGCGCTCGATGAACTCGCGGCGCGGCTCGACCTGGTCGCCCATCAGCGTGGAGAACACCTCGTCGGCGGTGACGGCATCCTCGATGCGCACCTGCATCAGCCGGCGCGTGAGCGGGTTGACCGTGGTTTCCCACAGCTGCTCGGGGTTCATCTCGCCGAGGCCCTTGTAGCGCTGGATGCTCTGGCCCTTGCGCGCCTGCGCCATCAGCCAGTCGAGCGCCTGGCGGAAACTGGCCACCTCCTGGCGCTCCTGGCCACGCACCACGTGCGCGCCCTCGCCGATCAGCCCGGCGAGGCTCTGCGCCAGCTCGGCGATCTGCCCGTATTCGGGCGACTGGAAGAAGCGGATCGAGAGCTCGCTCAGCTCCTCGAGGCCGTGGCGCTCGCGCTGGATGCGCAGGCCGCTGGGACCGGACTCGTCCTCCATCAGCTCGAGGCGGTAGCTGGCGCCCTCCCCGTCGAGGCTGGCGCGCAGCGCGCGCTCGAGATCGGCCAGCCAGCCGCGCAGCCAGGCGGCATCGCCGAGATGCGCGGCATCCACCACCGGTGCGTGGATCATCTGCTCGAGCACATGGCGGTCGTAGCGCCTGCCCAGCCGCTCGGTGACCGCCATCACGCGGTTGAACTGCCCGGCCAGCGTGGCGAGCGTGTTGCCGCGCAGGGGCGGCGCCCCGGCGTTGACGTGCAGCGCCGCATCGTCGAGGGCGACGTTGAGCAGGTAGGCATTGAGCTCGGCATCGTCCTTGACGTACTGCTCCTGCTTGCCGCGCTTGATCTTGTACAGCGGCGGCTGCGCGATGTAGATGTGCCCGCGCGCGATCAGCTCGGGCATCTGCCGGTAGAAGAAGGTCAGCAGCAGGGTGCGGATGTGCGAGCCGTCGACGTCGGCGTCGGTCATGATGATGATGCGGTGGTAGCGCAGCTTGTCGATGTCGAAGTCTTCGCGGCCGATGCCGCAGCCGAGCGCGGTGATCAGCGTGCCGATCTCGTCGCTGGCCAGCATGCGGTCGAAGCGCGCCTTCTCGACGTTGAGGATCTTGCCCTTGAGCGGCAGCACCGCCTGCGTGCGCCGGTCGCGGCCCTGCTTGGCGGAACCGCCGGCCGAGTCGCCCTCGACGAGGAACAGCTCGGAGAGCGCCGGGTCCTTTTCCTGGCAGTCGGCAAGCTTGCCGGGCAGGCCCGCGATGTCGAGCGCACCCTTGCGACGGGTCAGCTCGCGCGCCTTGCGCGCCGCATCGCGTGCGCGCGCGGCATCGATGATCTTGGCGACGATGACCTTCGCCTCGGAGGGGTTCTCGAGCAGGAAGGCCTCGAGATGCCCGGCCACCACCGATTCCACTGCGCCCTTCACCTCGGAGGAGACCAGCTTGTCCTTGGTCTGCGAGGAGAACTTCGGGTCGTGCAGCTTGACCGAAAGCACCGCGGTGAGGCCCTCGCGGGCGTCATCGCCGGTGGTGGCAACCTTGTCCTTCTTCGCGTTGTATTCACGCTCGATGTAGTTGTTGAGCGTGCGGGTCAGCGCGCTGCGGAACCCGACCAGGTGGGTACCGCCGTCCTTCTGCGGAATATTGTTGGTGAAACAGAACATGTTCTCCTGGTAGCCATTGTTCCACTGCATGGCCACTTCGACGAGGATGCCGTCCTGTTCACGTGAGATATAGACAATTGTCGGCTGGATCGGCGTTTTATTGCGATTCAGGTGACTGACGAAGGCACGGATGCCGCCCTCGAAACGGAAGGTTTCGCTGCGTTCATCACGCTCGTCGGCAAGCTCGACGCTGATGCCCGGGTTGAGGAAGGAAAGCTCCCGCAGCCGGCGCGCCAGCGTGTCGTAGACGAACTCGAGATTGGTGAAGATCTTCGGGCTCGGCTTGAAGCGGATGGTGGTACCGGTACGGTCCGTGGTGCCGGTGACCCGCAGCGGCGCCTCGGGCTCTCCCAGGCGATAGCGCTGCTCGTGGACATGCCCGTCGCGATAGATGGTGAGATCGAGCGTTTCCGACAGCGCGTTGACCACCGACACGCCCACGCCATGCAGGCCGCCGGACACCTTGTAGGAGTTCTGGTCGAATTTGCCGCCGGCATGCAGCACGGTCATGATCACCTGTGCCGCCGACACCCCCTCCTCGGGGTGGATGCCCACCGGGATGCCGCGCCCGTTGTCGCTGACCGTGACCGAGCCATCCTGGTGGATGGTCACCCCGACCTCGTTGCAATAGCCCGCCAGCGCCTCGTCGACCGAGTTGTCGACGACCTCGAACACCATGTGATGCAGGCCGGTGCCGTCATCGGTATCGCCGATGTACATGCCGGGCCGCTTGCGCACAGCATCCAGCCCGCGCAAGACCTTGATTGTGCTGGAGTCGTAGTGCTCGGAGTCGCTCATCAATGGTACTCAACAGACAGATTTAATGAATTATAACAAAGCTTTAGCTGCCCCGTGTTCCACGTGGAACATGCTCGTTCCCGCGGGAAGGGAGAGACCGCGGGTGCTGATGCTGGCGATGCAGACCTGCGCCGGAGTGCTCATGATGGCGCCGAGGAAGGCTTCGAGCCTCTCGTCATCCAGATCGGCCGCCGGCTCATCCACCAGCAGGGTGGCCTGCTCCCCTTCCGCCTCCGCCGCCACCCATAGCTGGGCCAGCACCAGCGCCGCCCCCAGCAGCTTCTGCTGGCCCTTCGAAGCCCGCCAGCGGGTGGACTGTGCGTCGATCTCGCAGCGCAAATCCGCCCGCTGCGGGCCCAAGCGGGTGAAACCCAGCTGCCGATCCGATTCCCGGCTGGCTTCCAGTGTCGCTGCCAGGCTCTGTTCCCGATTCCAGCCCGGCGCATAGTCCAGGCTTGGCTCGATACCCAGCAATTGTCCACCCAACCGCCTGAACTCCGTCTCCAGCCGCCCGACATAGCGGCGGCGGTGCTCGTCCACGACCGTTCCCGCCGTGGCGAGGTGTGATTCCCAGACGGCAAGCAGAGTGTCCGGCGCCCGCTCGCGCAGCGCCGCATTCCGTTGCGCCAGCGCACGCCGGAAAATCCGCCAGGCATCCAGGTAGCCATGTTCCACGTGGAACACACCCCAATCCAGGAGGCGCCGGCGTGGTTCGGGTGGTCCGCTGGTGAGCGCATGGATATCGGCATCGATGGCCTGGACCCCGAAGCGCGAAGCCAGGTCGGCAGCCCGGAGCCCGCCCTGGCCATCCACGTGGACATCGAGCTCCCCGGGAGCAATACCCACTCCCAGATAGGCGCTGCCGGCCTTGCCGCCGATCCGCCCGCTGATTTCGGCGCGCGGAGTCGCAGGGCCGATCAATACACGGTTGTCCGAGGCGCGGAAGGAGCGACCCCGGCCAAGAAAGAAGATCGCCTCCAGAAAGGAGGTCTTGCCGGCGCCATTGGCGCCGGTGAAGACGTTCAGGTTGCCGTCGAGTACGAGCTCGGCGGCCTCGATGCAGCGGAAATTCCCGACTCTGAGATCAAGCAGCAACGAAGGCTACAGCCGCATCGGCATCACGACGTACTTCGCCTGCCCATCCTGCTCCGCATGCAGCAGGCAGCTGCTGTTGGCATCGACGAAGTCGATTTCCACCACCTCGCCACCGAGGACATTGAGCGCATCGAGCAGATAGGTGACATTGAAGCCGATTTCCATCTCCTCGCCCGGGTATTCCACCTCGATCTCGTCCTGCGCCTCTTCCTGGTCCGGGTTGTTGGCCTGGATCTTGAGGCTGTCCTTGCCGAGCTCGAGGCGCACGCCGCGGTATTTCTCGTTGGAGAGGATCGCCGCCCTCTGCAGGGCGCCACGCAGCACTTCCCGCGACGCCCTCAGCGTGCTGGTCTCCTTGCTGGGAATGACCCGCTGGTAGTCGGGAAAACGCCCGTCGATGAGCTTGGAGGTAAAGCGTATGCCATCGAGGCGCGCCTGGAGATGGTTGGTGCCGATCGCCAGCTCCA
>JACFNV010000119.1 GCA_019454675.1 Gammaproteobacteria bacterium | reverse complement strand
GGCACCGGACAGCCTGCAGGCCGACTGAAGGCCGCCGGCCGGAGGCTGGTCACCACGCTGCCAGCGGCAGCGCGGTGACCGGCGACGGCATGCCTCAGCGACGCGCGGCCATCGACTTCATGAAGGCCTGCAGCGCGCTGGTGTGCTCGGCCAGCACGCCGGCGCACACGGCATTTCCCTCCACCGCCTGCCACCAGGCCTTGAGCCGCGGCGTGCCGGCGGGGTCGGGAATGTCGAAGCGGCCATTGGCGATGACCGTGCGCACCAGCACCGTGGTCGGCGCCAGCGCGCAGTCGCCGAGCGTCGGCACATCGGCGACGCAGAAGGGGCCCGGGCCCATGACGTGCTCGGCATGGCCAAAGGCCTTGGCCAGCTCCTTGCCCGCTGCCTCCACGGCGGCCGCATCGCGGCTGGCGGGGTTCATGTTGCGGAACAGCGCCACGAGGTGCTGGGCGCTGTAGAGATCGGTGATGCGCGCCACCAGCCGGCTGCGGGCGCGGTCGACCGGATCGGCCGGCAGGCCGGGCTGCGCCGGATGGGTGTCCTCGAGGTAGTCGCAGATGATCGTCGACTCGCCGAAGGCGACGCCGTCGACATCCAGCGCCGGCACCTTGCCGATCGGGTTGAGCTTGAGGTACTCGGGCGATTTCAGGCTGCCACCCGGGGTTTCCTCCAGCGGCAGGTCGATGCCCTTGAGCCTGGCGTACATGACCACGCGGGCCACGTAGGGCGAGGCAAGCGAACCATAGAGTTTCATGGTGGCGTCTCCGTCTGCGGTCGTCGTGTTCAGTCGCGGCTCACCGCGGCGATGGCGGCAGCCACCGCGGCGATCTCCTTGCCGGAGAGGCCCGCGATGTTGAGCCGGCTGTCGGGCGCGGTGTAGACATGGTGTTCGCTGCGCAGGCGCTCCACCGCCGCCGGCGGCAGCCCCAGCATGGAGAACATGCCGGCCTGCTGCTCGATGAAGTCGAAGCGGCCACCGCCGAGCTCGCCGCGCAGCGCGGTGGACAGCGAGCGGCGCAGGCCGTTGACGCGGTCGCGCATGTCGTCGAGCTCCTGCTGCCAGTCGCCGAGCAGCGCCTGGTCGCTGGCGATCTCGGCGACGATCGCCGCGCCATGGTCGGGCGGCATCGAATAATTGCGCCGCGCCAGCGCCTGCAGCTGGCTCATGGCGGTGGTGGCGGCCGCGGCATGCTCGGCCACGCACATCACCGCCCCCACCCGCTCGCGGTAGAGGCCGAAATTCTTCGAGCAGGACAGCGCCACCAGCACCTCGGGCAAGCGCTCGCAGAGCAGCCGCAGGCCGGCGGCATCGGCGTCCAGCCCGCGCCCCAGCCCCTGGTAGGCGAGGTCGACGAAGGGGATCAGGCCGCGCCGGTCCATGAGCTCGGCCAGCTCGGTCCAGTGGCCGGGATGCGGATCGGCACCGGTCGGGTTGTGGCAGGAACCGTGCAGCAGCACCACGGTGCCGGGCTCGCAGGCATCCAGCGCCTCGAGCATCCTGTCGGCCAGCAGCTGCCCGCCGGCGATGTCGTAGTAGGGATAGGCCGCGGTGGCCAGCCCCGCGCCCTGCAGCACCGGGATGTGGTTGGCCCAGGTGGGGTTGCTCACCCGCACCTCGCGCGCATAGCCGGACAGGCGCATCAGCTCCGCCACCAGGCGCAGCGCACCGGTGCCGCCCACCGACTGCAGCGTCGTCACGCGCCCGTCGCGCAGCGCGGGGTGATTGGAGCCCAGCGCCAGCTTCTCCATGAAGGTGGCGAAGGGCCGGTTGCCACCCTGCCCGACATAAGCCTTGCTGGTCTGGCGCGCCAGCAGCTTCTGCTCGGCGGCACGCACCGCGCGCGGCACCGGCGTGATGCCGGTGGCATCGCGGTAGACGCCGACGCCGAGATCCACCTTGTCGCGGCTGGGGTCGGCGCGGAAGGCCTCGGTCACGGCCAGCAGGGCATCGGGGGGTACGGGCTTGAGGGTCTGGAGCATGGTGATGTCGTTCTTGTGGGGCAAACCGGGAGGATGCAAGCGCCCGGCAGCGGACCCGGCGCCGGCTGCCGGGGCGCTATGTTAGCGCGGCGCAAGGCTAATAGCGCGGCAGCCGCGGATCGATGCGCTCGGCCCAGGCGTCCACCCCGCCCTCCACCACCCACAGGTGGCGGAAGCCCGCCTTGTGCAGCAGGTAGTAGGCCTCGATGCTGCGCAGGCCCTGGTGGCAGGCGATGGCATAGCGGCGCGCCGAATCCAGCTCGTGCAGGCGGGCCGGCAGCTCGGAGAGCGGCAGCGGGCGCGCACCGGGGATGGCGGCGATCGCCCGCTCGTGCGCCTCGCGCACGTCGAGCAGCTCGGGGGCGGTGCCGGCTGCCTGCCTCGCGGCCAGTTCCTCGACGCTGACCACCGGCAGGCGGCCGCGCTCCGCCTGCCCGCCGTCGCCCAGGCCGCAGAAGGCCTCGTAGTCGATGGGTGCCTCGACCGTGGGGTGCTCGCCGCAGGCGGCACAACCCGGATCGCGCGGCAACGCCAGCTCGCGCAGCTCGAAGGCCAGCGCATCGAACAGCCCCAGGCGGCCGACCATCGGCTGGCCGATGCCGAGGATGAGCTTGATCACCTCCAGCGCCTGCAGGCTGCCCATGATCCCCGGCAGCACCCCCAGCACCCCGCCATCGGCACAGGAGGGCACCAGCCCGGGTGGCGGCGGTTCGGGGAACAGGCAGCGGTAGCAGGGCCCGTGGCGGGCAGCGAAGACGCTCAGCTGGCCCTCGAAACGGTAGATGCTGGCGTGCACATCGGGCTTGCCTGCCAGCACGCAGGCATCGCTGACGAGGTAGCGGGTGGGAAAGTTGTCGCTGCCATCGGCGACGATGTCGTAATCGCCGATCAGCGACATGATGTTGTCGCCGCGCAGCTGCAGCGCGTGCGTCACCACCTGCACCCCGGGGTTGAGCGCCCGCAGCCGCTCGCTGGCCGCCTCCAGCTTCGGCCGACCGATGTCGCGGGTGTCGTAGAGCACCTGGCGCTGCAGGTTGCTGAGGTCCACGCGGTCGAAGTCGACCAGGCCGATGGTGCCCACCCCCGCCGCGGCAAGGTACAGCGCCAGCGGCGAACCCAGCCCACCGGCACCCACGCAGAGCACGCGCGCCGCCTTCAGCCGCTCCTGCCCGGCGAGGGTCACCTCGGGCATCAGCAGGTGGCGGCTGTAACGCAGGATTTCGTCGCGGGAGAGCGTGGACATGGCAAGGGAATGGCATCCGGCAAGCAGGCATCGCGATTATACGTGGCGGCGACGGCCACTCCCCTGCGACGTCGGCCGATGGTGCGCGTCAGGCAGCGACTGCTTGTATTTGCAACAGCATATAGAGCACCAAGCCTGCAGTGACGCCGGCGGGAGCTGACATGTTACCGTCTGGCAAATTGTCTATTTCAATGCTATTATCAGCCTTGTTATAGACAGTCTGGTTTTCCCATGGCTCAGGCACGCAAGACCACCCGCTCCCGGACCCGAACCGCCCCGCCTCCCGCACGAGAGGCATGGATCACGTATGGTCCGAAAAAGAAGCTTCGATCCTTCGTCCGACAGGTCAACGAGGCGGCGCCGATGGCAATCGTCCGCACCGAACGGGCCGGCGTACATGCGCAGCTGCTCAAGGATCTTGCCAGGGACATGGCCATCCCCGCGTCGCGAATGTTCGCCATCCTGGGCATTCCCAAGGCTACGGCCGAAAAGAAGATCGCCGCCGGGGAGCTCATCGCCGGGCAGGGCGGGCAGGCTGCGATCGGCCTGGTCAGGCTACTTGGCCAGGCGGAGGCCATGGCAGTCGAAAGCACTGCTGATGCGGCAGCGGATTTCGCTGCTGCCAAGTGGCTTGGCCAGTGGATCGAAACCGTGCAACCGACCCTCGGCGGCAGGAAGCCGGCCGACCTGCTGGACACGCCCACGGGACTGGACATGGTGTCGCGGCTGCTCGGCGCCATCCAGAGCGGCGCCTATCAGTGAAGCTCTGGCGGATCGCCGCGGAAACACGCAGCTTCGCGGCGGATGACCTTGCCGGCATGGGTGCCGCCGCCCACCCTGGACGATGGAACGACCACGGCGAAGCGGTCGTCTACTGCGCGACATCCATCTCGCTCGCCGTACTCGAGACAGCAGCGCACATCGATGACGCCGGCTTCCCGCAAAACCGTTTCCTCGTGGAGGTCACGGTCTCGGACGAGGCCTGGTCTGCGCGCGAGGAAGTCCCGGCCTTAGCCCTGCCCGCCGCCTGGTCTGCCATTCCCGCCGGCCGTGCCAGCGTGGGATTTGGCTCCGGCTGGCTGCGCTCGCGCCGCTCGCCGATCCTGCTGGTGCCTTCCGTCATCGTTCCCGAGGAAAACTGCGCGCTGATCAATCCCGCGCATCCTCTGGTGAGTCGGATCAAGGCGAGGGTGGTGCGTCCGTTCGACTACGACCGGATGTTTCGCGCTGGTGGCAAGTGACGTGTCGGATATCCATCGGCGACAGCGCCGCATCGCTGGCGGCGCAGTCATTCCCGACAACACCAGCCACCCCGTTCCTGCTGGCCGGCTGGCGGCTGCACGCAACCGCTCAGCGCCCGGACGATGGGATTAAACTGCAGGCACCCGCGATCGCATGACCGCCATACAACAAGGAGCATCCCCATGGCTGAGATTCTCGGACCCCAGCGGCTCGGGCCGCTGACCCCGCTGGTCGGCGAGTGGGAGGGCAACGTCGGCCTCGACGTCTCGTTCCGCTACCAGGACGACGCCATCATCAAGACCAGCTACTACGAAAGGGCCTGGTTCCACCCGATCCCCACGCAGACCAACGGCCAGCAGAAGCTGGAAGGCCTGAAGTTCGGCTTCACCGCCTGGCGCCATGGCGAGGAAGCGATGGACCCGTTTCACGACGAGGTGGGC
>JACFNV010000118.1 GCA_019454675.1 Gammaproteobacteria bacterium | reverse complement strand
CGCCACGTCCGGGACCGTCTCGATGTCGAAGACCAGGGTCGACATGCGCTCAGCCCTTGCGCAGCAGCACGGCCACGGCCACCACCAGCCCCGCCTCGTCGGACAAGGTCAGGTGGCCTGCGCCGATGCCCAGCCGTTCGCACAGCGCCTGCCCGCGCGCGGAGTAGATGATCCCGGGACGGCCCAGCGCATTCGGGCTCACGCCCGAATCCCGCAGCCACATGCCGTGGGCAAAGCCGGTGCCCATGGCCTTGACGATGGCTTCCTTGGCGGCAAAGCGCATGGCCAGGAAGCGCACCGGCTGCCGCGAGCTGCGGAAGTGCCGGAGCTCCTCCGGCATCAGCAGGCGCTCGACGAAACGCTCGCCGAAACGCTCGTAGACCGCGGCCACCCGCGCCACCCGGAGGATATCGGTGCCGATGCCGAAGATCATGACGGGCGGGCGGCGCGCATGAGCTTCTTCATGGAGGCCACCGCGGCCGGCATGCCGGCGAAGACCGCCCTGCTGATGATGGCATGGCCGATGTTGAGCTCCACCACTTCGGTGATGGCGGCCACCGCCTGCACGTTGTGGTAGTGCAGCCCGTGGCCCGCGTGCACCTCGAGGCCGAGCCCCGCGGCATGGCGGGCGGCCTCGCGCAGGCGGGCCAGTTCGCGCGCACGCAGGGCATCGTCCTGCGCATCGGCATAGCAGCCGGTATGCAGCTCGACGGCCGGCGCACCGACAGCGGCACAGGCATCGATCTGGCGGAGATCGGGGTCGATGAAGGGGGCCACGCGTATCCCCGCGGCGGACAGGCGTGACACCGCATCGCGGATGCGTGCGGCGTCGCCGGCGACATCGAGGCCGCCCTCCGTGGTCAGCTCTTCGCGTCGCTCGGGCACCAGGCAGCAATCGGCGGGGCGTATCGACTCGGCCAGCCGCAGCATGGGCTCCGCCAGGGCCATCTCCAGGTTCATGCGGGTCTGCAGGGTGCGTGCCAGCAGCTCGATGTCGCGCTCCTGGATGTGGCGGCGATCCTCGCGCAGGTGGACGGTGATGCTGTCGGCCCCCGCCTGCTCGGCCACCCAGGCCGCCATCACCGGGTCGGGAAAGCGGGTACCGCGGGCCTGGCGCAGCGTGGCCACGTGATCGACGTTGACGCCGAGGAGGATGCTGTTCATGGCTGGGTGGGACGTTCCTGTGCATGCGGGAGCGGCACCGGCGCCGATCCCCGGCGCATGATGCATCGGGCCGGCAGGTGGCGCAAACCCGCCCGCTTCAGTGGCGCATGGCACGGGCAACCTGGCGTGTCCTCAGCGGGCGGCCACCCAGGTGGTGATCGAGGACCAGGCGCAGCAACCGCCTGGCGCTGTGCAGGGTGGAAGCAGCATCCAGCTCGCCGCGGGCCATGGCCAGCAGGTCGGCACCGCTGAATACGGGGGCACTACCCATCGCACCCTGCACCACCCTGACCGGGCCCTGCTCGACCAGGTACTGGTAGCCGGCATCCGGCTCCAGCGGATCGCCGGAAAGTGCCTCGTGGTCGAGATTCAGCCCATAGCCGGTCTCGGCCAGCAGCCTCATCTCGAAGAGGCGCAGCACCGGCTCCGCCGCCATCCCCTCCGCCAGCTGCCCGAGTGCCTGCCCGTAGGCAGCGAAGATCTGCGGGTGCGGGTCGCCCCGGTGCAGGAAGCGCAGCAGCAGCTCGTTGATGTAGAAGGCGGGCAACAGCAGCCCGCCGGCCAGTTCGCGTGCAGCGCCATCGGCCTCCGCGCCGGTCAGCGTCATCAGCCCGCCGGAGCGCCCGGACCACGACAGCTGCAGCGGCCGGAAGGGCTGCAGCAGCGGGCGCAGCCGGCTGCCGGCGCGCCGCACGCCACGCGCAACGAGGCTCACCAGGCCGGCATGGCAGCCAAACACCTCGAGCAGGTCGCTGCTCTCGCGATAGGCGCGTGCGTGGAGCACGAAGGCGGGCTCGAGCGTCACCCGCTCGACCACGCTCACGAGCCTACCTCGTGGCCCAGCTGGCGCAGCGCGCGGGCATCATCCCCCCAGTTGCGCCTGACCTTGACATGCGTCTGCAGGAACACCTTCCTGCCCAGCAGCGCCTCGATCTCCAGCCGCGCCGCGCGGCCGATGGCCTTGAGCCGCTCGCCGCCCCGCCCGAGGATGATCGGGCGCTGCGAGGCCTTGGCCACCCAGATCAGCGCATCGATCCTGGTGAGCCCGCCATCATCCTCGACGGCAGCGACCTCCACCGCGAGCCCGTAGGGCACTTCCCGCTCCAGCGAGGCCATGAGCTTCTCGCGCAGGACCTCGCCGATGCGGAAGTCGCGGCCGCGGTCCGTCGTCATGTCATCAGGATAGAAGCGCTCGGCTGCCGGCAGGCGCGCCAGCACCAGTTCCATCAGGCGCTCGAGGTTGCCATCCTGCAGCGCCGAGACCGGAATGATCTCGGCAAAGGCATGGCGTGACTGCATCGCCTCCAGCAGCGGCAGCATCCTGGCGGGCGGACGCACCAGGTCGCTCTTGTTCACCACCAGGATCACCGGGGCACGCAGCGAACCCAGCTTGCCCAGCACGTGCTGGTCCGCCTTGCGCCAACCCGTGGCCTCGATGACGAACAGCACCACGTCCGCATCGACCAGCGAGCCGGTGGCGGCACGGTTCATGGCGCGGTTGATGAGCTTGCCGGCATGGGCATGCAGCCCCGGGGTGTCCACGAACACCACCTGGCTGTCGGGACGGTTGCGGATGCCGATGATGCGGTGGCGCGTGGTCTGCGGCCTGTCGGTGACGATGCTGATCTTCTCGCCCACCAGGGCGTTGACCAGCGTCGACTTGCCGGCGTTGGGGCGGCCGACCACCGCCACGAAACCGGAACGGAACTGCTCGGGCGTATTCATGCCTCGCTCCCGGATCCATGGCCCGCCAGGATGGCTCCCAGCACCTGCTGTGCCGCATCCTGCTCGGCCATGCGCCGGCTGCGGCCATGCCCTTCGGCCAGCAGATCGAGGCCGGCAACCTCGCAGGCTACCTCGAACTGCTGCGCATGCGGAGCGCCGCTGATCTTGCGCACGGTGTACGCCGGGGGCTTCCAGCCGCGCGCCTGCAGCCACTCCTGCAGGCGGGTCTTCGGGTCGGTGAGGGCATCTTCGTCGGGCAGCTCGGCGAGGCGGCCGGCATAAAGCTTCAGCACCACCGCCTCGGCGGCCGCCATGCCGCCATCCAGGTAGATGGCACCCAGCACTGCCTCCAGCGCATTGGCAAGCACCGAGGTCCGCTGGTGGCCGCCGCTGCGGGCCTCGCCGCCGCCCAGCCGCACGAGCTCGCCGAGCCCGAGCTCGCGGGCCAGTTCGGCCAATGTCTCGCCACGCACCAGCCGGGAGCGGATGCGGCTCAGCAGACCCTCGCCGACCACCGGGCGCCGCTCGAACACTGCTGCCGCCACCACCAGGCCGAGCACCGCATCGCCGAGGAACTCGAGGCGTTCGTTGTTGCGCGCCGAGGCACTGCGATGGGTGAGTGCCAGATCGAGCAAGCCCTCATCGGCAAAGTGGTAGCCAAGCTGCTCGCGGGCCCAGCGCACCGCCACCGTCACTTGCGTATCTCAACCTCGTTGTTGAAGCTGACCAGCAGGGAAATATTGGCAAGGAACGACTCGGCGCGCTCGTAACGGGCGGCAACGATGACGCCGCTGCTGGTGTTTTCGACGTCGAAATCGCTGGCCTTGAGCGAATAGACCATCTCGATGTCCAGCTTCTTGTCGATGGAGCGGCGCAGCTCCATGGGCGTCACCGGCTGGCCGTCGAAATCGGCCTTCACATCCGACAGGATCTTCTTGATCTTGATGTTCTCGAGGTAGACCGGCACCAGCTTCAGGCCGGCAAGGCCGATCAGCCCGACCATTGCCGCCAGGATGAGGAAACTGATCGCGGTCAGCCCCTTCTGCTTGGATTGCATTTGCTCCACTCCCTCAGTGTCCCAACTGTCCGAAGCCGCCCTGCACGGGCAGCATACACAATGCCGGCACCGGCGCCGTGCAGGCCATCACTCAATCCGCATGCCGATCCTGCCCCAGCGCGGCATGCTGCCGAAATCCCAGTTCATCCAGATGCGCACCGCACGGCCCACGACGTTGGCCTCGGGGATCGGGCCGATGAAGCGGCTGTCCTGGCTGTTGTCGCGGTTGTCGCCCATCATGAAGTAGTGCCCCGCCGGCACGGTGAACACGCCGTCCCCCCTGCCGGAAGCGCCGGGGATCAGCAGCACCTGGTGGCGCACATCGCCAAGCTGCTCCTGCACCAGCACCGAACCGGGCTGCTGTTCGCCGTCGTAGATGCCGAGGATCTCGACGCCCACCGGCTGGTCGTTCACGTAAAGATGGTCGTTGGCATAGCGGATGGTGTCGCCCGGCAGGCCCACCAGGCGCTTGATGTAATTGGTGCTGGGCTCCGATGGCAGCCTGAAGACGATGACATCGCCCCGGTGCGGTTCGCCAAGCTCGACGACCTTGGTGTTGAGCACCGGCAGGCGCAGGCCATAGGTGTACTTGTTGACGAAGATGAAGTCCCCGGTCAGCAGCGTCGGCATCATGGAACTGGAGGGGATGCGGAACGGCTCGAACAGGAAGGAGCGCACCACCAGCACCAGCAGCAGCACCGGGAAAAACGAGCGGGCGTATTCCACGACCACCGGTTCCTTGCCGGACAGGCGGCGGCCGATAGCCAGCCAGGCGCGGTACCCGCCCCAGATCACCCCGGCAACCAGGGTTGCCAGCACCAGTATCAGCGAGAAATCCACGACATCACCATCCACCACCCTCGGGCTTGCCGCCGGAAGCCGGCAGCGTTCATGAGTCCTGCTTGCCGCGCCCGGTATGGAGCACCGCCAGGAAGGCCTCCTGCGGGATTTCCACCGCACCGAACTGCTTCATGCGCTTCTTGCCGGCCTTCTGCTTCTCCAGCAGCTTGCGCTTGCG
>JACFNV010000117.1 GCA_019454675.1 Gammaproteobacteria bacterium | reverse complement strand
CGCCGATCGAACCCTCACTGCTGGACACGTTGACGAGCTTCTTCTGCCCGCTCGCCAGCAGGTGGGGCAGGAAGGCCTCGGCCATCTTCAGCGGTGCGATGGTGTTGGTGCGCAGGATGCGCTCGAACATGGCCCAGTCGGAATGCCTGCCGAACATCTGGTCCTGCATCGAGCCGCTGATGCCGGCATTGTTGAGCAGCACGTCGATCGGGCGGTCCCGGTACTTCGCAGCCAGGGCATCGATCTGGTCGAAGTCGGTGACATCGAGCGGTTCGATGACGATGCGCGGGTTGCCCGCTGCCAGCGCCTGCAGCTCCGCGGCTTCCGCCGGCTTGCGGGCGGTGGCGATGACCTGCCAACCACGCTCCGCCGACTGGCGGACGAATTCGAGGCCGATGCCGCGATTGGCACCCGTGATGAGGATGGTGGGCGCGTCCACCCCGGCGTCGTCGGCGGCACCGGCGGCGCCACCCAGCAGCACGAGCAGGCCAAGGCTTGCAGCAAGGGTTCGGATCGAGATCATGGGGTTCTCCGGAAGGCCAAGGGAAAAGCGGATACGGCGGTCATCCTAACCGCATGCAGCCGGCCTTGTGCAGCCCCGCCAGCCATGCCCGCCAGGCGGGCTGGCAGCACTCTTCAACGCTCGGCAGGACGCTCCAGCGTGTGGGCGAAGCCGCGATCGAGCAAGGCGGCCACCTCCACCGCCGGCACCGCGGGGCTCCAGTAGAAGCCCTGGCCCTGGTCCACCCCCGCTGCACGCAGGAAGAATGCCTGCTCCCAGCTCTCCACGCCCTCGGCCACGGTGCGCAGCCGCAGGGCCGCGGCCAGGCCGACGATGCCGCGGAGCATGCGCGCCGCGGCACGATTGTCGAGCACGGACACCAGCAGGCTGCGGTCGATCTTCAGCATGTCGAGGTCCAGGCCGACGAATTGCGACAGCCCGCTGTGCCCGGTGCCGAAATCGTCGAGCGCCACGCCGATGCCGAGCGCGCGGGCGACATCGATGCCGGTGCGCCCGATGTCGCTCAGCGCCTGCCGCTCGGTGATCTCCACCACCAGCCGGGTCAGCCAGCGCTCGAGCCCCAGCTCCTGGATGATCTGGCCGATGCGCCCGGTGCCGAGGATGGCGGGCGGGATGTTGACGCTGACGTAGAACTCGGGGCGGCGCTCGAACAGCGGCACGAGCTCGTCGCGCACGCCGGACAGCAGGTGCCGGATCAGCATGTGCTGGGCCTCGGGCTCGCGCTCGAGCTCCTCCATCAGCGGCGCCACCGGGGCCGCCTTGCCATCGGCGGAAATGAGGCGACTCAGCACCTCGAAGCCGCTCACCCGGCCGGTGTTGAGATCGACCACCGGCTGGTACCAGGCGGTCAGGCGTTGGATACGGCTGTCGGCGACGTCACCCATGCCGCGATTCTAGTCCCGGGTGTCCCATTCCGTTTCTCCACCGGCCATCCGGCGGCTGCGCGCCATGATGGCCACCAGCATGCCGATGCATGGCAGCATGATCAGCGCACCCAGCAGCAACGGGCTGTCGATGCCCACCGACTTGAACAGGCTGCCCGAGAGCGCGGGCCCCACCGAGCGACCTGCCCAACTCGCCGACTGGTAGGTGCCCAGCACCAGCCCGCGCTCCTGCGGGCCCGCCAGCCGCGAGACGAAGCTGGTCATCGCGGTGAGGAAGGTGCCGCCGCCACCGGCGCTGAGCGTGACCCCCAGCATCAGCCACTGCCAGCCGGATGCCTGCGTCATGACCAGCAGGCCCGCCGCATAGCTTGCCAGGCCGGCGCTGGCGAGCCTCCCCTCCCCCACCACGGGTGCAAGGCGCCCCACCACGAAACCCTGCATCAGGCCCACGACGACGGCGAGGTAGGTGAATGTCAGGCCCACCTCGCGCGGGCCCCAGTCGAAGCGTGCCCTGGTCCAGAAGGGAAAGATGGTCTCGAACATGGCCATGGCGACATACACCGCGAAGCCGAGCAACAGCAGGCGCAGCATCAGCGGCCGGCGCAACAGGCCATGCAACCCGTCCGCGACATCGGCGCCATCATCGCCACGGGCGGCGCCCAGGCGCCGCTCCGGGGGCAGGCTTTCGGGCAGGAAGACGATCGTCGCCATCGTGGTGGCAACCGCCACCGCCGCAGCGCTGAGGCCCGGCACCAGCAGCGAGGCGGAGGCGGCATCCGCCCCGCCGAGGACGCCGCCGAAGGCCGGGCCGATGACGAAACCGAGGCTCATCGCCGCGCCGACCCAGCCCAGCCCCTGCGCCCGCCGCTCGGGGGGCGTCACGTCCGCGACATAGGCCATGGCCGGTGCCAGGCCGCCCATCAGCCCGCTCAATGCCCGGCCTGCCGCCAGCACCCAGACGTTGGGCGCAAAGGCCATGAGCAGGTAGGCGAGGGCCACGCCGCCATTGGTGATGACCAGAATGGGCTTGCGTCCGAAGCGATCCGAGAGCCGGCCCCAGAGCGAGGTGGCGATGAATTGCCCCCAGGCATAGAGGCCCATGATGAAGGTGGCCAGCGCAGGCGAGGCGCCGAGATTCTCCGCCACGAAGGGCATGCTCGGCAGCACCAGGCCGAAGCCGAGCCCGGAGAGCACGATGGTCGTCAGCAGTATCGGCATGAACGCTGCCTGTCGCTGCGGCTCACGGCAAGCAGCCGCCCGCCACCATCGCCGGCCGGCTTGCTGGTGATGGCTGGGAGCTGCCCGTGACCGGGTTCAGCTCAGTGCCCGGCCATCAGCGCCGGGCACTGGCCTTCCTGCGTGCCCTGGGCTGTTCCTCGTGGACGTGCCCATGGTCGTGGCCATGATCATGGCTGTGGGCATGGTCGTGGTCGTGCGCGTGGCCGTGCTCGGCATGCAGCGCCCGCAGGTGCGGGTCATCGTGGTAGTCGGGCTGCTGGAAGTCCGGCGGACCGTGCGGATGGTTGTGCCCGTCCGAGGCCGTCCAGTGGTAGAGCATCGGGCGCTGGCGGTAAACCTGTGCCGCTGCGCGGTACAGGTTCTCCTGCGGATTGGACCACGGGTTGTAGTGGAAGTAGTTGTGCAGCCGCGAGTCGGTGCGCCCGATCGCCAGCGTGCCGTACTTGCAGCGGAAGCTGCCATGGTCGATGTACGGCGGCCGCCAGAAGTAGCCGCCGGTCGGCAGCTCGCCGAACTGCATCAGCCACGAGGTGCCCCAGATGTGGTAGCTCTCCTCGGCGCAGTCGTGGTAGGAAATGTTGTCCTGCGCGAAGCGCGGCGTCATGCAGTAGAGGAAGGTGAGCGCCTCGCTCAGCGGATCGAAGTGCAGCACCTTGAGCAGGCAGCCGGGAGCGGTCGCCGGGTGCACCAGCGTGTTGCCCATCCACGGCAGGTCATCGTAGGTGGCAAGCGAGGTGTAGGCCTCCCTCAGCGCCAGGCGATGGCTGTCGCGCGACTCCTCGAAGTTGGGCTCGGAGTCGTTGAACATCACCAGTGCCTCGGCACCCTGCGGCACGCTGATGGCATCGAGCGCATAGCCCGCCGGCACGAAGGCATAGTGCCCCTCGCGCCAGCTTTCCTTGCCGACCCGGATCTCGCCATTGAGCACGAAGATCTCGATGTCCGAGTACGACAGGCCGGGCTTGCGCTTGTAGCCACCGTCGAAACGCAGCTTCAGGGTGCAGGCGCCGGTGTCGGTGTCCAGCGAGAGCACCTTGCAGTGGCTGCCCCTGAAACCGGCGATGTCGAAGCGCCGGTATGCATCATTCAGCTCGACATAGGGCTCGATGTGCGGGCGGGCCATGCAGGCTTGACCTTGGACTTTACCGCCGGGTCTTGGCCTTCCTGCGTGCCCTGGGCTGTTCCTCGTGGACGTGCCCATGGTCGTGGCCATGATCATGGCTGTGGGCATGGTCGTGGTCGTGCGCGTGGCCGTGCTCGGCATGCAGCGCCCGCAGGTGCGGGTCATCGTGGTAGTCGGGCTGCTGGAAGTCCGGCGGACCGTGCGGATGGTTGTGCCCGTCCGAGGCCGTCCAGTGGTAGAGCATCGGGCGCTGGCGGTAAACCTGTGCCGCTGCGCGGTACAGGTTCTCCTGCGGATTGGACCACGGGTTGTAGTGGAAGTAGTTGTGCAGCCGCGAGTCGGTGCGCCCGATCGCCAGCGTGCCGTACTTGCAGCGGAAGCTGCCATGGTCGATGTACGGCGGCCGCCAGAAGTAGCCGCCGGTCGGCAGCTCGCCGAACTGCATCAGCCACGAGGTGCCCCAGATGTGGTAGCTCTCCTCGGCGCAGTCGTGGTAGGAAATGTTGTCCTGCGCGAAGCGCGGCGTCATGCAGTAGAGGAAGGTGAGCGCCTCGCTCAGCGGATCGAAGTGCAGCACCTTGAGCAGGCAGCCGGGAGCGGTCGCCGGGTGCACCAGCGTGTTGCCCATCCACGGCAGGTCATCGTAGGTGGCAAGCGAGGTGTAGGCCTCCCTCAGCGCCAGGCGATGGCTGTCGCGCGACTCCTCGAAGTTGGGCTCGGAGTCGTTGAACATCACCAGTGCCTCGGCACCCTGCGGCACGCTGATGGCATCGAGCGCATAGCCCGCCGGCACGAAGGCATAGTGCCCCTCGCGCCAGCTTTCCTTGCCGACCCGGATCTCGCCATTGAGCACGAAGATCTCGATGTCCGAGTACGACAGGCCGGGCTTGCGCTTGTAGCCACCGTCGAAACGCAGCTTCAGGGTGCAGGCGCCGGTGTCGGTGTCCAGCGAGAGCACCTTGTAGTGGCTGCCCTTGAAACCGGCGATGTTGAATTTCTTGAAGGGATCGTTGAGCTCTACGTAGGGCTCGATATGTGGACGGGCCATCTGTGTCTCTCCTGGTGTTCTTGTATCGGATCGCGGCCGGTGCCGCTGCTGTGGTCGGCCTGGATGCGCGCCTGCTTACCAGACGACCCGGTTGCGATGGCCCTTCGGCTTCTTCGGCAGATCCTTGCGATTGACGACGCTGCGCTCGGCGGCATGCGTGTTCCAGCCGCGGGTGGCAACGATCTCCAG
>JACFNV010000010.1 GCA_019454675.1 Gammaproteobacteria bacterium | reverse complement strand
GGTAGCGTATTCGCGTTGACGGCGCCGTGATCATGACCGGTAGTTCAGAGGTTCCTTAGAGAAGCCGATTGTGCCGAATATGATGCTGGAGCCAGTCGTGGCTCTTTAGATTTGTTTAATTGCCGCTATCAGATAATGGATAGCCGAAATACCAGAGAAAATAAAGTAATGTCGTCGCGAGGCCACACCTCTGCGACATCATGCTCGAGAAGTACCACATGGCCACCATGCCGAACGGGTTTATCTGTAGTGGATTCGCTGGTCCATCAGTGATGTTATCCCGGTGATCCTGAAGCCGATTAATTCTTGGTCTGCCTGCGGTGGATTGCAGGAACTTGGTGCGGCCACTCGACTGCAGCGCTTGCCTGTATGCTCAGCCAGGCTGAGGTATGCGCCTTGCTGGTCAGTGCGAGGGCAGGCCGGCAGGCCATTCTGGGGAAACTCGGGGGGCGGCACTGATCCTGATGGACGCCAACGGGTACTCAAGCGGTGCCGGGAGCGGCACAACGCGAACGCCCGCAGGTGCGGGCGAACGACTTGGAAGAGGGGGGTGGTGCCCAGGAGAGGACTCGAACCTCCACGGATCGCTCCACTGGTACCTGAAACCAGCGCGTCTACCAATTCCGCCACCTGGGCACGGGGCGTGAGAGTGGCGGCAATTTAAGGGCAGCCTGTATGCTTGTCAACGCAATGTGCCGGTTCACGTAGAAAGATCTTGTCCAGACGCCGCAAACAGGGCTCGCCGGCGCAGGCGGGGGGGCGCAGCGGGGCCGCTTACCGCCATCCGGTCCCTTCTGCCAATGACATCCTCGACGTGCTGCAGGCCCGCGGGGTGCCGCTGCTGCTCGATGCGGTGGCGGCTGCCCTCGGCATCGCCGATGCGCGCCACCGCGAGGCGCTGCGCAAGCGCCTTGCCGAGATGGTGGCCTCCGGCCGCCTGCTGCAGAACCGCCAGGGCGAGTACTGCCTCATCGAGAAGCTGGACCTGCTGACCGGCCTCGTCTCGGCGCACCGCGACGGCTATGGCTTCCTGCTGGTGACCGATGGCAGCGGGGATGTCTTCCTGCCGCCGCACGAGATGCGCCAGCTGCTCGATGGCGACCGCGTGGCCGTGCGCCTCTCGGGGGGCACCGGGGTGCGCGGGCGGCGCGCGGGCGTGGTGATGGAGATCCTGGCGCGCGGCAGGCAGACCATCGTCGGCCGCTATGTGCGCGAGCGCGGCGTGGGCTACGTGGTCGAGGCCGGGCATGGCTCGCGCCACTTCCTGGTGCCCGATGCCGGCCGTGGCGGCGCGCAGCCGGGGCACTTCGTCAAGCTCGAGATCATCAGCTACCCCACCGCCAACCGCGAGCCGCAGGGCCGGGTCGTCAAGCTGCTTGGCAGCCCCGAGGAAACGCCCTCGGTGGCCACCGATACCGCGCTGGAGATGTACGGCCTGCCGACCGCCTTCCCGCCCGAGGTGCAGGAGGCGGCGGCCGCGCTGGGCAGCGTGGTGGGCCGGCGCGACAAGGCCGGCCGCGTGGACCTGCGCCAGCTGCCGCTGGTGACCATCGACGGCGCCGATGCGCGCGACTTCGATGACGCGGTGTACGCCGAGCCCTCGGGCAAGGGCTGGCGGCTGCTGGTGGCCATTGCCGATGTTGCGCATTACGTGCTCCCCGGCAGCCCGCTCGACCAGGAGGCGCTCAAGCGTGGCACCTCGGCTTATTTCCCCGACCGCGTGGTGCCGATGCTGCCGGAGGCGCTCTCCAACGGCCTGTGCTCGCTCAACCCCGGCGTCGAGCGCCTGTGCCTGGTCTGCGAGATGCAGGTCTCGGCCACCGGTGCCGTGCGCGAATCGCGTTTCTACCGCGCGGTCATGCGTTCGCGCCAGCGCCTGCTCTACGACGAGGTGCAGGCGGCGCATGAAGGCGACCCGGGGCAGCGCCACCGGCTGCGCGGGGTGCTGGAGCAGATCGAGCACCTCTACGGGGCATACCGCAGCCTGGCGCGGGCACGCCAGCGGCGCGGGGCGCTGGAGCTCGAGCTCCCCGAGACGCAGATCGAGCTCGGCGGCAATGGCCGCATCGAGCGGCTGGGGCGGCGCCAGCGCCATGATGCGCACCGGCTGATCGAGGAGTGCATGGTGGCGGCCAACGTGCAGGCGGCGAAGTTCCTGCGTCGCCATCGCCTGGCCACGCTCTACCGCGTGCATGCCGGCCCTGACGAGGAGAAGTTCGAGGGGCTGCGCCTGATGCTGCAGGCGCTGGGCATGAAGGTGACCACCCAGGCGCGCAGCCGGCCGCAGGAGCTCAACGCCATCCTCCTCGGCCTGCAGGAGCGGCCCGACTACCCGGTGCTTGCCACCGCGGTGCTGCGCACGCTCTCGCAGGCGCTTTACCAGCCGGCCAACATCGGCCACTTCGGGCTCGCGCTCGATGCCTATGCGCACTTCACCTCGCCGATCCGCCGCTATCCGGACCTGCTGGTCCATCGCGGCATCGGCCACCTGCTCGACGAGGGCAAGCCGGCGGCCTTCCGTTACGACACCGCCGGCATGGAGCAGCTCGGCAGGCTGTGCTCGGAGCGCGAGCGGCGTGCCGAGGAGGCTTCGCGCTATGTCGAGGCCCGCTACAAGTGCGCCTGGGCCAGCGAGCACGTCGGCGAGGTGATGGACGGGGTCGTCTCCGCCGTCACGCACTTCGGACTGTTCGTCACCCTGGTCGAGATGAACATCGACGGCCTGGTCCATGTCAGCGCGCTGCACAACGATTACTACCACCTCGGGCAGGGCGGGCTGTGCCTGGTCGGCGAGCGTTCGCACAAGACCTACGGCCTCGGCCAGCCGCTGCGGGTGCGCATCCTGCGCGTGGACGTGGACGAGGCACGCATCGACCTGGTGCCCGACGAGGAGGCCGGGGAGCCATCCCCGCGCGCGCGTCGGCGCCCGGGTGGCGGCGGATCATCGCGGGAGCGCAAGCGCCCATGAGCGAAGGGGAACGTCTGGCCTATGGCATCCAGGCGGTGCGCAAGGCGCTTGCCGGCGGGCATGCCCTGCGCGTCTACCTGCAGGCGGACCTCGGCCCCAGGCGGCTGGGGCGGCTGGCCGACGACCTGGCGCGCAGCCGGGTGCCCGTCGAGCGCTGCCCGGCGCAGGAACTCGAGCGGCTGACCGGCAGCGCCAAGCACCAGGGCGTTGCCGCGCGGGTGAGCGGGGCGCCGGTGCTGGGCGAGCGCGAGGCACTCGACTTCATCGCCAGCCTCGACGAGCCGCTGCTGCTGGTGCTCGATGGCATCACGGACCCGCGCAACTTCGGGGCGCTGCTGCGCACCGCCGATGGCGCCGGGGTGGACCTGGTGGTGAGCGCGCGCAACCGCAATGTCAGCATGACGCCGGTTGCCAGCAAGGTGGCGGCGGGGGCGGCCGAGGCGCTGGTCCGCGCCGAGGTCGGCAACCTCGCACGCTTCCTGGCCGAGCTGGCCGATGCCGGCGTGCGCATCGTCGGCACGGATGATGCGGCCGGCTCCAGCCTGTTCGAGGCCGATCTGCGCGGCCCGCTGGCGCTGGTGATGGGGGCCGAGGGCGAGGGCATGCGCCGCCTCACCCGCGAGCGCTGCGACCTGCTCGTCAGCCTGCCGATGCACGGGGTGGTGGAGAGCCTCAACGTCTCCGTGGCGGCCGGGATCTGCCTGTACGAGGTGCGCCGCCAGCGCCTTGCATGAGGCGTGGCGCTTCCGTAAAATTCGCCGTTCTGCGCGGCTTGGGGCACTCCCGGGCGCGCATTTCCTTGCCACACCGCATGCGGGTGGCTGCAACCCACAGGGAAACACAATGCGACACTACGAAATCGTGTTCCTGGTCCATCCGGACCAGAGCGAACAGGTCCCCGCCATGGTCGAGCGTTACCGGAGCATCGTCACCGGTGGCGAAGGCCATATCCACCGCCTGGAAGACTGGGGCCGGCGCCAGCTCACCCACATCATCAGCAAGGTCCACAAGGCCCACTACGTGATGATGAACATCGAGTGCACCAAGCCGGTGCTCGATGAGCTGATCGATGCCTTCCGTTTCAGTGATGCCATCCTGCGCCACCTGGTGATCCGCCGGGAAGAGGCGATCACCGAGCCTTCCTTCCTCGCCAGGTCGCCCGACGAGGACAACCGCGAGGCTGCCCGCAGCGAGGCGGATGCCGCCGATGACGGCCAGTCCAGCGAAGAGGACGGCGAGGAGCAGGGCGAGGCTGCAGGGCAGGAAGCGCCCACCACGGATGAACCCAGCGCTGCCTGAGGCGGGCGCGTCACAGCATTTTCCGGAGCACCGACGTGAGCAGATTTTTCAGGCGCCGCAAGTTTTGCCGCTTTACCGCCGACGGGATCAAGGAGATCGACTACAAGGATCTCGAGACCCTGCGCCAGTACATCACCGAGACGGGCAAGATCGTCCCGAGCCGCATCACCGGCACGCGCGCCAACTACCAGCGCCAGCTGGCGCTGGCGGTCAAGCGTGCGCGCTTCCTGGCGCTGTTGCCGTATACAGACAAGCATTGAGATGCAGCCCCGCATGCGCGCCGCACGGGCGGCGGCATGTGGGCGGCGTGCGGGCTGAACGGCCGTGACAGGTTTGTCGGCATGGCTCATGCAGCGCCGGGCGATCCGGGTGGCGCTGATGGTCGTGCTGTTCCCGCTGCCGCTGACGCTGGTGGTCAGCGCCGCGGTCGTCGTGCTGACGACCTGCGTGAAGGGCTGGCGCCAGGCACTGGAAGATTGCGCCATGGCGCTGGCAGTGCTGGTGGCACTGACCGCAATCTCGGGTGGCGGCTGGGTCGAGATCGGCCTGGGTGCCGCGCTGACCTGGTTGCTGGCCGTGCTGCTCGGTGCCCTGCGCAACGCGCTGTCGCTGGCGCTGGCGGTGCAGGTGGCGGTGCTCATCGGCGTGGTGGCCGCCATCGGCTTCACGCTCTGGGTGCGCGACACGCAGGCTTTCTGGGAGCGGGTGCTGATGGACCTGGCCGAGCGTGCCAGCAGCGCCGGGCTGGCGATGGAGCCCGCGGACTTCGTGCCGGGAGCCGCACAGCTGATGACCGGCATGATGTCGGCCAGTGCGGTGATGAGCTCGGTGGTGGCGCTCCTGCTGGGCAGCGCCTGGGGCGACCCGGCACGCGGCAGGGACTTTGGCAGCGAGTTCCGCAACCTGCGCATGGGCCGCGTCCTGACGCTGCTGGCCGCGCTGCTGATGGTGCTGCTGCTCACCGGCCTCGGCTCGCTTGCCGATGACCTGCTGCTGGTGCTTGCGGCGGGTTTCGTGCTGCAGGGGCTGGCGCTGGTGCACTGGCACGGCCATGCACGCGAGTGGCCGCGCATCTGGCCGCTGGCGCTGTACCTGCCGATGGCGCTGTTGCCGATCGCGGCGGTGCTGGAACTGATGGGGCTGGCAGTCCTCGGGCTGCTCGACAATGTGTTCAGCTTGCGGCGCAAGGGCCGCGACCTGGCGTGAGAACTGGTGTAACCTGAAGCGCGCTGCCCCCGGGCTGGCGCCGGACCAAGATGAGAAGGCCATGATGGAAGTCATACTGCTGGAAAAAGTCACCAACCTCGGCAACATGGGCGACCGCGTGAAGGTCCGTCCCGGTTTCGGGCGCAACTTCCTGTTGCCCAAGGGCAAGGCTGCCCCCGCCACCGCGGAGAACATCGCCAGGTTCGAGGCCCGGCGCGCCGAACTCGAGCGGCTGCAGGCCGAGGAACTCGCCGCCGTCCAGGTACGTGCCGACCAGCTGGCCAAGCTCGAGCTGCGCATCCCGGCCAGGGCCGGCAGCGAGGGCAAGCTCTTCGGCTCGCTCGGTACGGTGGATATCGCCGAGGCCTGCACCGCCGCCGGCTGCGCCATCGAGCGCAGCGAGGTGCGCATGCCCGAAGGCCCCATCCGCAGCACTGGCGAGCACCAGGTCGATGTGCACCTGCATACCGATGTCACGGTGTCGCTGACGGTGACGGTCGTGGCAGAGGACGCCGCGTCCGCCTGACGGGGCTGGCGCCGCCGTGGCAAGCGCTTTCCCAGCCACCGAGCCCGCCGTCGCCGGCATGGACCGGCTGAACCTCCCGCCGAGCTCGGTGCAGGCCGAGCAGGCGCTGCTCGGCGGGCTCATGCTCGACAATTCGGTGTGGGACAAGGTGGCCGACTTGGTCACCGGGGCGGATTTCTACCGCCCCGACCACCGGCTGATCTTCGCCGCGATCGAGGTGCTGGCCGAGCGCCGCCAGCCCTTCGATGCCATCACCATCTCCGACTACCTCGAGAGCCGTGCCGAGCTCGAGGATGCCGGCGGGCTCGGCTACCTCGGCACGCTGGTGCGCGACACCCCGAGCGCCGCCAATGTTGCCGATTACGCGCGCATCATCCGCGACCGCGCGCTGCTGCGCGAGCTGGTGCAGACCGGCAACAGCATCGTCGGCAGCGCCTTCCACACCGAGGGGCGTCCGGCCGCCGAGCTGGTGGACGAGGCCGAGCGCCGCATCCTCGAGATCGCCCAGCGCGGCCAGCGCCGCGGCTCGGGATTCGTCCACCTGCGCGATGTGTTGGGGCCGACCGTCGAGCGCCTCGATGCGCTGCACCAGGCCGGTGGTGCCATCACCGGCGTGTCGACGGGCTTCACCCTGTTCGACGAATACACCTCGGGGCTGCAGCGGGGCGACCTGATCATCGTGGCCGGCAGGCCATCGATGGGCAAGACCACGCTGGCGCTGAACATCGGCGAGAACGCTGCCTTCGGCGGCGGGCTGCCGGTGGCGGTGTTCAGCATGGAGATGTCGGTCGACCAGCTGGCCTTCCGCATGATTTCCTCGCTGGGGCGCATCGACCAGTCGCACCTGCGCAATGGCCGCTTTGCCGACGAGGACTGGCCGCGCATCCACGGTGCCGTGCGCCAGATGGCCGAGGCGCGCATCTTCATCGACGATACGCCGGCGATGACCCCCACCGAGCTGCGCTCGCGCGCGCGCCGCCTGCAGAAGGAGCATGGCCTGGGACTCATCATCGTCGACTACCTGCAGCTGATGCGTGTCGCCGGCAATGCGGAGAACCGCGCCACCGAGATCTCGGAGATCTCGCGCTCGCTGAAGGCGCTGGCCCGAGAGCTTGCGGTGCCGGTGATCGCGCTCTCGCAGCTCAACCGCAGCGTCGAGCAGCGCCAGGACAAGAAGCCGGTGATGTCGGACCTGCGCGAATCCGGTGCCATCGAGCAGGACGCCGACCTCATCGCCTTCATCTACCGCGACGAGGTCTACAACCAGAACTCGAGCCGCAAGGGCATCGCCGACATCACCATCGCCAAGCAGCGCAACGGGCCGACCGGCGAGTTCCCGCTGACCTTCCTCGGCAAGTACACCCGCTTCGAGAACTACTCCCCCGAGATCGAGGGCTTTCCGTGAGGCCGGCCGCGGCAGCCACCATCCGGGCTGCGGCGCTGCACCACAATCTGCAGAAGGTCCGTGAGGCGGCACCGGGCGCCCGCGTGCTGGCGGTGGTCAAGGCCAATGCCTATGGCCATGGGTTGGTGACGGTGGCGGAGTGGCTGGCGGGGGTTGCCGATGGCCTGGCCATTGCCCGCCTCGATGAGGCGCTGCAGCTGCGGGAGGCGGGCATTGCCGGGCGCCTCGTCGTGCTGGGTGGCTGCGGTACGCCCGAGGAGCTCGCGGAAGCCGTTCGGCATGGCCTCGACGTGGTCGTGCACAGCCCGGAACAGGTGGCGCTGCTCGAGCGCAGCGAGGGCCGCTGCGATGTCTGGCTCAAGCTCGACAGCGGGATGGGCCGGCTCGGCATCGAGCCGGAGGCGCTGCCGCAACTGCTGCCCCGCCTGCAGTCGCGCCCCGGTGGCGGGACGCTGCGCCTGATGACCCACATGGCGGCCGCCGATGTTGCCGATCCTGCACCGACCGCTTCCCAGCTGGCCACCTTTGCCGGCGCGCTGGCGGGCTGGCAGGGCGAGTTCAGCATTGCCAACTCGGCGGCCATCCTGCGCCGGCGCATCGCACCCGCGCTTCCCGGCCGCTTCCCGGCCGGCGCCAACTGGGTGCGCCCGGGGCTGATGCTCTACGGGGCCTCGCCGCTGGCGGAGTGCCCGGCAGCGGCGCTCGGCCTGCAGCCCGCCATGTCCTTCGAGTCGCGGCTGATCGCGGTCAAGCGCCTGCCGCGCGGCCACCGCGTGGGCTACGGGGGGGACTGGCGGGCGGAACGCGACAGCGTGGTCGGCGTGGCTGCCGTCGGCTATGGCGATGGCTACCCCTGGCATTCATCGCGGGACACCCCGGTGCTGGTCAACGGCTGCCGGGTACCGGTCATCGGCCGCGTTTCGATGGACATGATCAGCATCGACCTGACCGATGTCGCAACAGCTGCCCCGGGCGACCCGGTGCTGCTGTGGGGCGAGGGCTTGCCGGTGGAAGAGGTGGCGCAGCATGCGGACACCATCGCCTGGCAGCTGCTGACCGGCATCGGCGCCCGCGTGACGCGCCGTTTCGTCCCCTGAAGCCGCGACGGGGAGCCCCGGCTCAGTCGAGGAAGAAGCCCATCTTGATGCCCACCAGCTCGATGACATCGTTGTCGGCCAGCTTGTGGGCCTTGGCACCGACCGGTTGCCCGTTGACCTTGGGCGCCTCGCGGTTGGGTGCATTCTCCACCTGGACGAGGTGATAGCCATCGCCGCGGCGGGTGATGGCGATCACCTGCACGCCCGGCTGCCCCATGGTGGTCAGCGCCTTGTTCAGGCTCAGCTCGCGCCCGGCAAAGCTGCCGTTGAGAACCTGGATCTTGGCCTGCACCGCAACCGGGGCGCTGCGGTCGCTGCCATTGCGCACGACGACCGGGGCGACATGCACGCCGCTGCTGGTGACATCGGACTTCGACAGCACCATGGTCTGCGCGAATTCGTCGTTTTCCTCGCTGTCGGTCGCGGTGTCGACGAAGCGCAGCTGGTGGCGCCCGACGGTGATGACATCGCCGTTCTGGAGCGCGTGCTTCTTGATCAGCTTGCCGTTGACGTAGGTGCCATTGGTGCTGTTCAGGTCCTCGAGGAAGGAATCGTTGAGGATGTTGATGATCAGCGAGTGGTGGCCGCTGACCGTGGGGTTGTCGATGCGGACGTCATTGTCCTGGAGCCGGCCAATGGTGTACCGCTCTTTCATCATGTTGTATTCGGCCAGCACCTGGCCGTCGAGACTGAGGATGAGCCGTGCCATAGTTGAGGCTACCTGAAAATGCCCTTGACCCTGGTGAACAACCCCGATCGGGCCGGAAAGGCTTCCAATACCTGTGCCAGGATCACCGAGACGTTGTCCTTGCCCCCATGGTCATTGCTGAGCTTGATCAGCTGCTGACCCGCCACGTCAAGATTAGCATTAAAAGTGCTGATCGTTAACTGGATGTCCTCATTGTCCACCATGTCCGAGAGGCCGTCGGAGCACATCAGGTAGACGTCGCCGGGCCGTACCTCCTCCTCCCGGACATCGACCTCCACCGTGGCCTCGACGCCCAGCGCCCGGGTGACGTAGTTGCGGTTGGTCGAGCGGGCCGCCTCGCTCGGCGAATAATAGCCGCGATCGACCAGTTCCTGGAGCAGCGAATGGTCCAGCGTGATCTGTTCGAGGCGGCCGCCCCGCATGCGGTAGATGCGCGAGTCGCCGACGTGCGCAACCGATACCCGGTTGTCGTGGAACAGCAGGGCGACGATGGTGGTGCCCATGCCCTCGCAGCGGCGCTGGCTGTGGGCGGTCTGGTGGATGATCTTGTTGGCGCGGGCGATGGCATCGCGCAGGATGATGCTCTGGTGCATCAGCTGCGTGTGCGGATCGGGGGCGGTGCGCTCGGCATGCAGGCAGGCGCTGGCAACCAGGTCGAGCGTGGTCCTCACCGCGATGCCGCTGGCGACTTCGCCGGCGTTGTAGCCGCCCATGCCGTCCGCCAGCACCAGCAGGCCGAGCTCGGGATTGCTGCCGATGGCGTCCTCGTTGTGCTCGCGGACGCGGCCCACGTCGCTGAGCTGCACCGTGCGGATTTTGTCGCGCAGGCTCATGCAGAGCGGACGGCGGGGAGGGCGTTGAGCTTCGCGCAGCAATTGCGCAGGGCAACCGCCATGGCCCGTCCGCTGGGATACCTGTTCGATGGGTCCTTGGCGAGCACGGTGTCGATGATCTCGTCGAGGCAGGCGGGCAGGTCCTCGCGCACCTGGGTCACCGGTGCATGCTGTTCGTGGCTGATCTTCTGCATCAGGCGCGGGATGGAATCGGCACGGAACGGCGGGGACCCCGTCAGCAGCTGGTAGAGCGTGATGCCCAGCGAGAACAGGTCCGATTGCCCGGTCACGTTGGTGCCTGCCAGTTGTTCGGGTGACATGTAGGAGGGCGTTCCCAGGATGATGCCGGTCTTGGTGCGGCTGCTGTCGGTCAGTCGCGCGATGCCGAAATCGGTGATTTTCAGCGTGTCCGTGTCGCGATCGTACATGATGTTGGCAGGCTTCACGTCGCGATGCACGACGTGCTGGCCATGCGCGTAATGCAGCGCCTCGGCGGCGCGGGCCATCAGTTCCAGCACCCGGTGCACCGGCAGCAGCTGGCCCTGCTGCACGTAGTGGCTGAGCGGCTTGCCGGGGAAGTATTCCATCGCCAGGTAGGCCACCTGGCCGTCCTCGCCGGCATCGTAGATGTTGATGATGTGTGGATGGTTGAGGCGCCCGGCCGACTCGGCCTCGCGCAGGAACTGCGCCCGTGCGTTGTCGAGGTCGGAATCATCGAATTCGTCGGCCAGCGCGATGGTCTTGATGGCCACCCGCCGGTTGATCTTCGGGTCGAGGCCGAGGTACACGGTGGCCATGGCGCCGCGGCCGATCGCCTCCTCGATCCGGTAGCGACCGATGGTCTGGCCCTGGAGTACCGGCGGCTCCATCATCGGTTGCAGGACCGGCCTCATGCCCGGTGTTCCCGCCGCAGCCCCGCTGCTGGCAGCCGGCGCGAGGTTGCTGCGCATGCCGGCCAGCTTCTGCAGCTTTTCGCCGGCACGGCGATAGCCGGGGTCGATGCCTGCCAGGTGCTTGAGCACGCGCTCGGCCTTGGCCAGGTCGCGCCGGCGCGCATGCTCGAGCGCGATCTCGTAGAGGCGCTCCTTGACCTGCTGGCTGGGCACCTGCTGGCGCAGGACGGAAAAGGCCAGGTCGAGTTCTTCCTCTGCGCTGGGAGCCGGATCCGCGGCGTGCTGGCTGGCGCCGGGCGCATCTACCTGCTTTGCGCCCGTGCGCTCGGCGGTCGGTGCCTTCGCCAGGCTGATGCGGGCCGTGAGGTTTGCCAGCACCGCAAAGAGGGCGGTGCCGCCGAGGCTGAGCCACAGGCCCGGGCCCAGCAGTAGATAGGCTTCGCTGGCGAGTGCCGCCGCAGCGATGCACAGGCTGATCGCCAGTGCCAGCGTCATGGGCATCCTGCGCATGTAGAGCAATGCGAGGATGCCGACCAGCGCCATCAGGCCAAGTTGCAGCCAGATGCCCCAGGCCGGCTGCACGATGTAATCATCCTGCAGGATGTTGGAGAGTGCGGTTGCCAGCAGCACGGCGGCCGATGCGTGCTGCCCCGTGGGTGTTGCGTAGCCGGCATCGCTTGCTGAGAGGTCGGCATGCCCGAGCAGCACGATGCGCCCGCCCAGCCGTTGCTTGGCTGCGGGCGAGTCCAGCAGCTCCCGCGCGTCGATGGTCTCGAAGGGGCCGGCCTGTGCATCGGCAGCCGGGTAAAAGCGCATCAGGAGCCCGGCTCCGGCCGAGGTGCGCAGCCGGGTGTTGTCCCAGCTGAGCGAGCGGGCATCGAGCAGCGGCGGCTTGCCGCTGGGGAAGCTCAGGCTGAGTGCTGCACGCAGGGCCAGCGAGGGCAGTTGCCCACCGGGAACGCCGACCAGCAGCTCATGGTGGCGGACCACGCCATCGGCGTCGGCCCAGAATTCGGCATGCCCGGCGCCCAGCAGTTCGCGGCACAGTGCATCGGGGGGGGCGGCGATGGCGCGCGCCTGCCGCATGCCCCCGGCAGCTTCCGTGGCATCGGTTTTCAGCAGGTGCCGGGTGCAGCTGCCGCCGGCAGCCAGGCTGCCCAGGCGTGCGCCCTCGAAGATCGGCACCGTCACCAGGGTGTTGCGCAGGTTGCCGATGGCAGAGAGGGTGGCGGCCTGCAGCTCGGCGTGTCGGCGCATGTCGCCCAGACGCTTCTCGAAGGCCTCGGCGGCCGCGACGCTGCGCGGTGCGCCGGCATCCCGTCTGGCGATTTCCGCCAGTGCGGCGATCTGCGTCGAGTCGGGGAAGGCGCCGCTTGTCGGCGGCGGGTCGAGCGGCAGCACCAGGCGTGCGCCGGCCTCGCCCAGGGTCTTCAGCAGTTGTGGAAAGGCGGGAGCGTCCCAGAGGCTGGCGACCTCCTGATCGATGCTGCGGGTATCGACGAGGACGATCTGCGGGCTGCCCGTTCCGCCGAGGAAGCCGAGCATGCCGTCATAGACGCTCCTCTCGATGGGCGCCGACAGGGGGGGCAACAGCAGCAGCAGGCCGGTCAGCAGGATGCCGAGGGCAGCCGGTGCCAACCGCAGTGATCCGCCCCTGATGAGACTGTCCCACGCACGCATTTGGACATAGTATCGAGGCCGCCAGCAACCAACTGAGAACCGCGTTGGAATTCTCCGGCCGGCGGCAACTTCGCCCGCCGGACGCTTTCCGGCTCCGTGACCAGGATCACACTTCACCCATGAGCAGGACGCAGACCGCCTACCGCTGCATCGAGTGCGGCACCACCAGCCTGAAGTGGCAGGGGCAGTGCCCTGGCTGCGGGGCCTGGAACAGCCTGCAGGCCGAGGCGGGCGCCGCGCCGGCACGCACCCCCCGGCGACGCGCCGCCGCCCTGCCGAGGCGGCTGTCCGAGTTGCCGCCGGTGGCGGTCGAACGCCATCCCACGGGCATCGGCGAACTGGACCGGGTGCTGGGCGGCGGGCTGGTGCCCGGCTCCATCATCCTCGTGGGCGGTGCGCCCGGCATCGGCAAGTCCACGCTGCTGCTGCAGGTGGCGGGGCGTGCCCGCGACGACTGGCCGGTGCTGTACGTGAGCGGCGAGGAATCGGCGGAGCAGGTGGCGCTGCGTGCCAGGCGCCTGGGCCTCGACCCGGCCGCGGTCACCGTGCTGGCCACCACCGATGCGGATGATGTCATCGCCGCCGCAGGCGAGCTCGGCAGCGCCTGCCTGATCATCGATTCCATCCAGACCTTGTCGGTGGCCGACATTCCCTCGGCGCCCGGTACGCCCAGCCAGCTGCGCGAGTCCACCGCGCGGCTGATCCAGCTCGCCAAGACCCGCGGCATGGCCATCGTGCTGATCGGCCACGTCACCAAGGAGGGGGTGATCGCGGGGCCGCGGATGCTCGAGCACATGGTCGATGCCGTGCTTTATTTCGAGGACGAGGCAAGCAGCCGCTTCCGCCTCCTGCGCTCGGTCAAGAACCGCTTCGGTGCCGCCAACGAGCTGGGCATCTTTGCCATGGGCGAGACCGGCCTGCGCGAGGTGCGCAACCCCTCGGCGATCTTCCTTTCCGCGCCGGCGGAGCGCGTGGCGGGCGCCGCGGTGACCGTGCTGCACCAGGGCACCCGGCCGCTGCTGGTGGAGGTGCAGGCGCTGACCGATCGCGGTGGCGGCGGTCCTTCGCGGCGCCTGGCGGTGGGCGTGGACCCCAACCGCCTGGCGCTGTTGCTGGCGGTCCTGCATCGCCACGGCGGCTTGCGCACCCATGAGGATGATGTCTTCGTCAACGTGGTCGGCGGCGTGCGCATCGCCGAGACCGCGGCGGACCTGGCATTGCTGGCGGCGGTGGCCTCCAGCCACCACGGCGAGGCCTTGCCGGCCGATGTCGTGGTGTTCGGCGAGGTGGGGCTTGGCGGCGAGATCAGGCCGGTGGCCTTTGGCGAGGAGCGCATCCGCGAGGCTGCCAAGCTCGGCTTCGGGCGCGCGATCGTGCCGCAGGGCAACCGGCCGCGCCGCCCGCCGGCCGGCATCGAGGTGCTGGGTGTCAGCCGCCTCGCCGAGGCCCTGCGCCTGCTCCCCGGGGGTGGCGCCTAGACCGCGGCGGCCGGGCCCCGCGGTGCGTCGCCCGGCAGGCGGATGCGCACGGTCTCGACGACGTTCCCCCGCACCTGGAGGATTTCCACTGCATAGCCGTTGAGGCTGAGGCGGGTGCCCTTGCGCGGGATGGCGCCCAGCTTGTCGAGGATCAGCCCGTTGAGGGTCTTGGGGCCATCGGTCGGCAGTGCCCAGTGCATGGTGCGGTTGAGCACCCGCACGTTGGTGCCGGCATCCACGAGGTAGCCACCCGCCACCTCGTCCCGGCGCGGCGCCTCGGCGCCGCTGCTGGTCGGCTCGCTGGTGAAGTCGCCGACGATCTCCTCCAGCAGGTCCTCGAGCGTGGCGATGCCCTGGATGTCGCCGTACTCGTCGACCACGAAGGCGGTGCGCTGGCGGCTGCGCTGGAACTGCACCAGTTGCTTGTTGAGCGGGGTTGCCTCGGGCACGAAGTAGGGCTCGTCGAGCAGCGCCTCGAGTGTGGCCGGCGACAGCGTGGCGAGGTCGGTCTGGGCGATGAGCCGCTTGACGTGGAGCAGGCCGACGACGTTGTCGATCGCCTCGCGATAGACCGGCAGGCGGGTGTAGCCGCTGTGGCGGATGGTGTCGATGATCTTCTCCCAGTCATCGCTGAGGTCGATGCCCACCACCTCGCCCTGCGGGATCATGATGTCCTCGACGCTGATCTCGCCGAGTTCCAGCACCCGCATCATGATCTCGTGGCGCTTGTGCGGCAGCAGCGTGCCGGATTCCAGCAGGATCGTGCGCAGCTCTTCCATCGTCAGGTTGTGGCCTTCCTGTTCCTCCGGACGCATGCCGAGCAGGTGCAGGATGCCGTTGGAAAACAGCGTGATCAGCGTCACCGACCAGGTGATCGGGCGCAGGAAGCGCAGCGTGAAGTGGTAGAAGTGGGCGCCGGTGAAGGCGAGTCCCTCCGGGCGCACGGCGGCGTAGGTCTTGGGTGTGACCTCGCCGAAGATCAGCAGCAGGACGGTCGCCACCACGGTGCCGACGGCGGCTCCCGCGGGTCCGCCGAGCTCGAGGGCGATGACGGCCACCAACCCGGCAAAGGCGTTGTTGACGAGGTTGTTGCAGAACAGGATGACGCCGATCAGGCGGTCGGGGCGCTTCAGCAGCGCCTCGGCAAAGCGGGCGCCACGGTGGCCGGTGCCGGCGAGATGGCGCAGCCGGTACCGGTTGACCGACATCAACGCGGTTTCCGTGCCGGAGAAGAACGCGGAGCAGAGCAGCAGGAAAGCCAGAAATCCCAGTAACGCACCCGGCGGGATGTCGATGCCCAAGTTGAAAGGATCTCCTGCGTCGCAAAGAGGGCCATCGTTGCGAAAGGCTGGCGCCGGTGTCAAGGACAAAGCCCCGCCGGGTCACCGGGCGCCCGCGCATCCGGGCGGGGTTTGCCGTTAAGATGCGAGCTCGTGCCGGGAGCGGTTTTCCCGGTTCCGCAGGGGAGAATCCGCTTGTTTGCCAATCTGACTGACAGGCTGCGCCAGGTTGTCGACCAGGTGCGCGGTCGTGGCCGCCTGACCGACGAGAACATCCAGGATGCGGTCAGGGAGGTGCGGCGCGCCCTCATCGAGGCGGACGTTGCCCTGCCGGTGGTGCGCGACCTGGTCGAGCGCGTCCAGCAGCAGGCCGTCGGCACCGAGATCAACCGCAGCCTCAACCCGGGGCAGGCCTTCATCGCCATCCTGCAGAAGGAGATCACCGTCCAGCTGGGCAACGAGGCGGTGGAGATCAACCTGCGCCAGCAGCCGCCGGTGCCGATCCTGATGGTCGGCCTGCAGGGCGGCGGCAAGACCACCAGCTCCGCCAAGCTCGCGCTCCACCTCAAGGAGCGCATGGGGCGCCGGCCGATGCTGGTCAGCCTCGATACCCGCCGTCCCGCCGCCATGCTGCAGCTCGAGCGCCTCGCCGCCCAGGTGGGGGTCAGCTGTGCTCTGGCCAGTCCCGCGGAAAGGCCGCTGGACATCGCCAGGCGTGCGCTCGAGCAGGCGCGGCGCGAGCAGGCCGATGTGCTCATCCTCGACACCGCCGGGCGCACCCGGCTCGACGACGAGCTGCTGGCCGAGCTGCGCGAGCTGCACGCGGCGACCACGCCGGCCGAGACGCTGTTCGTCCTCGACAGCATGGCCGGCCAGGATGCGGTCAATGCCGCCCGTGCCTTTGCCGAGACGCTGCCGGTCACCGGCATCATTCTCACCAAGGTCGATGGCGATGCCCGTGGCGGCGCGGCGCTTTCCGCACGTGCGGTCACCGGCCAGCCGATCAAGTTCGTCGGTACTGGCGAGAAGCTGCCCGCCTTCGAGTCCTTCGTCCCCGGGCGGATGGCCACGCGCATCCTCGGCATGGGCGATGTGCTCGGACTGGTGGAGGACATCGGCCGCCAGGTCGATCGCGAGCAGGCCGAGCGGCTGGCGCGCAAGGTCGGCAAGGGCAAGGGCTTCGACCTGACGGATCTGCGCGAGCAGCTCGAGCAGATGCTGAACATGGGGGGGATCGAGGGCATGCTGGCCAAGCTGCCGCTGCCAGGCGGCATGTCCGCCGACAAGCTGGCGGGGCAGGTGGATCCGCGCGCCATCCGCCGCCAGATCGCCATCATCAATTCCATGACGCTTGCCGAGCGGCGCTTCCCGAAGACCATCAACGGTTCGCGGCGCCAGCGCATCGCCCGCGGCGCGGGTGTGCCGGTGCCCGAGATCAACCGCCTGCTCAAGCAGCACGAGCAGATGCAGAAGATGATGAAGCGCTTCTCCAAGGGCGGGCTGCGCAAGGCGCTGCGCAACCTGCCGGGTGGCATGGGGGGGCGTTTTCCCGGCGGCTGAAGCCGCCCGGGCGGGAAGAGGTGCTACCGGCAGGAGCCTGGTGGAGTGGGCGCCAAAAAGCTGTGCATGGCGCCGGCGATTCCCGTAAAATCCACTGTTTGCGCGGCGGCGGCGCCTGTTGGTGGTGCCCGGCCGATGCGCTTATTTCCGGAGGAAACGAACTGGCATGGTGATCATTCGACTGAGCCGTGGTGGTGCCACCAAGCGGCCCTTCTACCACATCGTGGCAACCGACCGCCGCAACCGCCGCGACGGGCGCTATCTCGAGCGCCTGGGGTACTTCAACCCCATCGCTTCCGGGCATGACGTCGCGCTCAAGATCGACCTCGCGCGGGTCGAGCACTGGGTCGGTCAGGGTGCACAGATGTCCGATCGCGTCGCGGACCTGGTCGCTTCCTACCGGGTTGCGCAACAGGCTGCGCCAGGGGCCGTCGCGGCCTGAGGCGGGGCGGGGTGCAGTCCGTGCCACGGGCCCGGCCGGCGGATCCGCCGATGGCAGTCGGCGAGAACCTGGTCGAGGTCGGCACGCTTTCCGGCGTCTACGGCGTCAAGGGGTGGCTTCGGGTCTACTCCTACACCGATCCTCCGGAGAACATCCTCTCCTACGGTCCGTGGCTGGTGGGTGATGGAGCGCCGGTGTCGCACGAGGTGCTCGACGGCAGCGTGCACGGCAAGGGCATCATCGCGCGGCTTGCCGGCGTCGATGACCGCGACTTGGCCCGTGGCCTGGTCGGCGCCACGATCCGCGTGCCGCGCAAGCGCTTTGCGCAGGCCGGGGCAGGCGAATACTACTGCTCGGACCTCATCGGGCTGCAGGTGCGCAACCATGATGGCGTGGCCTTCGGCGAGGTGCTGGATGTCATGGAGACCGGTGCCAATGATGTCCTGGTGATCCAGGGCGAGCGGCGCCGGCTGGTGCCCTTTCTGGTACCGGATGTCATCCGGTCGGTGGACCTCGGGGCGGGCACGATGGATGTCGACTGGGACGCCGATTTCTGAGGCTGCGGCTGGGTGATGATGCAATTCCGGGTGGTGACGCTGTTCCCGGAGATGGTGGCGGCGGCGGTGGGCCACGGCGTCTGCGGCCGCGCGCTGGAGCGCGGGCTGGCAGGGGTGGCGGCGGTCAATCCGCGCGACTTTGCCGAGGATCCGCATCGCAGCGTCGATGACCGTCCCTATGGTGGCGGTCCGGGCATGGTGCTGAAGGTGGCACCGGTGCAAAAGGCGATCCGCGCCGCGCGGGAGCAGCTGCCGGCAGGTGCCAGGGTGGTGTTCCTCGGGCCGCAGGGCAGGCGCTTCGATCAGGCCCTGGCCCGCGAGATGGCCGGCTGGGGCGGCATGGTGCTGGTGTGCGGGCGTTATGAGGGTTTCGACGAGCGATTGCTGGAGGCCGAGGCGGACTGCGAGCTTTCGCTGGGTGATTTCGTGCTGAGCGGCGGCGAGGTGGCCGCGCTGGCCGTGATCGATGCGGTGACCAGGTTGCTGCCCGGCGTGCTGGGCGACGAGGAGTCGGCGCAGGCGGATTCGTTCAGCGGCGAGCTGCTGGACCATCCGCATTACACGCGGCCCGAGGTGCTGGAGGATGGCCGCGGCGTGCCCGCGGTGCTGCTCGGTGGCAACCACGAGGCGATCCGCCGCTGGCGCCTGCAGCAGGCGCTGGGGCGCACCAGCCGGCGCCGCCCGGAGCTGCTGCAGGGGCGGGTGCTGACGGCAGAGGAACAACAGCTGCTCGACGAGTATCTCGCCGGGCCTGTGGAGACGGAGTAGGGATTTCAAACGACGCGCTGCCGGCAGCGGCCGCGCGCCAGGAGCAGGTGAACGACTATGAGCAAGATAATCCAGGAGCTTGAGGCCGAACTCACGCAGCGCGAAGTCCCCGAGTTTGCGCCGGGCGATACCGTCGTGGTGCAGGTGCGGGTGAAGGAAGGCAACCGCGAGCGCTTGCAGGCCTACGAGGGCGTGGTGATCGCCAAGCGCAACCGTGGCGCGAACTCCTCGTTCACCGTGCGCAAGATCTCGCATGGCGAGGGCGTCGAGCGCGTATTCCCGACCTACAGCCCGGCGGTGGCCGACATCCAGGTCAAGCGCCGTGGCGCCGTGCGTCGCGGCAAGCTCTACTACCTGCGCGAGCGCAGCGGCAAGTCGGCCCGCATCAAAGAGCGGGTCTGACACGGGCACCCGCGGGGTGACCCGGCTCGCAACCGGCCCCTGGCGCAGCCGCCGGTGGCAGGGAAGCCTGCTGCCGCTGGCGGCAGGCCTTGCCCTGCTTGGCCTGGGTGGCTGTTCGGCCATCCGGGGCGCTGCCACCGCGGGGTTTGCCGATGGCCTCTCGCAGGCCATCCTCAACCAGGAGGATCCCGGGCTGGTCCGCGATGGCCTGCCCGCCTACCTGATCCTGCTCGATGCACTGGTGGATGGCGAGCCCGCCAACCCGCGCTACCTGGCTGCGGCCGCGCAGCTCTACGCGCTCTACGGCAGCAGCTTCGTCGACGAGCCCGCACGTGCCGCCCTGCTCACGACGCGTGCCCGCGATTACGGCCTGCGTGCGCTGTGTGCCGCCGAGCGCCGTGCCTGCGGCATCGACGAGCTGGACTACGAGGCCCACGGGGCGGTGCTCGGCCACCTTGGCGCGGGCGATGCGGAGGCCTTGTACGGCTACAGCGTGGCCTCGCTGGCCTTCATCCGCGCCCACAGCGGTGACTGGACGGCCATTGCCGGCCTGCCCAAGGTCGAAAGTGCGCTGCAGCGCCTGCTCGACATGCCGTCGGTGCCCGACCGGGCGGCCATCAACATGTACCTCGGCATCCTCAACACCCTGCGCCCCGAGGCGCTGGGCGGGCGTCCCGAGGTCGGCCGCCGCTATTTCGAGGAAGCCATGGCGCTGGGCGGGGAGCAGGACCTTGCCGTCAAGGTGGAATACGCACGCAGCTACGCGCGGCTGACCTACGACCGCGAGCTGCACGACCGCCTGTTGCAGGAGGTGCTCGCGGCACCCGCGCGCGAGGACGGCCGTACCCTGTTCAACGTGCTGGCCAAGGCCGAAGCACGCGAATTGCTGGCTTCGGCCGACGATTATTTCTGATGACGGGCCACAGCCGGGCCGGAGGAATGGAGCGATGAGGCGGATCATGCGGGCTTGGGGCGGGGCGATGCTGGCCGCCCTGCTGTGGTCGGGTATCGCGGCGGCCGTGGACTTCAAGATTGCCACCATTGCCCCCGAAGGCTCGGAGTGGATGCAGTCCATCCGTGCCGCGGCGACCGACATCCGTCGGCAGACCGATGGCCGGGTGGTGGTGAAGATCTATGGCGGCGGCGTCATGGGCAACGAGCGCCAGGTGCTGCGCAAGATCCGCATCGGCCAGCTGCAGGGCGGGGCCTTCACCGCCAATGGCCTGGCCGAGCGCTATGCCAACATCGTGCTCTATGGCCTGCCGCTGACCTTCGAGTCGCAGGCCGAGGTGGACTATGTCCGCCAGCGCATGGATGCACAGCTGCTCAAGGGGCTCGAGGACGCCGGCTTCGTTTCCTTCGGCATGGCCGGCGGCGGCTTTGCCCGCATCTTCGCCAACCGCCCGGTCAGCACCACCGCCGACATGCGCGGGCAGAAGATCTGGGTGCCGGAGGGCGACCGGGTGAGCACCGCGGCCATGCAGGCATTGCGGCTGTCGCCGGTGGCGCTGCCGGTCACCGACGTGCTGACCGGGCTGCAGACCGGCCTGCTCGACATCGTGGCCGCGCCGCCGGTGGGCGTCATCGCGCTGCAGTGGCATACGCGGGTGAAGTACATGACCCTGGTGCCGCTGATGTACACCATGGGACTCATGGCGGTCGATGCCCGCGCCTTTGCCAAGCTCGATCCCGCCGACCAGGCGGTCTTCCGCAAGGTGATGGGCGAGGTCTACCGCGAGATGGACCGCAAGACCGTGGTCGATGATGCGGCGGCGGTGGATGCGCTTGCGGCCAGCGGCGTGCAGATCGTCGAGGCCTCGGCCGAGGACCTGCGCAGCTGGCGCGGTGCGGCGGCCGGTGCCAATCGCGATCTCGGCCAGCAGGGGGTCTACGACCCGGCCCTGCGCCAGCAGCTCGAAGGCTACCTGCACGAATTCCGCCAGCAGTCGGCCCGGGCCGCCGCGGATACCGCCGGGGCACGCTGATGGCAGCCCCGGCGACGGCCTCCTGGGCTGAGCGCGCGGGTCGCTGGAGCAGCCGGGTGGAAACCGCGCTGCTGGCCCTGCTGGTGATGGCCATGGTCGGGCTTGCGGGCTGGCAGATCCTCATGCGCAACCTGGGCGGCTCGGGTCTCGCCTGGGCGGACGAGGCGCTGCGCATCATGGTGCTGTGGGTGACCATGATCGGCGCGGTGGCAGCCTGTCGCGAGCAGCGCCATGTCAGCATCGATGCGCTCTCGCGCTACCTGCCGCATGCCTGGCAACCGTGGATACGGCGGGTGGGCAATGCCTTTGCCGCCGGGACCTCCGCGCTGCTGGCCTGGGCTTCCTGGCAGTTCCTGAGGGAATCGGTGGCCATGGGCGACCGCCTGTTCGCCGGCCAGGTGCCGGCCTGGTCGGTGCAGCTTATCCTGCCGCTGGCCTCCGGCCTGCTCGGCTCCCCCTAGCCCGTGGCCGGCCGGCGCTGGCAGGCCACGGCAGCGGCGGACGGACGCTGATGCTGGCCGTGCTGCTGGTCCTGCTGACGCTGCTCGGCGCACCGCTGTTCGCCGTCATTGCCGCCGGTGCCATCGCCGGCTTCCACAACGCGGAGATCCCGCTGTCGGCGATCGGCATCGAGGTGTTCGGCATCGCCGAGACGCCCATCCTGCTGGCCATCCCGCTGTTCACCTTCGCCGGCTACGTGCTGGCGGAGAGCAGGGCACCGGCGCGGCTGGTGCGCATCACGACGGCGCTGATGGGCTGGATCCCCGGTGGCGTGGCCATCGTTTCCATCGCCGCCTGCGCCCTGTTCACCGCCTTCACCGGCGGTTCCGGGGTCACCATCATCGCGCTGGGCGCGGCGCTGTTCCCTGCGCTCACCCAGGCCGGCTACAGCGAGGACTTCAGCCTCGGCCTGATCACTTCGGCCGGCTGCCTGGGGCTGCTGTTCGCGCCCTCGCTGCCGCTGATCCTGTTCGGCGTCATCACCGAGACCTCGATCGACGACCTGTTCATTGCCGGCGTCCTGCCCGGGCTGGTCATGATCATCGGGCTTGGCGCCTACTGCCTGTGGGTGAACCGCCACATCCGCGTGCCGCTCAGCCAGTTCTCGTGGCGCGATGTCGGTGCCGCGCTGCGCGAGTGCTGGCTCGACATCCCCTTGCCCTTCATCGTCCTCGGCGGCATCTACAGCGGTTTCTTCGCGGTTTCCGAGGCCGCCGCGGTGACCGCGGTCTACGTGGTCCTCACCGAGGTGGTCATCCGCCGCGACATCGCGCTGGCGCGTCTGCCACAGGTGGCACGCCAATCGATGATCCTGGTCGGCGCGATCCTGCTGATCCTCGGCGTGTCGCTCGCCTCCACCAACGTCATGATCGATGCCGAGATCCCCGAGCGGCTGGTGGGCATGGTCACCGGGCATGTCGGCGGCGAGCTGAGCTTCCTGCTGCTGCTGTTTGCCTTCCTGCTGGTGCTGGGCGCGGTGCTGGACATGTTCGCCGCGCTGGTGCTGGTGGTGCCGCTGATCCAGCCGGTGGCGATGCGCTACGGCATCGACCCCATCCACCTCGGCATCCTGTTCATCGCCAACATGGAACTCGGCTACCTGGCGCCGCCGATGGGCCGCAACCTGGTGGTGGCGGGTTTCCGCTTCGAGCGCCCGATCCTGCGGGTGTATCGCGCCACGCTGCCTTTTCTTCTGGTATTACTGGTCACCGTGCTGATCATCACCTTCCTGCCGCAGCTTTCACTGGCGCTGCTCCAGCGCTAGGCCCGGGCGGGGCGGAGGACATCCCATGCAGTTACCAAGCCTCGTGACGGCCCTGCTCCTGTTCCTGCCGCTGGCGGGCATGGCCGGCCCCTCCCTGCCGGCACATCTCTCGCCGCCACCCGGCTTCAGCGCCGAGCTGCTGGCATCCGTCCCCGGCGCACGCTCGATGGCGCTGGGCGAGCGGGGCACGCTGTTCGTCGGCACCCAGCGCGGCGGCAAGGTCTACGCGGTGCGCGATGCCCTGGGTGCGAAGCCCGAGGTGCTGGAGGTGGCGAGCGGCCTGCAGATGCCCAATGGCATCGCCTTCCGCGATGGCGCCCTCTACGTGGCCGAGGCGCGGCGCATCCTGCGCTACGACGGCATCGAGTCGCGGCTCGAGCAGCCGCCGGCCGCGGTGGTCGTGGTGGATGACCTGCCCTACAAGGGCGCGATGCATGCCTGGAAGTACATGGCCTTCGGCCCCGACGGCAAGCTCTACGTGTCGCTGGGCGCGCCCTGCAACATCTGCGACGAGCCGGACTTCGCCGCCATCCTGCGCATGAATGCCGATGGCTCGGGGCGCGAATATTTCGCCCGCGGCGTGCGTAACACGGTGGGCTTCACCTGGCACCCGCAAAGCGGCGAGATGTGGTTCACCGACAACGGGCGCGACATGCTCGGCGACGAGCTGCCCCCCTGCGAGCTCAACCGCGCGCCGCGCGCAGGGCTCGACTTTGGCTTCCCCTTCTGCCATGCGGGCACCATCGAGGACCCGGAATTCGGCAAGCTCGGGCGCTGCGCGGATGCCGTGCCGCCGGTGCGGCAGCTCGGCCCCCACGTGGCTCCGCTGGGCCTGCGCTTCTATACCGGCACCATGTTCCCCGCCGCCTACCGCGGGCAGGTGTTCATTGCCGAGCACGGCTCCTGGAACCGCAGCAAGGAGGCCGGCAAGACCGGCTACCGGATCACGCTGGTCCGTCTCGAGGGGAACCGTGCCACCAGCTACGAGACCTTCATGGGCGGCTTCCTCGATGGCGACGAGGTGCTGGGCCGGCCGGTGGACCTGCTGGTGGCGCCCGATGGCGCCCTGCTGGTGAGCGATGACAAGGCCGGCGCCATCTACCGCGTCAGCTACAAGGGACAGAACTGAGCGATCCCCGGGAGTGACCATGGCTGCAAGCAACCCCATCCGCCGTCTCTTCAGTGGCATCTGGTCCGGGCTCAACGCCCTGCGCCGCGTGCTGCACCTGATCCTCCTGCTGTTCATCTTCGGCATCCTGCTGGCCGGGCTTTCCGGCCCGCAGTTGTACAAGCCGCACGACGCCGCGCTGCTGGTGGACCCGGTGGGCGAGCTGGTGGAGCAGCTCAGCGGCGATGCGCTCGACCGCGCCCTTGGCGAGCTGCAGGGCGACGGCATCCGCCAGGTGCTGCTGCGCGACCTGCTCGACAGCCTGCAGGCGGCGGTGGATGACGAGCGCATCACCACCGTGGTGCTGCGCCTGGAGCGCTTCGAGGGCGGCAGCCTGCCCAGCCTGCGCGCCGTGGCCACGACGCTCGACGGGCTGCGCGCCGCCGGCAAGCGGGTGATTGCGGTGGGAGATTCCTTCGAGCAGCACCAGTATTACCTTGCCGCCCATGCCGACGAGATCTACCTCAACAAGCTCGGCATGGTGTTCATCGACGGCTTCGGCTACTACCGCACCTTCTTCAAGAGCGCGCTGGAGAAGCTGCAGGTCGACCTCAACGTGTTCCGCGTCGGCGAATACAAGTCCTTCGTCGAGCCCTTCATCCGCGACGACATGTCGGCGGAGGACCGGCAGGCCAGCCGGCAGTGGCTGCAGTCGATGTGGTCGGCCTTCCAGCGCGACGTGGTGGCCGCGCGCGGGCTGCAGCCCGGGGCGCTCGATGATTACGCCAACGGCTTCTCCGCATTGCTGGAAGCGGATGGCGGTTCCGCTTCCGCGGTGGCCCTCGGGCAGAAGCTGGTCGACGGGCTGATGGGTCGCCAGCAGTTCGATGAGTACATGATCGGGCTGGTGGGCGAGGCCGGTGAACAGAGCGCCGCTGCCTACAACAGCATCGATTACCGCCAGTACCTGCGGCTGCTGCGCCGGGTGCCGGCGGGCCTCGGGCAGGCCGGCGAGCAGGTCGGCATCATCGTTGCCGCGGGGCAGATCGTCGATGGCGAGGCATCACCCGGGGAGATCGGTGGCGATACGCTGGCGGAACTCGCGCGCCAGGCCAGTGAGGACGACTCGATCAAGGCGGTGGTGCTGCGGGTGGACAGCCCCGGCGGCAGCATGTTCGCCTCCGAGGTGGCGCTGGACGGGCTGCGCGCGCTGAAGGCAAGCGGCAAGCCGCTGGTGGTCTCCATGGGCGGGGTGGCGGCCTCGGGTGGCTATTACATCTCGATGGCGGCCGACGAGATCTGGGCCGACGAGACCACCATCACCGGCTCCATCGGCGTGGGGGCACTGGTGCCCACCGTCGACCGCGGCCTCGATGCCCTGGGCGTCCATGTGGATGGCTTCGGCACCACGCGGTTGTCGGGGCAGCTGCGCCTCGACCGCCCGCTGGGCGAGGAGGCGCGCCAGGTGCTGCAGCAGACCGTGCAGGATGCCTACCGGATCTTCGTCGGCAGCGTGGCCGAGGCGCGCGAGATGCCCTTCAAGCAAACCGACGAGATCGCCCGCGGGCGGGTGTGGATCGGCGCCGATGCCAGGGACCTGGGCCTGGTGGACTCGCTGGGTGGCCTGGATGCGGCGGTTGCCTCCGCCGCCAGCCTGGCGGGCCTCGCGGAGGGCGACTACACGCTGCGCTACATCGAGCCGGAGCTTGGCTGGCCGGCACGCTTGCTGGAGCAGTATGCGGTGCGCGTGCTGGGCACGCTGCAGCGGCTGGGCCTGCGGGTGGCTTCCCGGGATGACAGCGCGATGAGCCTGCTGCGTGCACGCTTCGAGCGCCAGCTGCAGGCGCTCTCCCGCATGAACGACCCGCTCGGCATCTACATGCTGTGTTCCTGCACCATCGACTGAGCGCGGCCGGGATCAGTCCGTTGTGCTGTCGGAGGGAAGGCAGCGGTGGCGCAACCCGCCACGCTGCAGGCTCGACCAGCCCGCGGCGCGGGTCTCGATGACCACCGCGGCGCCGGTGGGCAGGCTTCCGGTTCCGCTTGCCGTCAGCCGCTCCGCCAGCTCGCTGAGGCCCGGGTTGTGGCCGCAGAGCAGGACATCGCGGAAGGCATCATCCTGCCCGGCGATGACCTGCAGCAGGTCGTCGGCCGAGGCCAGGTAGAGCCCCGCCTCGCGCTGCAGGAATTCACGCGGATAGCCGAGCCGGCGGGCGACGATGCCCGCGGTCTGCATGGCACGTGCCGCGGGGCTGCAGAGGATCAGCGAAGGCCGGATGCCGGTGGCGAGCAGCTGGCGGGCCACATGCTCGGCCTCCCGCTCCCCGGCCGGATCGAGGTTGCGCGCATGATCGGCGGTGCCGGCATCGGCGGGGTGTGCCCTGGCGTGGCGCAGCAGGGTGAGCCGCCTGGGGGAGGGCATCGCGGTCTAGAGCAGGCCGGCCTGCAGCAGGGCAGCCTCTGACATCATGCTCTGGTTCCAGGGCGGGTCGAAGACCAGGTCGACCTCGACGTTCTGCACCGTGGGGATGAGCTTGACCTTCTGGCGCACATCCTCGACCAGCACCTGGCCCATGCCGCAGCCCGGTGCCGTCACCGTCATCTGGATGTAGACCGAGCGCAGGTCGGTGCCCGGCACCCTCTCGATGCGGCACTCGTAGACCAGCCCGAGGTCGACGATGTTGATCGGGATCTCGGGGTCGTAGACGGTGCGCATCTGGTCCCAGATGAGGTCTTCCACGTTGGCATCGGTGGCATCGGGCGGCAGTTCGGGCAGGCCGACCTCCTCCTGGCCAAGCGCATCGGCATCGCGGCCCGCCACCCGGTACAGGTTGCCCTCGAAGTAGACGGTGAAGCTGCCGCCCATGGCCTGGGTGATCTGGACGATGGAGCCCTTGGGCAGCACCTGCGGGATCCCGGCGGGAACCGTCAGGGCCTCCAGATCGCGCGTCAGTGCCACGGGTTGCTGGTCGATGCGGAACATGCGTGTGGGTCCTTATGCGGTGCCTGCCGGCCTGCCGGCGCCATCCAGCGCGGCATCCAGCGTTTTCCAGGCGAGTGTTGCACAGCGGATGCGCGCCGGATAAGCGTGGACTTCCCCTAGCGCCGCCAGCTCGCCGGGCAGCCCGCCCTTGCCGCTGCCGAGCGTCTCGACGACGCTGGCGGCCAGCCGCCTGGCCTCGCCGGGCGACAGGCCGCACACGATGTCGGTCAGCATCGAGGCGGAGGCCAGCGAGATGGCGCAGCCGCGGCCCTCGAAGCTGACGTCGCTGAGGATGCCCTCCCGCTCCTGCAGGTAGAGCGTGATGCGGTCTCCGCACAGCGGGTTGTCGGCGCTGGCAAGGTGGTCGGGATGGCTCATCGGGCGCAGGTTGTGGGGCTGGCGGCCGTGCTCGAGGACCGTCTGCCGGTACAGGCTCGCCAGCGATGGCGTCTCGGCGGGCATCAGGCGAGCATCCGCCGCGCCACGCCCAGTGCCGCCACCAGCTGCTCGATTTCCTCGTGCGTGTTGTAGAACGCGAAGGAAGCCCTTGCGGTGCCGGCGACGTGGAAGAAGTCCATGACCGGCATGGCGCAGTGGTGCCCGGCACGGATGGCCACCCCCTGGTGGTCCAGCACGGTGCCGAGGTCGTGCGGATGGATGCCCTCGATGTCGAAGGAAAGCACGCCGGCCTTTTCCGCGGCTTCGCCGATGATGCGCACCCCCGGCAGCGCGGAGACCGCCCGGGTGGCGTGCTCGAGGAGCGCGTCCTCGTGGGCGGCGATGGCATCGAGGCCGATGCCCTCCAGGTAGCCGATGGCCGCGCCGAGCCCCACCGCGCCCGCGACATCGGGGGTGCCGGCTTCGAACTTGTAGGGCAGCTCGTTGTACTCGGTGTGGTCGAAGCTGACCGAGAGGATCATGTCGCCACCACCCTGGAAGGGCGGCAGCCGCTCGAGCCACTCGCGCCGCCCGTAGAGCACGCCGATGCCGGTGGGGCCGCACATCTTGTGCCCCGAAAAGGCGTAGAAGTCGCAGCCGAGCGCCTGCACGTCCACCTTGCGGTGCGCGATGGCCTGGGCGCCGTCGAGCAACACCGGGATGCCGCGGGCATGGGCCGCGGCGGTGATCTCGGCCACCGGGTTCACGGTGCCGAGCGCGTTGGAGACATGCGCCATCGCCACCAGCCGCGTGCGCGCGTTGAGGCGGCGGTGGAACTCGTCGAGCTCGAGCTCGCCGCGTGCGTTGATCGGCACCACGTTGAGGCGCGCGCCCGTGCGCTGGCAGGCCAGCTGCCAGGGCACGATGTTCGAGTGGTGCTCCATCTGCGAGATGAGGATCTCGTCGCCGGGCCGCAGGCTTTCGCGCAGCGCATAGGCGACCAGGTTGATGGCCTCGGTGGTGCCGCGGGTGAAGACGATCTCGGCGCGCTCGGCGGCGTTGAGCAGCCGCCGCGCGGCCTCGCGCCCGGCCTCCTGGGCATCGGTGGCGCGCTGGCTGAGCACGTGCACGCCGCGGTGCACGTTGGCGTGGTCGTGGGTGTAGTAATGCGTGATCGCCTCGATCACCTGCCGCGGGCGCTGGTAGGAGGCGGCATTGTCGAGGTAGGCCAGCGGGTAGCCGTTGACCTGCTGGTGCAGGATGGGAAAGTCGCCGCGGATGGCGGCGACGTCCAGCGGTGCGGTGCCCGCCGCACTGGCCGATGCCTGCTGCGCGCTCACTGCCCGGTGCCCACCTGGGCGAGGTCGGGCAGGCGCTGGTCGAGCAGCGCGATGACGTGTTCCTTGACCTCGGCGACCGGGATCTGCGCGATGATCTCGTGGGCAAAGGCCGCCATCAGCATGCGCCTGGCCTCGTCCTCGCCGATGCCGCGCGAGCGCAGGTAGAACACTGCGGTCTCGTCGAGCTGGCCGGTCGTCGCGCCATGCGCGCACTTGACGTCGTCGGTGTAGATCTCCAGCTCCGGCTTGGTGTCCACCTCCGCGCGCGGGGAGAGCAGCAGGTTTTCGTTGCGCAGCTCGGCGGCGGTGCGGTCCGCGCCCTCGTGGACGATGATCTTGCCGTTGAACACGCCGTGGCCGGCATCCTCGACGATGCCGCGGTAGCGTTCGTAGCAGCGCGTGGAGAGCGCACGGTGGTCGACCCGGGTCAGGTTGTCCACGTGGCGCTTGCCATCGACGAAGAACAGCCCGCGGATGTCGGTGCCGGCACCGGCGCCGTCGAGGCTGAGCTGCAGGGTGTTGCGCACCAGCCCGCCACCGAGGTCGATGGCAAGCAGCCCGGCCTCGGCACCGCCCGCCAGGCGCAGGCGCTGCAGGCTGAGGTGCAGCGTCTCTTCGGGCTCCTCCTGGAGCCTGATGTAGCCGAGATGCGCATCGCGCCCGCAGCTGATGTCGGTCACCGAGTTGGCGATGCCGGCACCCTCGCCGAGGTGGTGCTCGATGAGCGTGCAGCGGCTGCCGGCCCCGAGGCGCAGTACCACGCGGTTCTGCGCGCTGCACCCGTCCGCGGAGGCGTGGACGACGTACAGCGGCTGGCTGATGACCGCCCCCGCCGCCACCTCGATGGCAATGCCGTCGCCGAGCAGCGCGGCATTGAGGGCGGCCAGCGCCGGGGCATCCTCGCCGGCATCGGCTGCCAGGCTGTCGGCCCAGGCCGATGGGCGCTCGGCATCGCCTGGCCGGCTGCAGCTTGCTCCCGCGGGGGGCACCAGCTGCGAGAGCCCGTCGAGCAGGCGCCCGGCGTGGAAGACGGCGACGAAGCCCATGCCGGTGGGCAGCAGGCGCCTGGCGAGCGCGGAGAGGGCGGCGCCGTCTGCGGCTGTCCCGGTGGCGGAGGGGAGGGCAAGCTGCCGGCTGCGGCTGGCGTATTCCTTCAGGTTGGTGTGGCGCCAGTCTTCGAGCCTCGGCGAGGGAAACCCTGCACGGTCGAAGCGCTGCATGGCCGCGGTACGCAGCGGGGTCATCCAGTCCAGTGCCGGCTGCGCGCGGATGATGGCGGCCAGCGCCTCGGCGAAATCGCCGCTCATCGGTGTTCCCGCATCCATGGCAGCTCAGCCGTTGGCCGCGGTGAGCCAGTCGTAGCCGCGCTCCTCGAGCTCGAGGGCGAGCGTGCGGTCGCCGGTGCGCACGATGCGCCCGTCGGCCAGCACGTGCACGAAGTCCGGCTCGATCAGCGAGAGCAGCCGCTGGTAGTGGGTGACCAGCACGAAGCTGCGCTTGCCGTCGCGCTGGCTGTTGACGCCGTTGGCGACCACCTTGAGCGCATCGATGTCGAGCCCCGAGTCGGTCTCGTCGAGCACCGCCAGCGCGGGTTCGAGGATGGCCATCTGGAAGATCTCGTTGCGCTTCTTCTCGCCCCCCGAGAAGCCCTCGTTCACGCCGCGTGCCATGAACTGCTCGCCCATCTGCATGAGCCTGGCCTTTTCCTTGACCGTGCGCATGAACTGCAGGGCATCGACCTCGGGCTCGCCGCGGTGCTTGCGCTGCGCGTTGAGCGCCGCCTTGAGCAGGTAGACGTTGTTGACGCCGGGGATTTCCACCGGGTACTGGAAGCCGAGGAAGATGCCCTCGCGGGCGCGCTCCTCGGGTGCCATGGCCAGCAGGTCCTTGCCGCGGAACTGGATCGTCCCGCCGGTGACCTCGTAGTCGTTGCGCCCGGCCAGCACGTGGGCCAGCGTGCTCTTGCCCGAGCCGTTGGGGCCCATGATGGCGTGGACCTCGCCGGGGCCGACGCGCAGCGAAAGGCCCTTGAGGATCGGGGTGTCCGCCACGCTGGCGTGCAGGTTGTCTATTTCAAGCAGCATGATGTTTTCTTGTTCAGTGCCGGGCCTTTCAGCCCACGGCGCCCTCCAGGCTGACGTTCAGCAGGTTCTGTGCCTCGACGGCAAACTCCATGGGCAGCTCGCGGAAGACCTGCTTGCAGAAGCCGTTGACGATGAGATTGACCGCGTCTTCCTCCGCCAGCCCGCGCTGCCGGCAGTAGAAGAGCTGGTCGTCGGAGATCTTCGAGGTGGTCGCCTCGTGCTCGACGATGGCGCCGGGGTTCCTGATCTCCATGTACGGGAAGGTGTGCGCGCCGCATTCCTTGCCGATCAGCAGCGAGTCGCACTGGGTGTAGTTGCGGGCGCCCTCGGCACTGGGGAAGATCTTCACCAGGCCGCGGTAGGACTGCTGCGCGCGCCCGGCGGAGATGCCCTTGGAGATGATCGTGCTGCGGGTGTTCCTGCCGATGTGGATCATCTTGGTGCCGGTATCCGCCTGCTGCAGGTGGTTGGTCACCGCCACCGAGTAGAACTCGCCCACCGAGTTGTCGCCGCGCAGGATGCAGCTCGGGTACTTCCAGGTGATGGCGGAGCCGGCCTCCACCTGGGTCCAGGAGATCTTCGAGTTGGCGCCGCGGCAGTCGCCGCGCTTGGTGACGAAGTTGTAGATGCCGCCGACGCCGTTCTCGTCGCCCGGGTACCAGTTCTGCACGGTGGAGTACTTGATCTCGGCGCCCTCGAGCGCCACCAGCTCGACCACCGCCGCGTGCAGCTGGTTTTCGTCGCGCTGGGGCGCGGTGCAGCCCTCCAGGTAGCTCACGTGCGAGCCTTCCTCGGCGATGATCAGCGTGCGCTCGAACTGCCCGGTCTTGGCCGCGTTGATGCGGAAGTAGGAGGACAGCTCCATCGGGCAGCGCACCCCCCTGGGGATGAACACGAAGGAGCCGTCGGAGAACACCGCCGAGTTCAGCGCCGCGAAGTAGTTGTCGCGGTAGGGCACCACGCTGCCGAGGTACTGCTCGACCAGCTCGGGGTGGCTCTGCACGCCGTGCGAGAAGGAACAGAAGATGACGCCGGCCTTGGCCAGCTTGTCCTGGAAGGTGGTGGCCACCGAGACGCTGTCGAATACCGCATCCACCGCCACCCCGGCCAGCCTGGCCCGCTCGTGCAGCGGGATGCCGAGCTTGTCGTAGGTCTCCAGCAGCTTGGGATCGACCTCGTCGAGGCTCTTCGGCCCTGCCTTGCCGGACTTCGGCGCCGAGTAGTAGGACACGTCCTGGTAATCGATGGGCGGGTAGTGGAGCTTGGGCCACTCGGGCTCGCGCTGGGTGAGCCAGTAGCGGAAGGCCTTCAGACGGAAGTCGAGCAGGAAGGCCGGCTCGCGCTTCTTCTTCGAGATGAAGCGGATGACATCCTCGTCGAGGCCCGGCGGGATGGTGTCGGACTCGATGTCGGTGATGAAGCCGTGCTGGTATTTCTTGTCGACCAGCTCTTCGATGGTTTCAGGACTGTTCATTGCTGCTGCCGGCTGATGGTCCGGGTGATCCCCTGGGTGAGTCCGCTCACGGACAGTTTGCGTGCCGGGCCCGCGAGGTCGGCGAGGCTGATGTCGTCCAGCGCGGCGCGGATCGCCCGGTTGATCTTCTGCCAGGCATCGCTGACCTGGCACAGTGGTTCGAGCTCGCACTGGCCCTCCGCGGTGCTGCACTCGGTGATGGCCAGCGGGCCGTCGAGCACGTCGAGGACCTCGGCAGCGCTGATCGCCTCCGGCGGGCGCCCCAGGCAATAGCCACCCTCGGCGCCGCGCGTCGAGCTGACCAGCCCGGCGCGGGTCAGCAGCTTGAGGATCTTCTGCACCGTGGGCAGCGCGACATGGGTGCCGCCGGCGACGTCGCCGGCGGTGCAGAGCCTGCCTTCCTGCCGGGCGAGGTGCACGAGGATCATGGTTCCATAGTCTGTCAGGCGGCTGATGCGGAGCACGGCGGGGGTGTCCCTTTCATATGGGACTATATTAGTCCTGATTGCATGGAGCAGGCAAGATCGGCGTGGTTTTCGTGGCCCGGCGGGCGGATCTGCTATGCTTCGCCGCCGACAAGAAGCCACGCCCCGGCCGGTGGCGGTACAACACGCATGCCAGCTACAGAACCCGGACCATTCCTGATCGAGACCGACGACCTGCGCTTTTCGGTCGGCGGCCGGCGCATCTTCGACGGGCTGAGCCTGCGCGTGGCGCGCGGCACGGTCACCGCCATCATGGGGCCGAGCGGCACCGGCAAGACCACGCTGCTGCGCCTCATCACCGGCCAGATCCGCCCCGAGAGCGGCAGCCTGAAGGTGGACGGGCGCGAGGTGGCGAAGCTGGACCGCGCCGAGCTCTTCGAACTGCGCCGCCACATGGGCATGCTGTTCCAGAATTCCGCGCTGCTGACCGGCGACTCGGTGTTCGACAACGTGGCCTTCCCGCTGCGCGAGCATACCCGCCTGCCCGAGCGGCTGATCAGGACCATCGTGCTCAGCAAGCTGCAGACGGTCGGCCTGCGCGGCGCTGCGCGGCTCATGCCCTCGGAACTCTCGGGCGGCATGGCGCGCCGGGTGGCGCTGGCGCGCGCCATGGTGCTCGACCCCGAGCTGCTGCTCTACGATGAGCCCTTCTCGGGGCTGGACCCGATCTCCATGGGCATGATCATGCGGCTCATCAGGAGGAACAACGACATCCTCGGCGTCACCAGCATCCTGGTGTCGCACGATGTCGAGGAGGTCAGCCAGATCGCCGACTACTGCTTCGTGATGTCGGGCGGCAAGGTGATCGGCGAGGGCACCCCCGCCGAGCTGCAGGCAATGGACTCGCCGCTGATCCGCCAGTTCATGAGCGGCAGCGCCGATGGCCCGGTGCCCTTCCACTACCCGGCGGCGCCCTACCGCGACGACCTGCTGGGCGGGGGGCGCTGAGATGGCTGCCGCCCGCTCGCTCAGCTCGGCGCCGCTGCGCGCCATCCGCAAGCTCGGTGCGGTTGCCCTGTTCCTGCTGACCATCCTGCAGTCGGCGCCCTATGCGCTGCGCCGGCCGCGGCTGATTTCCGCCCAGGTGCAGAACGCCGGCGTGCTGTCGCTGGTCATCATCATGACCTCGGGTTTCTTCGTCGGCATGGTGGTCGGCCTGCAGGGCTATGACGCCTTCTCGCGGCTGCGCCAGGAGGACCTGCTCGGCGCAGCGGCCGCGCTCTCGCTCATCAAGGAGCTGGGGCCGGTGGTCACCGCGCTGCTGTTCGCCGGGCGCGCCGGCACGGCGCTGACTGCCGAGATCGGCCTGATGCGCGCCACCGACCAGCTCTCCGCCATGGAGGTGATGGCCATCGACCCGATCGGGCGCATCGTGGCGCCGCGCTTCCTCGGCGGCCTGATCGCGGTGCCCTTCCTCACCGCCATCTTCAATTGCGTGGGCATCCTCGGTGCCTACTTCGTCGGCGTGCAGATGATGGGCGTCGACAATGGCGCCTTCTGGTCGCAGATGCAGGAATACGTCAGCTCCGAGGACATCCGCGAGGGCATCATCAAGAGCATGGTCTTCGGCGTGGCCGCCAGCCTGGTGGCGGTCTTCGAGGGCTATACGGCGGATCGCACCGCCGAGGGTGTCGGCCTGGCAACGACGCGCACCGTGGTCATTACCTCGGTGCTGGTGCTGGTGCTCGACTACATGATCACATCTTTTCTTCTCTGAGGGCGACGGGCCATGGAAAGTTCACCGGCCAGGGAACTGGGAGCAGGCATGTTCATCCTGCTGGGTTTTGCGGCGTTGTTCTTCCTGGCAACGCAGACCACCAGCGTCGGCAGCTATGCCGGCGACAAGGGCTACACGGTCACCGCGCGCTTCGACGACATCGCCGGGCTCAAGGAGCGCGCACCGGTCACCATGTCGGGGGTCACCATCGGGCGCGTCGAGCAGATCAGCTTCGACCCGCAGGGCCTCGATGCGGTGGTGACCATGCGCATTGCGCCCGAGTTCGACCAGATTCCCGACGACTCCGATGCCAGCATCCTCACCGCCGGCCTGCTCGGCAGCAAGTATGTGGGCATCGGCGCCGGCGGCTCGGAAACCTTTCTGCACGACAGCAGTCGAATCGAGCTGACGCAGTCGGCAATCGTCTTGGAGAACATCATTGGCAAGCTTCTGTTCAGCCTGGGGATGGAAAAAAATGCGCAGCATGCTGACTAGCCTCGCAGCGGTCCTGCTGCTGGCTGCTGCCCCCGCGATGGCGGAGCCATCACCGGCACCGCAGCAGGTGATCGAGTCCGCGGTGACGCGCATCAGCCAGCAGCTCGAGGAGCATGGCGCGGATCTGGCTGCCGACCGCAAGGCGCTCTATGCGATGATCGATCGCGAGCTGCTGCCCGACTTCGACAGCGACTACGCCGGCCGGCTGGTGCTGGGCAAGGCCTGGCGCAGCGCCAGCGCCGAGCAGCGCAAGCGCTTCGTGGACGTGTTCTACAACTTCCTGCTGCGCAGCTATGCCACCGCGGTGCTCAAGTTCGACCAGAAGGACTTCCGCATCCTGCCCCAGCGCAGCCCGCCCACGGATGGCCGCACGGTGATCGATACGCAGATGCGCCTGCCCGAGGGCAGCACGGTGCCGGTGAGCTACATCATGCGCGAGACCCCTGCCGGCTGGAAGGTCTACGACGTGCGCATCGAGGGCATCTCCTACGTGCAGAACTACCGCAACCAGTTCAATGCCGAGGTCTCGGCCAGGGGGCTGGATGCGCTGATCGACCGGCTCGAGCGCGAGACCGCCGACATCGATGCCGGCAAGCGCGAGGCCGACGCCCCGAAGGCCGGCGGCTGATGGCCGCGGCGCGCTTCGAGGTGGCGGGTGAGGGGCTGTTCCGCGTCAGCGGACCGCTCGACTTCAACAGCGTCCCCGGCGTGTGGGAGGCAAGCCTGCCGCTGCTGCGCGAGGCGCCCGCCGGTACCTGCATCGACCTTGCCGGGGTCAGCCAGGTGGACAGCGCCGGACTGGCGCTGGTGCTGGAGTGGGTGGGGCAGGCGAGCCTGGCCGGGCGTGCGCTGCGCATCGAGTGCATGCCCGACAAGCTGCTGGCGCTGGCGCGGATCAGCGAGACCGAGGGCCTGCTGCAGCAGGCCTGATCAGCCGACCCACCCGGCCTGCTGGCGGCCGCCGTGGCGCGTGCCGGTGGCGTTCCGCCCTGGCCGCTCAGTCCTCGTAGTCATCCTCGAAATCGTCGGGGAAGAGGTCGTCGACGGGCAGCTGACCGTCGTGGATCTTGTAGCGCCTGTTCTGCAGGTAGGCATCACGCACGAAGGCGTAGCGGTCGAATGCCTGCTCCACCTGTTCATCATAGGGCAGCAGGGTGTAGCGCCGGTGGGTGAGCTCCCAGGCCACCAGCGCGTTGCGCGAGCCATTGCTGCCCGGCCACTGGTAGAGCAGCGAGGCCTGGGTGTCGGCGAGGTCGCCCGCCCCGGCCAGCAGCGTGGTGGGGCCGAACACCGGCATCACCAGGTAGGGTCCCTCGGGCAGGCCCCAGACCGCCAGCGTCTGGCCGAAGTCCTCGTCGTGGACTTCGAGCCCCATCTCGGTGGCGGGGTCGAGGAGGCCGGCCAGCCCCACCGTGGTGTTCATTGCGAAACGCAGCGTGTCCGCGCCGCCCTGGCGGAACTTGCCCTGCAGGAAGTCGTTGAGGATGGTGACCGGATAACCCAGGTTCCTGAAGAAGTTGCCGGCGCCGGTGCGAAAGAACTGCGGGGTCAGCTTCTCGTAGCCGCGTGCCACCGGTCTGGCGACGAAGTAGTCGAGCACCTCGTTGGCGGAGTAGATGGCCCGGTTGACCGGTTCGAGCGGGTCGGGGTCGGGCGGTGCCTTGGCGGTGGCCGCCTGGCTGGCGCAGCCCGCTGCGCCAAGGGCAATGAACAGGGCCAGCAACAGCCCGGGAAATCTGCTGCTCATGAACCGGATTCCGGATTGCGGGGTTGTGACATGCGTTTCTCCGCTTGCAGTCGCGTCAGGACCTCCTGGATTTCGGACAGCCGCGAGCCGAAGCGTGCCTTCTGCACCGAGTCCAGCCCGGGCATGCCGAGCGCGATGCGCAGCTCGTCGGCAGCCAGACCCAGGTCGCCTGCCATCAGGTGGTATTCGGCCATATAGTAATGGGCGTCCGCCGTATCGCCAGCCGCACTTGCCGCAAGGGCGATCAGCCGCACCTGTTCCGGGGTGGGCGGCACGATGTTCAGCAGGTCGAGCAGGATCTTGTGGGCTTCCTTGGCGCGCCCGCGCTGCATGAGCGCTTCCGCGTAGTGGATGGTCAGCGGCACGTTGCGCGGGAACAGGCTCACTGCATGCTCGTAGCTGGCAAAGGCAGCCTGCTCGTCGCCGCTGGCCATCTGCGCCGCGGCCAGCCCGCTGTGGAAGGGGATCACGCCGGGATTGCCGGCGACGAGGCCGGCGAAGGCTTCCGCCGCCTGTTTTGCCTGGCCGGCGCGCAGCTCCGCCAGCGCCAGGCCGTATTCGGTGCCGAGCGTGCCGGCATGCGCCGGGTCCTTCTGCTGGCTGGTGAAGTAGGCCAGGGCCGACTCCGGGGTGGGGCTTGCCAGCAGGCGGAGCCTGGCGCGCGCCAGCCCGTAGCCGGTGGTGCTGCGGGCCTCTTCCCCCGTGCGCGGGAACTGCGCGGCGCGCTCGCGTGCCTCGGCGACGCGATTGACGGTCACCGGGTGGGTGCGCAGGAACTCGGGCGCGGCGCTCGCCAGCGGGCCGCTTTGCCGGGCCAGGGTGTTGAAGAAGCTGGCCATGGCATCGGGGTCGAAGCCGGCGCTTGCCATCAGGCCGATGCCCACCCGGTCCGCCTCGTATTCGTTGCTGCGCGTGAAGTTGATCTGCTGCTGGGCGGCCGCGCCCTGGGCCGCCGCCAGCGCGCCCTGGATGGCATCGCCCGAGCCGGTTGCCGCACCCAGCAGGATCGCGCCCAGCAGCGCCGCCATGGTGAGGATGCTGGCGCGGGAGTTGGCGTGGATGGCGCGCGAGATGTGGCGCTGGGTGACGTGCGATATCTCGTGCGCCAGCACGCCGGCTAGCTCGCTTTCGTTGGCGGTGGCCAGCAGCAGCCCCGAGTGCACGCCGACGTAGCCGCCGGGCAGGGCGAAGGCGTTGATCGCCGCGTCATCGACGATGAAGAAGCGGAAGCGCTGGCCGTTGTCGGTGGCGTTGGCGGCGATCTTCTGCCCGATGTCCTGGATGTATTCCTGCAGCTCAGGGTCGGTGACCACCTTGCCGGTGTCGCGCAGGCTTTTGTAGATGGAGCGCCCGATCTGCTGCTCCATGTCGCGCGACAGCACCGTGTCGGAGGGGTTGCCGATGTCGGGCAGGTCGTTGCCCGCCACCAGCAGCGGCGCCAGGCCGAGGGCAAGGCTGCAGGCGAGGACGACCAGGCGGCGGAACAAGGGCTGTTTCTCCGTGGCCTAGAGGGCCTTGAGCGCCGCCAGCACGGCCTCCACGTGACCCCCCACCTTGACCTTGCGCCACTCCTTGCGCAGCACGCCATCGGCATCGATGAGGAAGGTGCTGCGCTCGACGCCCATCACCTTCTTGCCGTACATGTTCTTTTCGCGGATGACGTCGAACAGGCGGCAGAGATCCTCGTCGCCGTCGGCCAGCAGGTCGAAGGGAAACTCGTGCTGCGCCTTGAACTTCTCGTGCGAGGCCAGCGAGTCGCGCGAGACGCCAAGCACCACCGCGCCGAGCTTCCTGAAGGCGGCATGGTGGTCGCGGAAGTCGCAGCCCTCGGTGGTGCAGCCCGGCGTGTTGTCGCGCGGGTAGAAGTAGAGCACCACCGGGTGCCCGCGCAGCCCGGCCAGGCTGATTTCCTTGCCGCCGGTTGCACCGAGGGTGAAGTCGGGGACCTTCCTGCCTGTGGCGATGGTGCTCATGTTCGCGGACCTTTGTGTCTGCCTGCCCGTGCCCGGGCCGGTACGGCTTCGACGGCTCAGCGTTGCGCCGGTTCCATGATGGCGTCGAGGTTGTGTTCGTCGCAGAAGTCGAGGAAGTCCTCGCGCAGCGTGGCGATGTGGGTGCTGGCCGGGAGGCTGACCGTCATCTGCACCGAAAACATGGCGGCACCGGTGTATGGTGCATTGTATCGGCGCGTGCCGAGCTCGGCGATCTCCAGCTCGCGGTTGGCGAAGAAGCTGGCCAGCCGCAGCACGATGCCCTCCTGGTCGATGGCCACCACGTCGATGTGGTAGGGGGCCGAGGCCTCGGCGGCCGGCTCCTCGGCATCGCGCACGATGATGGCAAGCTCGCCGCCGCGCTCGAGCTGGGCCAGCCGGCCGCGGACCTTGTTGACCGAGTGCCAGTTGCCCGCGATCAGCATGAGGATGGCGAATTCCGAGCCGAGCGCCATCATGCGGCTTTCGCGGATGCTGCCCCCGGAGCCGGATATCGCCTGGCTGAGGTCGCGGATCAGGCCGGTACGGTCACGACCGATTGCCGTAATGGCCAGCAGCTTGTCCATGCAGTTGTTCTGTGCGATGCCCGGAAAGCTCGGCAGTGTACCGGGAAAGCCCGGGCCATCAAGCCGGCCTTGCGGGGGTGCTGGGGCGAAAGTACCATCACAGGCCCGCACGCTTCCCCCGGTCGATTCCCGATGTTCAAAGGCAGCCTTGTCGCGCTGGTCACGCCCATGGGCCCGGACGGGGCGGTCGATTTCGGCTGCCTCGAGCGCCTGGTCGACTGGCACGTCGCCGAAGGCACCGGGGCGCTGGTCATCGCCGGCACCACCGGCGAGTCGGCCACGCTTTCCAGGGACGAGCACATCGAGGTGATCCGCGTGGCCGCCGCCCGTGCCGCGGGCCGGATCCCGGTCATCGCCGGCACCGGCTCCAACTCCACCGCGCAGACCATCGACCTCTCCTGCGCCGTCGGCAAGCTGCCGATCGCCGCCTACCTGGTGGTGGTGCCCTACTACAACAAGCCCACCCAGGAGGGCATGTACCAGCATTTCTGCGCCGTGGCCGATGCCGTGGAGCACCCGCTCATGCTCTACAACGTGCCCGGCCGTACCGCGGCGGACCTCAAGCCGGCCACGGTGGCGCGGCTGGCCGCGCACCCGCGGATCATGGGCATCAAGGATGCCACCGGCGACCTTGGCCGCGTCGCGCAGCTGCGCGGGCTGGTGGGGGAGGGCTTCGCCCTGTACAGCGGCGACGACGCCACCGCGCGCGGCTTCCTGCTGCTGGGCGGGCAGGGCGTGGTCTCGGTGACCGCCAACGTGGCACCCGCCGCCATGGCGCGCATGTGCGAGGTGGCGCTGGCCGGCCGCGCCGCCGAGGCCGCCGCGCTCGACGAGCCGCTCACCACCCTGCACCACGAGCTGTTCGCGGAATCCAACCCCATCCCGGTGAAGTGGGCGCTGCAGCGCATGGGCCGCATCCCTGCCGGCATCCGCCTGCCGCTCACCCCGCTCTCGGAAGCAGCCCGACCACAGGTCGAGGCCGCGCTGCGCCAGGCAGGCATCGCATGAAGCCGGGCAAGCACCTGGTCATCCGCATGCTGCCGCTTGCCGCCACCGTGCTGCTGGCATCCGGCTGCTCACTCTGGCGCAGCGGCAGCGACCCTTGCGCCCTGGCCAGCGAATACCAGCAGGCCCGCGAGGCACCCGAGGTCAGCGTCCCGGCGGGCATGGATGCGCTCGACTCCACCACCCGGCTTTACGTCCCCGCCGGCCCGGTGCCCGCGGAACCCCTCGCCGGGGTTGCCGGCTGCCTGCAGCAACCTCCACCGTACTTCGACAAGCCTCTGCAAGAGACCGATAAATAAAGGGAAACAGAATATTTGCCCTCGCCGCGCCGCTCGGTTAACCTGCGCGCCGCGGCGGCCCACGCACAATCAGGAGAGGTGGCCGAGTGGCTGAAGGCGCACGCTTGGAAAGCGTGTTTACGGTAACCCCGTAACGTGGGTTCGAATCCCACCCTCTCCGCCAGTGAATGAAAAAGGCCCCTTCGCGGGGCCTTTTTCATTCACCGGAAGGGGGTGCGTGGACGAACCCACTGGTTCGACCGGCCTGCAGGGCAGGCCGGGACGCCGGAGCAAAGCGACGGCGCCCCGCAGGGGCGAGCCCGCGTACCCGCGGGCGAGTCAATCCCACCCTCTCCGCCAGTGAATGAAAAAGGCCCCTTCGCGGGGCCTTTTTCATTCACCGGAAGGGGGTGCGTGGACGAACCCACTGGTTCGACCGGCCTGCAGGGCAGGCCGGGACGCCGGAGCAAAGCGACGGCGCCCCGCAGGGGCGAGCCCATGTACCTGTGGGCGAGTCAATCCCACGTTCCGCTCCTGGCACGGCCGCCCCGCAGCACCGCCGCTATTCGACAGCCTCCCGGATCGTGCCGACGATCCATTCGTTGAGGCTCTTGCCTGCTGCTGCGGCAGCAATGACCGCTGCGGCGTGGTCATCGGGAGTGAGGCGAACATTGAATTTGCCGGAGAACTTCCGGCGCGGCTCGATACCCTTTTCCCGGCACATTTCCAGATAGACGGCCAGCGACTTGCGTCCTTCCTCGACCAGTTCGTGGACGCTTTCGGCATAGAAGTCGGCCCCGCCGTTCAGGCCGACAAACTCGCCGCGCAGCATCCGGATCTCGGGATCAAAGGCGACAACCGCTTTCTCGCCATCGACTTCAACGACATTGTTCATGGTCTTACTCCATGTTCTTCCAGCCATTTGCGGATGCTGGCAACCGCGGCTTTGTCCGTATCCGGTGAAGGATGCGGGCGGTGGAAGACGCGCACCTCGCCGAACAGGAACACGCCGATTCGCGAGCCTTCCCGTTCGCTGATCTCCGCCCCGAGGGCTGCAAAGAGTGCCTCGATGTCGGCCCAGCGGATCGATCCCTTGACCGGGCGGGCGAAGATCAATTCCAGCGTGGCTCTGTGCCGTCTTTTCACAAAATGTTAGTACCATTATGCAGTACCGTTTTCGAGCTCGCTTTCGGCTCTAAAAACGATCGATTCGGTTGATGGACTCAACCCACGGCATCCATACGCACCGGCACCCATCAATCCTTGACAGCTTTTATCGAAATATTCATAAATAATAAATGTGAGTACTTCGGGGGATGTCGCATGGCCACGACCAGCCTGAGCCTGGGTGAGCACTGGGAAGTCTTTATTCGCAACGAGGTCGCCAGCGGGCGTTACGGTTCGGCCAGTGAAGTGGTTCGTTCCGCACTGCGTATCCTGGAGGAGCGCAAGACGAAGCTGGAGGCACTGCGGGCGCATCTGGCCGAGGGCGCAGCACAGGCCGCGCGCGGCGAGTTCGTGCAGGACTATTCCATCGACAAGCTGATTGCCGAAGCGGACGCGGACGAGTGAAGCCGGCGTTTCGGCTCACGCCACGGGCTTCTGCCGACCTCAAGAACATTGCGCGGTACACGCGCCAGCGGTGGGGCGAGGCGCAGCGCGAAACATACATGCGTGCGCTCGATGCCCGATTCCACTGGCTCACCGAACATCCGCATTCCGGTAGACATCGGCCCGACATTGCCGAGGGCTATTACAGTTTTCCGGAAGGGTCGCACGTGATCTTCTATCTCATCGGCACCGGCGTTATCGACATCATCGGTGTGCCGCACAAGCAGATGGATACACCGGCCTATTTCGGTGACGTTGAGCCGTAGGTCTCCGCACGGTGTTGTTGAACCAGTGGCCGAGGCGCAGGGCGGTGTCGCCGGTGATGCCGCGCCGGCCATGGATGATCTGCGTCACCCGGTTGGCCGGTACCTCGATCTGGCGGGCGAGTTCGGTGGGCGTGACACCGATCTCCTGCAGTTCGTCGGCAAGGATCTCGCCGGGATGGGTGGGTGGGCGGGCCATGAGTTGCATCTTTCCAGTGATAGTCCGTGGTTTCGACCTGTGACGGGCGGGCAGGTCCGTGGCAAAGTTGGTGCTCCGTTCCCCGGCAAATCCAAAGCCATGATCACCGTGGACGTGGGCTTTGTGATCCGGATATTCGTTGACTATCTGGATAGGCAGGCGAGTCGGCTGGACGCAGTTGCCCGATGATAAGCGATCGATACGATGCATCTGATGCCGCAGAGGGGCGCTTCGAGCCCGGCTCGGGTGATCGGGTCCTGTGCAATCTGCGGGGCATTGTTGATCCGGTGGAAATGGAGCGCCTCGAAGCCGCGGAACTGGCGAGGGTGCTGGATGAACTCATCCACGAGATAGGCTCGGACCATCGATTCACGGCCGCGGATATCCGCGCGATGCACGCGCGATGGCTCGGTGGCGTCTATGCCTGGGCAGGGCGGTATCGCAGCGTCAACGTGGGAAAGGATGGTTTTCCATTCGCGGCGGCGTACCGGATCGAAGGGTTGATGGCCGATCTGGAGACCCGGGTTCTGGCGCGATGCACCCCTTGCAGGCCGGGCGGCACGGAAGCGGTGGCGGCGGCGCTGGCGGAGGTACATGACGAACTGATACTTGCCCATCCGTTCCGTGAAGGCAATGGCCGGATTTCCCGTCTCCTCGCAACGCTGATGGCATTGCAGGCGGGATTGCCACTGCTGGAATTCAGCCGGCTCACCGGGCCAGCACGGGATGGGTACCTTGCGGCGGTACAGGCCGGGCTGGATCGCAATTACCGGCCGATGACGGCCCTGTTCACCGAGGTTATTTCTGCGGCGCAGCCGGCTTGAGGGTGCCGTGCGCCAGGTCGCTGGCAAGAGACCGGGCAATATCTTCGATGCGTTGCCCGGTTTCGATGGCGGTCGAACTGGCAACGTTCGCCAGCAGGGCACTGCGGTAGGCAGCCACGCTGCTCAAGTGCCGGTTGCTGCTCGCCAGGGACTTCTTTTGCATGCGGCAAATTATAGCCGAGGGTGGGGCTGATGCGGGTTGTGGCTGCCGTTCTGCGATATGCGCCCGTCCCGGCAGGCCAGTGGTAAAACAGCCGTCAATATCGGTCGAGTCGCCCTGACCCACTCTGGTTTCAGCGCCGGGGACAAGTTCATGAAGCCCTCCCTGGTTGCGATATCACCTTGGCTTCAGACACCTGTCTTTTGGGCCCGGAAGACAACACGAGTTTTGTCGGTGTCGTGGGTGCTCGCGTCGCTGAGGCGGCCTGGGTCGCCGGCGGGTTTCTTCCTGTGCATCTGGAATCAATCGAGTTCATCGAGATGAGTGTTTTGACATAAGTTGCGGACAGTATTCAGTTTTTCTT
>JACFNV010000116.1 GCA_019454675.1 Gammaproteobacteria bacterium | reverse complement strand
GGGAGCAGGGCTGAGCATGGCCTCCCGCCACAACCGGCGTCGCAGCGGCTCCCGCCGCAAGCGCAGCGGCGCCCCGGGCTGGCTGCTGCTCGTCATCGGCCTGCTCGCGGGCGCGGCGGGGCTCGCCGCCTACGATCTCGTGCGCGATCGCCTGGCTGCCCCGGCGGCCGACGACAGCGGAACGACCGCCGCCCCGGCGGCAAAGCCCGCGCCACCCGCGCGCGCCGCGCGACAACCGGCACCGGCCGAGAAGCGCTTCGAGTTCTACGAGATGCTGCCCAATTCCGAGGTGCTGGTACCCGGCGAGGACCGCGATGTCCGCCGCGACATCAGCCGCGCGCCGGTGGCGGTGCCGGGCGTCTATGTCCTGCAGGCCGGCGCCTTCGGCAGCTTCGCCGAGGCGGACAAGCTCAAGGCCCAGCTGGCGCTGCTGGGCATCAGCTCGCAGATCCAGAAGATCATGGTGGATGAGCGCCAGTACCACCGCGTGCGCATCGGCCCGATCGACGATCTCGACGAGCTCAACCGCACCCGCACGCGCCTGCGCGAGGCGAAGATCGAGGCACTGGTCATCCGTACCGGCGAGTGACGCGGCCGGCCTGCCCGGTGGTGGCGCTGCTCAGTCCTCGCCGAGCATGCCCCGGTAATCGATGCCCAGCGAGCGCAGCTTGCGGTACAGGTGGGTGCGCTCCATGCCGACGCGCTTGGCCAGCAGGCTGACCTTGCCGCCGCACAGGCCCAGCTGTTCGGTGAGGTAGGCGCGCTCGAAATGCTCGCGGGCCTCGCGCAATGGCAGCGCCAGCAGGTCCTGCTTCACCAGCGGCTCCTGGCCATCGCGCGGCGGGCGCAGCTCGGCCTCCACCTCGGCCAGCGAGACCTCCTCGTCACCGCCGGCGGCCAGCACGCGGCGCACCAGCCCGTGGAGCTCGCGCAGGTTGCCCGGCCAGGGGTAATTGCGCAGGCGGTTCTGGGCGGCAAAGCTGAAGCGCCGGAAAGGCAGCTGCTCGCGGTCGGCCAGTGCCTCGGCGGTGTAGCCCAGCAGCTCGGGGATGTCCTCCGCATGCTCGCGCAACGAGGGCACGTCGATGCGCAGCGCGCCCAGCCGCTCGACCAGTTCCGGCCGCACGCCCGCGGCGGCGGGATCGGCCAGCGTGCAGGGGCACAGCGAGGTGATGAGGCGCGCAGCCAGCGCCTGCTGCGTGCTCTCGCCGACGCGTGCATAGCGGCCGGTCTCGAGCACGCCGGCCAGCAGCGACTGCGCCGCATCGCTGAGATCCTCGAGCGAGCTGAGGTACAGGGTGCCGCCGGCGGCCCGCTCGAGGAAGCCCGGCTCGCTGCCGGTGCCCAGCAGCAGCTGCGCGGCGCTCTCCGCGATCAGCGTGGCACCCGGCGCGCGGATGAAGGGCCCATCGCGGTGCGGACTCGATTGGTGGATGAAGCCGGCCAGTGCCTCGCGGCCGGAACCGCGCTCGCCGACCACCATCACCGGCATGGCATGCGGCGCCAGGCGCTCCGCCCGCTCGCGCAGCTCGCGGATGCGCCGGCTGCGCAGCGGCGCCGCGAACAGCGGCGGCAGCATGGTGCCGTGCTGGCCGGCGGGATCGGCCGGGCGCGCGCCACGCAGGAATTGCTCGACCGTGCGCAGCAGCTTGTTCAGCGACACCGGCTTCTCGACGAAATCCGCCGCGCCGAGGCGCGTGGCTTCCACCGCGGTATCGACGGTGCCATGCCCGGAAAGAATCACCACCGGGCAAGGCACCAGATGGTCCTGCTGCCACTCGCGCAGCAGGCTGATGCCATCGGTGTCGGGCATCCAGATGTCGAGCAGCACCAGCTGTGGCGTGCGCTCGCTGACCGCCACCCGCGCCTGCTCGGCATTGGCGGCAGTCGTCACCTCGTAGCCCTCGTCGGTGAGGATGTCCTGGATGGTGCTGCGGATATCCGCCTCGTCGTCCACGACCAGAATGTGTGGTGCCCGCATGGCACTCAACTCCTTCGTCCGCTTGATTCCGGACGGCTGTCGACGCGGGTTTCGCGACTGTGCTGGCTGATCGGCAGCACCACCTCGATGCAGGCGCCGCCTTCGGCACGGTTCGATGCACTCACCGTGCCGCCGTGCTCTTCCACCAGCCGGCGCACGATGGCAAGCCCGAGGCCGGTGCCGCGCGTGCGCCCGGTGACGTAGGGATCGAAGATGCGACCCAGGAGCTCCGCATCGATGCCCGGCCCGTTGTCCATGACCAGAAGCTCGACCCGCCCCTCGCCGCCGAATCGGGTGACGAGGGTAACGAGGCCATCCGCATGCCCTTCCAGCGCATCGCAGGCGTTGCGGATGAGGTTGTGCAGCACCTGCCGCAGGCGGATGGCGTCGGCCTCGATCCCGGCCAGCCCGGCGTCGAGCTCCAGCCTGAGGCGCGGCTGCTGCAGGCCATGGTAGAGGTCGGCCACGCCGCGCACCAGACCATTGAGGTCGAGCGGCGCGAGGTTCACCTCGGGCGCACGGGCATATTCGCTGAAGGCGTTGACCATGTCGCGCATGGCCTCGACCTGCTGGACGATGGTATGGGTGGCGCGGTCGAGCAGCTCCACGTCGGGCTCGGGCTGGCCCGAGAGATAGCGCCGGCGGATGCGCTCGGCCGACAGCTGGATCGGCGTCAGCGGGTTCTTGATCTCGTGGGCGAGGCGGCGCGCCACCTCGCCCCAGGCCGCCTCGCGCTGCGCCTTGAGCATGGCGGTGATGTCCTCGAAGACGAGCACGTAGCCCGGGCTCGCCACGCGGTCATCGGGCAGCGGTGCCGCCGAGCAGGACAGCACGCGCTTGGCCTTCTCCCCCGGGACGCCGATTTCCTCCCACCAGCCCTCGGGTGACTCCCGGCTGCGCTGCGCGCAGCTTTCGAGGAAGCGCCCGAGTGCGGCATGCTCACGGGCCACCTCATCGAGCGCCTGGCCGGTCAGCACGGCAAGATCCGCCTGCAGGATGTCCGCCGCCGCCTGGTTGGCCATCTGCAACCGGCCCGAGCCATCCACCGCGATGACGCCGCTGGTGAGGTGCGCCAGCACGGTGGCCAGCCGGCTGCGCGAGCGCTCGATCTCCGCCGCACTGCGCCGCGCCTCCTCGCCGGCCGCCGCCAGCTTCGAGGTCATGTCGTTGAAGGATTCCACCAGCGCACCGATGTCATCGCGGCTGGGCACCGGCAGGCGGGTGTCGAGATGGCCCGCCGCCACCGCGCGGGTACCGGCCACCATGGTGCGTATCGGTGCCACCAGCCGATGCGTGAAAACGAAGGCACCGTAAAAGGCGGCAAAGAGCGCGAGCAGCAATGCCACCGACAGCGACAGCGTGAAGCTCGACTCCAGCGGTTCGCGCAGGAACATCAGCTCGCCGTAGTGGCTGTAGGTCCTGCGCACGGATTCGGCGAGCGCCCCCAGCTGTTCACTGACCGGGAACAGCGCCTGCAGCGTCAGCAACTCGCCGCTGACCTCGGTACTGGTCAGCACGATCACCGCCACCCGCACCCGCAGGTGCCCGTCCGCCGCCGGCTCCACCGCAACATAGCGGCCATCGCGGGGCAGTTGCAGGCGCACATCCTCGCTGAGCAGCTCGGGGAGGGCGCCGGGCTCGCCATCGCTGCTGGTGGCGAGCAGCCGCTGGTTGCGCCCGAAGACGCTCATCTCGGCGGCTCCCGCCTCGTGGCGCAGCTGCGGCAGCAGCTCGACCATGGCGGTGGACGGCAACCCGGTGAGCCGGCGCGCGGCCTCCTGGGTACGATCGAGATCGAGGCGCAACTCGGCATCCAGCGCGCCGCGCGACAGCTGCAGCGACTGTTCCAGGCCCTCGGCAATGCGCTTGTCGGTCCAGGTCTCGATGCCCCGGTGCAGGAACTGCACCGAGAGGACGAACACCACCAGCACCGGGGCGGCGGCCACGGCGGCAAAGGCGCCGAGCAGGCGCAGCCTGAGCGCGGAGCCGGGCACCTCGGCGCGCCGGTCCTGGACCAGGCGGGCGAGGTCGGCGATGAGCACGATGAGCATCACCAGCACACCCAGCGCATTGCCCAGCAGGACGATATCGTGCCAGCGGCCGAAGACCGCCGAGTTCTGCACCGTCTGGGTGAGCAATGCAAGGCTGGCGAGCCCGGCGACCAGGGCCGCTGCCAGTATCCAGCGCGAGGGCTGTACCCTTAGGGTGTCATCCGCCATTCGTACCAGTCACTTTCCAGGCTGAGGCCCCGGTCCCAGAAAGTCAGCAGCCGCAGCGGCCCCGGCAGCCGCTGCTGGTCGAGCACGGCGCGCACTGCCACCACATAGGTCTCGCCCGGAAGGAAGGTCTCCGCATCGGCAACCGGCAGCGCCTGCACCCAGCCCAGCGCGTTGAGCGCGCCGAACAGCGTGCCATGCGAGGTAGGCTCGCGCTCGTCCGGATAGGAAACGATGTAACGCTCGGTCAGCGGCTCGTAGCTGAGCTGCCACTCGCGGTACTCGTCGATCACGCCCGCATTGGGCAGCCAGTTCCTGACACGATCGACCTTCACCTCCATGCGGAAGGTCAGCGCCACGCCGCTGTCGAGCGCCTCGAGTGCCTTGTTGGTCAGCCGGTAGTCGATGCGCGCGCTGAGCTGCCAGTGGTCATCGATGAGGCCCATGCTGGCGGTGCGCACGTCGATGTCCCAGGCAGCCGCCCGTTCCACGGGCAGCAGGCAGAAGACGAGGACGGCAATGGCAACCATTCTGCCGGCAATGGCCCGGGATCCGGAAAACTTCAGCTTCATGATGAGGAGTCTTTGCTTCTGGTGGCGGATCCAGCAGGCCTGCTCAGTCCGACCCACGTGCCATTAAAGCATAGTAAAGACCATCGGTACCGGCATCCCCGGGCAGGGCCTGCCAGCCCGTGCCACCCACGGATCGCAGCCATGCCGGCAAGCCCGCCGGTGGCACGGCCAGCATGGCATCGCTCCGCGATGCCATGAAGCGGCGGATCACGCCGGCGTTTTCCTCGTGGAGGATCGAGCAGGTGGCATACAGCAGGCGTCCGCCCGGGCGCAGCAGCGGCCACAGCGCCGCCAGCAGC
>JACFNV010000115.1 GCA_019454675.1 Gammaproteobacteria bacterium | reverse complement strand
GCCTCGATCAAACTCTCCCGGGTGGACATCTGCTGGCTCAGTGCGGTCGGCGCAGCAGCATCAGGCTCGTCATGCGGTTTTCCCGCCGCTGCAGCATGCGCACGATGTTGGCACGGTGGGTGTAGACGATGAACATCGCCATCAGCACGAGGAACCAGAACAGCTCCGGCCCCACGGCAACACCGCCGAAGAGCACGAACAACGGCAGGGCCAGCGCCGCCATCATGGTCGACAGGCCCACGAAGCCGGTGGTGGTCACCACCAGCAACCAGACGACGAGGCCGGGCAGGAGCAGCACCGGGGCCAGTGCTGCCAGTGTGCCCAGCGCGGTTGCGGCACCCTTGCCACCGGCAAAGCCGAACCAGACCGGCCAGCAGTGGCCGGCGACGGCAGCCACCGCACAGCCGACCGATAGCCAGGCCACGCTGATGCCGGGCGTGCCAACACCCAGGTCGAGGCCCGGCAACCAGGCTGCACTGAGGTAACCCTTGCCGATATCGATCACCATCACGCCCAGCGCAAACCAGCGACCGCGCACCCGCAGCGCATTGGTGCCGCCCGCGCTGCCGCTGCCGGCGGTCCTGATGTCGGGCCCGCCCAGCAGCTTGCCAAGCACCAGGCCACCATTGAGCGAGCCGAGCAGGTAGGCCAGAAGAATCTTGAGACCAAGTGCGAGCATGGGCAGCCCCGCCTCTTCAAATAGGGAAAAAATTCTAGCATCGCGACAACGGCCGATGACGCCATGGCCCCGGGCGGATGCTCAGGCCTTCGGCAAGCCCAGCCAGGCACGGCGGCGGGCGGCAGCCGCTTCGCCAGCCCCGTCATCAAGGCTGAGGTAGCAGCTGTCCCTGGGCGCCGCACCAACCTCGAGACCCAACTGCAGCAACTCGTCGCGGCGGAACACATGGACATCCACCATCCGGCCTATGTCGAGAGCCGCGGTTGCCGCATCCAGCGTTCCGGCATCGAGGCGCAGGCCATCGATCGCCAGCAGTTCGTCACCGGCACAAATACCGGCGTGCTGCGCAGGTCCATCCTCGAGCACATGGCTGACATGCAGCCGATCGTTGATTGCCCGCGTGCGCAGCCCCAGCCAGGGCTGCGGCTGGTCGCCGCGTGCCCCCGGGGTGCCACCGGCATCACCGCCACCTTCCGTGCAGCGCATGTGCAGGCGCACGCCAAACTGGGCCAGCAGGATGCCCACGGGGGGATCGATGGTGCTGCGCAGGCTGGCATGGAAGAACTCACCCAGGTCGAGGCCCGTCACCTGCGCGGCCAGCTCCTCGAAGGCACCCTCCGGCAGCGGGATACCATCACGACCGTAGGTCTTCCACAACACGCGCATGATGTCATCCAGCGAGACACGGCCTGCCGTGCGCAGCCGCACCTCCAGGTCCAGCGCCAGCGCCACCATGGCGCCCTTCCTGTAGTAGCTCACCTGTGCATTGGGGCTGTTCTCGTCGGGGCGATAGAACTTGATCCAGGCATCGAAACTGGCTTCCTCGAGCGTCTGTCGCCGCCGCCCGGGCGAACGGTAAACGGCGGTCAGGCTGCTGCCCAGCAGTTCCAGGTAGGCCGCCACGTCGATCAGGCCGCTGCGCAGGAGGGCCAGGTCGTCGTAGTACGAAGTGATGCCCTCGAAGATCCACAGCTGGCGCGTATAGGCTTCCCGCCCGAGATCGGCGTCAGCCAGTTCGGCCGGGCGGATGCGCTTGACATGCCAGGCGTGGAAATACTCGTGGCTCGCGAGGCCGAGGAAGCGACGATAGCCGCGATCCACACCGGCCTGACCCGGGCGCGGCAGCCGGTCGCGATGGCAGACCAGCGTCGAGGAATTGCGGTGCTCCAGCCCGCCCATGCCCTCGCCGCTCAGGCGCAGGAGGAAAAGATAGTACGGCATCGGCGCCGGCTCGCCGAAAAAGCCGATGTGCCATGCACACAGGCGCCCAAGATCGGCACGCAGGCGCTCGACATCGGCTGCATGACGACCGGCCAGCACCAGCGCATGCGGGACGCCGGCTGCTTCGAACTCGACCACATCCAGCGCACCCGCCAGCACCGGATGGTCGATGAGCTCCGCATAGCTGCCCGCCTCGAAGGCGCCGTATTCCCATGCCGTGCCGGTGCGCCGGGGCATGGCGGTCGCCACCCGCCAGCCGGTGGTGGCCGCCTCGTCCCCCGGGCTCAGGTGGAGCACGTGGACCGCCTGCTCCTGGCCATGCACGCGCAGGAACACGCTCGAGCCATTGAAGAAGGCACCTGCCGGATCGAGGTGCGCGCCGCGCACCGACAGATCATTGGCATGGATCTCGGCATGCAGCACCAGATCGCCATCGACGGGCGCGGCCTGCCAGCTGCTCTTGTCGAGCTTGCGCAGGTTGACGGGCTCGCCGCCACTGCGCGCGCTCAGCGTCACCACGTGCCGCGCGAAATCGCGGATCAGGTAACTGCCGGGAATCCAGGCGGGAAGCGATACCCGCTGCCCCGCAGGATCAGGGTTGCGCACCCGGCAGGCCACCTCGATCAGGCGGGATCCCGGTGCACGCAGGCGGAGGTGGTAGGCCACCGGCGCATCGGCCAGCGCATCGATCTGGTCGTTCATGCCGGCACTCTAGCAGTCATGGTCATGGACCGGGGTGGGGACTCAGCCGAGCAGGGATTCGAACAAACGAATGTGCCCGTCGATGGTGCGCCGCGTCGAGAACTCGCTGCCGATCCTTGCACGAGCCAGCCTGCCCATGGCGGGCAGGGATTCCCGCTGCTGCCAGGCATGCTGCAAGGCGCTGGACAGCGCCGGGACCGAACCGCTTTCCACCACCCAGCCGCTCTCCCCGTGCACCACGAGCTCGGGCATGCCGCCGGCATCGCTGACGACGGCGGGAATGGACTGCGCCATGGCCTCGATGACCGTCTTCGGCAAACCCTCCCCTCTCCGCGACGGCTGCACGTACAGCGAGGCACCCGCCAGGAGATTGGCGGCATCGCCGCGGTGCCCGACCAGGTGGATGCGCTCCTTCCAGCGACTGGCCTCGCGCATGCCCGCATAGGGCGCGGCGGACATCCCGCGCCCCACGAGCAGCAAGTGGACCTCGGGATGGGCCAGCACCTCCCCGGCTGCCGCCAACAGCAAATCGAGCCCCTTGCCGGGGCGGGCATTGGCGATGCAGGCGATGACGAAGGCGCCCGCGGGGATGCCGAATTCACCGAGATCCGCCGTCGCCGGCGGGAACCACGACAGCTCATGCCCCTTGTGGACCGTGGTGACGACAACCGCACGACGCCATACCCGCTGGCGCACCACTCTCTCCACCGCCCGGGACACGCAGCAGATGGCATCGACCCGGGGATGAAGATGGGTCAGGTAGGAGCTTGGATCATGGCGGTACATGCCGCTCGATGTACCGCGGTAGGTCACCAGCCTGGTCGGCAGGCCCGTCATCGCGAAGGCCAGGTTGGTGATGGTCTTCGAGTTCATGCCATAGGCAATGTCGTAGCCCCCCGAGCGCAGCTCGCGCCGGTAGGCACGCATGGTCGAGGGGCAGAGCTTGCGCCGCGGATAGGCATCGAGGATGCGCACGCCCGCTGCGGCAAGCCAGGCAAGGTGGCTGGCATGGCCACGGGAAGCCATCGTGACCTCGTGACCGCGGGCAACCAGCCCGGCAAACAGCGCGGCCTCCGGGCGCACGCTGGTCCAGGTGTCGAGGTAGGCGCTGGCAGCAAGGATCTTCACCGCAGCTCCCCTCCTGCGCCGCGCTGCGGATGCTCGCCGCGCACCTCAGTCGGCCGGCGGCGGCCCGGCCTTCCCCGCCTGGCGCTGCGCGGCATGGAGCTCATTCAGCTTGAGGTACTTGATGTAGGAGCGGAAGGCACTGGTCATGGCGATGGTGCGCCCGTCGATGCCGCGAAACAGCCCGCCCCGCAGCACGAGCTGGCGGAACAGGGAAGCCAGCGCGCTGGTTGCCGGCTTCCAGGCCGAGGCCTGGCGACCGGCCTCGAACATGCCCCGCGCATCCAGCGAGCTCACCTGGTTGATCTTGGCCACCCAGTCGCTGACATCATCATAGGTGTAGTGGAGGATATGCCCCGCCACGCGCACCACGCGCGGCGCCTGCACGCCGGCGTGACCGTACTTGTCCACGTAGCCGGCCTGGCTGCGATTGTAGAGCCGGGTGATGAAGTCCGGGTACCAGCCAGGGCCGCGCACCCAGTGCTGGCCAAGGAAACTCTTGCGATTGAATTCATAGCCGGTTGCAGGATCGCCGAGATCCAGCCGGGCGATGGCCGCCGCCATCTCCTCGTCCATGCGCTCGTCCGCATCCAGGGCCAGGATCCAGTCGTGCGCGGCCTCGCGCTCGCTGACCTGACGCTGCCTGCCCTCGCCAAGGTATTGCTGCAGCACCACACGCGCACCGGCAGCCTGCGCCAGTTCACAGGTGCGATCGGTGCTGAGCGAATCCACCACCACCACCTCGTCGCATACGCGACGCAACGAGGCGATGCAGGCCTCGATGTGGTCTTCCTCGTTGAAGGTGATGATGGTGCCGCTGATGCGGGCCATGGTTTGCGGCCTCCTCAAACGAAAAGGCCGCCCCGGAGAACCGGGACGGCCTTTTGCACAAAAGATGCCTGGCGGTGACCTACTCTCACATGGGGAAGCCCCACACTACCATCGGCGCTGGACGTTTTCACTTCTGAGTTCGGAATGGGATCAGGTGGTACCCGCCCGCTATGGCCGCCAGGCAATTCGGTTTGGCCGGGAGGATGCTTGGCACCGCTCCGGCCGCAAATCTGGTTGGTTTCGACTGACAACTGCAACCGCTCAGGCTGCTTGGGTGTTATATGGCCAAGCCGCACGGGCAATTAGTATCGGTTAGCTGAACCCATTACTGGGCTTACACACCCGACCTATCAACCTCGTAGTCTTCGAGGGCCCTTCAGAGGGATCAAGTCCCTGGGGAAATCTAATCTTGGGGAAGGCTTCCCGCTTAGATGCTTTCAGCGGTTATCCCGTCCGCACATAGCTACCCGGCAGTGCCACTGGCGTGACAACCGGAACACCAGAGGTGCGTCCATCCCGGTCCTCTCGTACTAGGGACAGCCCCCCTCAAATTTCCAACGCCCACGGCAGATAGGGACCGAACTGTCTCACGACGTTCTGAACCCAGC
>JACFNV010000009.1 GCA_019454675.1 Gammaproteobacteria bacterium | reverse complement strand
AGCTCCACCGCGCAGGCGCCGTCGAGCGCGGCCGCCATCTGCCCGCGGTCGCGGCCGATGAGGATGGCGGTCGCTGCACGCAGGCGCAGCGCCGCGGCCAGCGCCTCGAAGGACTGCCCCTTGCCATCGCCGCCGGCAATCAGCACCAGCGGCCCCTCGACGCCGCCGATGGCGGTGACGGCGGCGGCAACGTTGGTGGCCTTCGAGTCGTCGACCCAGCGCAGGCCGTCGTTCTCCGCCACCAGCTGCATGCGGTGCGGCAGGCCGCGGAACTCGCGCAGCGCGGCGGCGGCGAGTTCGAGGTCCGCCTCCAGCGCATGCACCAGCGCCAGCGCCGCCAGCGCATTGGCGATGTTGTGGCGACCGCTGGTGCCAAGCGCGGACACCGGCAGCAGGCGCTGCGTGCCGAGCGCCAGCCACTCGCCGCCGGCTCCCGCCAGCAGGCCGAACTGCCCCGCGCCGGGCTCGCCGAGGCCGAAGCTCAGCCGGTGGGTGCCGGCGGGCACCATCGCCGCCAGCCCGGGCTCGTCGCGGTTGACCACCGCCACCCGGCAGCGCGCGTAGATGCGGGCCTTGGCGGCGGCATAGGCCGCCATGTCGCCATGCGTGTCGAGATGGTCGGGGGCAAGGTTCAGCACCACTGCGGCGGCCAGCTCCAACGCCGCGCTGCGCTCGAGCTGGAAGCTGGAGAGCTCGAGCACATAGGCCTTGATGCCCGCATCGAGCAGGTCGAGCGCAGGGGTGCCGAGGTTGGCGCCCACCGCGACCGGCCAGCCGCAGGCGCGAAGCATGAGGCCGACCATGGTGGTCACCGTGCTCTTGCCGTTGGAGCCGGTGATGCCCAGCAGCGGCGCTGCGCAGCAGGCGGCAAACAGGTCGAGGTCGCCGCGCACCCGGATGCCGCGCCGATGCGCATCGGCGAGCACCGGCAGGCCGAGGTCGACGCCGGGCGATACCACGATGCTTTCCACGCCGGGCGGCACCGTGTCCGGCATCGCGCCGGGCAGCAGGCCCGCAGCGGGCATGGCGCGGCGGATCGCCTCCAGCCCCGGCGGCGCGGCCCGCGTGTCGGCAAACCAGGCCGGGGTGCCGCGAGCGGCGAAGTGGCGGGCACAAGAGGCACCGGTTGCCCCCATGCCGAGCACCAGCACCGGGCGGGCGACGGCAGCGGCGACATGTGGCTGCACGGTCGCCATCAGCGGATCTTCAGGCTCGAAAGCCCGACCAGGACGAGGACCACGGTGATGATCCAGAAGCGCACGATCACCTTCGGCTCGGCCCAGCCCTTGAGCTCGAAGTGGTGGTGCAGCGGCGCCATGCGGAACACGCGCCGGCCGGTGAGCTTGAAGGAAGCCACCTGGATCATCACCGAGACGGTCTCGGCGACGAAGATGCCGCCCATGATCACCAGCACCAGCTCCTGGCGGACCACCACCGCCACCGTGCCCAGCGCGCCGCCCAGCGCCAGCGCGCCGACATCGCCCATGAACACCTGCGCCGGATAGGCGTTGAACCACAGGAAGCCGAGGCCGGCGCCGGCCAGTGCGCCGCAGAACACCAGCATCTCGCCGGCACCGGCGATGAAAGGGATGCCGAGGTAGCGCGAGTAGATGATGTTGCCCGCCGCGTAGGCAAAGATGCCGAGCGCACCACCCACCAGCACCGCCGGCATGGTCGCCAGGCCATCGAGCCCGTCGGTCAGGTTGACGGCATTGCTGGTGCCGACGATCACCAGCGTGGCGAATACGATGTAGAAGCCGCCGAGCGGGATGGCGATGTTCTTGAGGTAGGGGATGAGCAGCGCGGTTTCCTGCGGCTGCTCGGCCAGCGCATAGAGCACGCCGGCGGCCACCAGCGCCACCAGCAGCTGGCCGGTGAACTTGGCGCGCGCGGACAGGCCCTTCGGGTCGCGGCGGCTGAGCTTGCGCCAGTCATCGACGAAGCCGATGAGGCCGTAGGCCAGCGTCACGCCGAGCACCACCCACACGTAGTGGCTGCGCAGGTCCGCCCACAGCAGCGTGCCCGCGGCGATGGCCAGCAGGATCAGCGTGCCGCCCATGGTGGGCGTGCCGGCCTTGGGCAGGTGGCTGCCCGGGCCGTCCTGGCGCACGGTCTGGCCGATTTTCTTCGCGGTGAGCCAGCGGATCAGCCCGGGGCCCAGCACCAGCGAGAGGACCAGCGCGGTGAGCGCGCCCATGATCGCCCGCATGGTGATGTAGGTGAACAGGTTGAAGCCGGAGATGAAGCGGGTGAGGTATTCGGCGGCGAGGAACAGCATGCGCTCAGCCCTCCGCCCGTTCGGTGCCGGCAGCCGCCAGCGCCTGCACCACCCGCTCCATGCCCATGGAGCGCGAGCCCTTGACCAGCACCGTGCTGCCGGGCACGAGCTCGGCCTGCAGCGCGGACAGCAGCGCCGGCAGCTCGGCGAACCAGCGCGCCCCGCGACCGAAGGCCTCGGCCGCCTCCCGGCTCTGGTTGCCGGTGCAGAACAGCCGCGGGATGCCGGCCTCGCGTGCGCAGGCGCCGATCTCGCGGTGCATCTGCGCGCTGTCGGGGCCGAGCTCGGCCATGTCGCCGAGCACCAGCCAGCGCTCGCCGGCCAGCGCGCCGAGGAAGCCGATGGCGGCACGCACCGAGGCAGGGTTGGCGTTGTAGCTGTCGTCGTAGAGCGCCAGCCCCGCCGCGGCCGGTACCCGGCGCAGGCGTCCGCTCACGTTGCGCACCCGTGCAAGCCCGTCGGCGATGGCCTGCAGCGGGGCACCTGCCGCATGCGTCACCGCCGCGGCCGCCAGTGCATTGGGCACGTTGTGGCTGCCTGCCATCGCCAGGCGCACTGCCACCGTGCCACCCGGGGCGTGCAGCCTGAAGTCGAGGCACTCGCCGACGCGGATGTCGCTGGCGCGGAAGTCCGCCTGCGGATGCAGCCCGAAGCTCAGGCGCCGGCGCCCGCTGCTGCGCTCCCACCAGGCGTCGAAGAAGCGGTCGTCGCGGTTGACCACCGCGGTGCCCGCAGCCGGCAGTGCGTCGTAGATCTCGCCCTTGGTGGCGGCGACCGCCTCGATGCTGCCGAAACCCTGCAGGTGGGCGCACGTGGCGTTGTTCACCACCGCCACCGTCGGGCAGGCGATGCGCGCCAGGTAGGCGATATCGCCGGGCCGGGCCGCGCCCATCTCGATGACTGCCGCGCGGTGCGCCTCGCCGAGGTAGAACAGCGTGCGCGGCAGGCCGATCTCGTTGTTGAAATTGCCCCAGGTCACCAGCAGCGGGTCGATGGCGCCGCCGAGCGCCGTGCGCATGATCGCCGCGCTCATCTCCTTGACCGTGGTCTTGCCGTTCGAGCCGGTGATGCCGATCAGCGGGATGTCGAAGCGCCGGCGCCAGCTGCGCGCCAGCTCGCCGAGCGCAAGCCGCGTGTCGCCCACCTCGACCTGCGGCAGCGCCAGCGGCTGGCGTGCCGCCACCACCGCGCCCGCCGCGCCCAGCCGCGCCGCCTCGGCGACGAAGGCCGCGCCATCGCTGCCGGCACCCTGCAGCGCGAAGAACAACTCGCCCGGACGCAGGCTGCGGGTATCGGTGCTGACACCGCTGAAGGACGCATCCGCGCCGGCCAGCCTGCCGCCGGTTGCCGTCGCCACCATGGCCAGCCGCCCGCCGATCATGGCCGCCCGGCGAGTGCAGCACTCGCCACCAGCTGGTCGGAGAAGGGATGGGCCTCGCCGCCGACGAGCTGCACCGACTCGTGGCCCTTGCCGGCGATCAGCACGATGTCCTGCGGACCCGCCGCGTCGATGGCATGGCGAATGGCGGCGGCGCGATCGCGGATGACCTCGACCTGCGGCCCGCGCCCGCTGCCCTCGAGGATGGCGGCGATGATGGCATCGGGATCCTCGCCGCGCGGATTGTCGTCGGTGAGCACCAGGCGATCGGCGAGCTCGCGCACCACCGCGCCCATCAGCGCCCGCTTGCCGGTATCGCGCTCGCCGCCGCAACCGAACACGCACCACAGCTGCGCGGGCGCCTCGGCACGCAGCGTTTCGAGCGCGCGGCGCAGCGCATCGGGCGTGTGCGCGAAGTCCACCAGCACCCGCGGCCCATGCGCCGCGGCGATCGGCTGCATGCGTCCCGGCGGCGCCTGGCAGCCGGCCAGCGCCGCGGCGATGTCCGCCGGCGCGAAGCCTTCCGCATGCAGGAGGCCGGCGGCTACCGCAAGGTTCTCGAGATTGAAGTCGCCGAGCAGCGGCGACTCGAAGCCGGCCACCGTGCCCTCGATGACGAGCTGCAGCCGTGCCTGCCGGCCAGCGCCCGGCAGGCGCCGCAGGCTGACCGCGGCCGGCTGCCCTGCCACCGCGCTCGTCCCGATCAGGCGCATGCCCGCCGGCAGGCGCGCGGCCAGCTCGCGCCCGCAGGCATCGCCGAGGTTGATGACCGCGACCGGTGCCCCGCCATCGAGGAACAGCCGTGCCTTGGCCTGCGCATAGCGCGCCATGTCGCCGTGGTAATCGAGGTGGTCGCGGCCGAGGTTGGTGAAGGCAACGCTGCGCAGGCTCACGCCATCGATGCGCCGCTGGTCGAGCGCATGCGAGGATACCTCCATCGCCACGTGGGTGGCGCCCTCGCCGAGCAGCTGGTGCAGCTGCCGGTGCACGCTGATGCAGTCGGGGGTGGTAAGAGACGCGGCCTCCAGCCGGCCGGCGATGCCATGGCCGAGCGTGCCCATGTAGCCGGCCTTGCGGCCGAGCTGCCCGAGCGCCTGCATCAGCAGCCAGGCCACCGTGGTCTTGCCGTTGGTGCCGGTGATGCCGGTCACCGCCAGCTGCCGCGAGGGGCTGGCAAAGAAGCGGTTGGCGAGCGTGCCGAGCTGCCCGCGCAGCCCCGGCACCTCGAGGCCCGCCACGCCGGCGGGCAGCAGCGGTGCATCGACCCGCGGCCCCGGTTCCCAGGCCACCGCTGCCGCACCGCGGGCCAGCGCATCATCGAGGAAGCGCAGGCCATGGGCGCGGCCGCCGCCGCAGGCGAGGAACAGGCTGCCCGGGCGGATGCCGGCGCTGTGCTGGGCGATGTCCCGCACATCCAGGTCCGCAGCGGATGCCAGGCCCGGAAACAGTTCACGCAGTTCCATGTCGGTATGCGCGGCGGCCATCATGGCGCGCTGGCCACGGTCAGCTGCGGGCTGCGCGAGGGCGCCACCGGCCGATCGGGCGGGATGGCGAGGATGCGCATGGCGCCACCGACGATCTGCGAGAACACCGGTGCCGCCACTGCGCCGCCGAAGTACTCGCCTGCGCGCGGTTCATCCACCACGACCACCACCGCGAGGCGCGGCTGGCTGGCCGGCGCCAGGCCGGCAAACACCGCGGTGTAGCGCTCGGTGGAGTAGCTGCCGGCCGCCACCTTGCGCGCCGTGCCGGTCTTGCCGGCGACGCGATAGCCGGGCACCGCCGCACGCTGGCCGGTGCCCTCGGGGCCCACCACGTGCTCGAGCAGGTCGACCATGGCGCGGGCGTTCTGCGCTGCGATCACCTGCCGGCCGATCGGCGGGTGGTCCACCCGCAGCAGCGACACCGGGCGCATGACGCCATCGGCGGCAAGCACCGCATAGCTTTGCGCCAGCTGCAGCGGGGTGACCGAGAGGCCGTAGCCATAGGCCAGCGTGGCCTTGGCGATCGGCCGCCAGTTCTCCCAGGGGCTCAGCAGCCCCGCCGACTCGCCGGGGAAGCCGCTGGAGGTGGTGCGCCCGATGCCGAAGCGGTTGAGCACCTGCCACAGCTGGTCCGAGGGCAGCGAGAGCGCGAGCTTCGCCATGCCGACGTTGCTCGAGCGCGCCAGCACCGTGTCGAGGCTGGCGAGGCCGAGGTTCTTCTCGTCCTCGATGATCTTGTTCGCCACCCGCAGCATGCCGGGCGAGGTGTCGACGCGGCTGTCGCGCCGCCACTGCCCGCTCTCCAGCGCCGCGGCAACCACCAGCGGCTTGAAGCTCGAGCCGGGCTCGAAGAGGTCGGTGATGGCGCGGTTGCGGAAGCGGGCCGGCAGGTACTGCGCGCGGTCATTGGGGTTGTAGGAGGGCTGGTTCACCATCGCCAGCACCTCGCCGGTCTGCACGTCGAGCACCACCGCCGAGGCCGACTGCGCACGGTGCTTCTGCACCGCCGCCTTGAGCTCGCGGTAGGCAAGGTACTGGATGCGCAGGTCGATCGAGCTCGCCACCTCGCGCCCGGGGCTCGGCGACTCGATCCGTTCGACATCCTCGATCACCCGGCCGAGGCGGTCGCGCAGCACCAGCTTCCTGCCGGGATGGCCGCGCAGCCACTCGTCGAAAGCCAGCTCCATGCCCTCCTGGCCTGCATCGTCGATGTTGGTGAAGCCCACCAGCTGCCCGGTCACTTCGCCGGCCGGGTAGTAGCGGCGGTATTCGCGCAGCACGTGCACGCCGGGGAAGCCGGCATCGAGCACGGCCTGCGCATCGTCGGGGTTCATGTGCCGGCGCAGGTACATGAAGTCCTTGTCGACATTGCCGGCAACCTGCCGCGCCAGCACCGCCGGGTCGAGCCCCAGCGCCTTCGCCAGCACCGGCAGCTGCTCCGGCCCGCGCGAGAGCTCGCGCGGGCTGCCCCACAGGGTATCCACCGGCATCGAGGCGGCCAGCGTCTCGCCGTTGCGGTCGGTGATGACCCCGCGGTTGGCCGATATCTTCGCCGTGCGCAGGTGGCGCGCCTGCGCCTGGCCGATGAGGAAGTCCTTGCTGAACACCTGCAGGTGCACCGCGCGGCCCACCAGCACCAGGCCGAGCGCCAGCAGCAGCCCGCAGACCACGCCCCAGCGCAGCGTGAAGCTCCGCTGCGGCTGCTGCTCCTGTCCCCTGCCCTTGCCCCTGCTCATGGCAGCGTCCGGATCTCGCCCGGTTGCGGGCTGCGCATGTGCATCTGTTCGCGGGCCATCTGCTCGACGCGCGCATGGCTGGACCAGGCGCTTTGTTCCAGCTGCAGCCGGCTCCAGTCCACCTCCAGCTGGTCGCGCTGCGCGGCAAGCGCCTGCAGCTCGGCGAAGAGCTTGCGGTTCTCGTGCTTGGCGCGCACCACCGCCAGCGCCGAGGCCAGCACGGCCACGGCCAGCACGCCCATCAGCAGGCCATGGCGCAGGACCGGGTTCATGCCAGCTTCTCCGCCACCCGCAGCACCGCGCTGCGCGCGCGCGGGTTGCGGGCCAGCTCCGCCTCGCCGGCATGGATGGCGCCGCCGACGAGGCGCAGCCGCGGGCGGGCGGAATCCGGCACCACCGGCAGCGCCGCCAGCGCGGGATCGACCCGCGAGTGCTGGCGCAAGAAGCGCTTGGTGATGCGGTCTTCCAGCGAGTGGAAGCTGATGACGCACAGCCGCCCGCCGCTGGCCAGCAGCGCGAGCGCCTGCGCCAGCCCCGCCTCCAGCGCCTCGAGCTCGCGGTTGATGAAGATGCGGATGGCCTGGAAGCTGCGCGTGGCGGGGTGGCGATGGCCGCGGCGCGGGATGATCGAGAGCACCAGCGCGGCCAGCTCGCCGGTGGTGGCAAGCGGCTGGTGCTCGCGGCGCTCGCAGATGGCACGCGCGATGCGCGCGGCGGCGGGCTCCTCGCCAAGGCGGCGCAGCACGTGGGCGATGTCGCGCTCCGCGGCGCTGTTCAGCCATTCGGCGGCGCTCTGCCCGGCACCCGGATCCATGCGCATGTCGAGCGGCCCCTCGTGCTGGAAGCTGAAGCCGCGCGCGGGCGTGTCGAGCTGCGGCGACGACACGCCGAGATCGAACAGGATCCCGTCCAGCCCGCTTGTCAAACCCCGTGCTTCCACAACCCGCCGCAATTGATCGAAGTTTTCTTGTTCTATCGCCAACCGGGAGTCGGCCTGCGCCAGCTCCCGACCCACCCCCAGCGCCTCGGGGTCCCGGTCCAGCGCGAGCAGGCGCCCGTGCGGCCCCAGGGCCCCGAGGATCATCCGGCTGTGCCCGCCGCGCCCGAAGGTCGCGTCCAGGTACAGGCCGTCGGGCCTGATGGCCAGGCCGCGCAGGACTTCCTCGGCAAGAACCGGTACATGCCCCTCCACCTCCACCCTCCGTGGCAGGCCGCCACGACCGCCAGGGTGCCGTCGGGGCGGAACAGCCGATTCCTCAGAGCGAGAGCTGGCCCAGCTCCGCCGGCAGGTCCATGCCGAGTTCCGTGCCGTCCGCCAGCCACTGATCGCGCTGGCCGTTCCAGCGCGCCTCATCCCACAACTCGAACTTGTTGCCCTGGCCAAACAGGATCGCCTGCTTGTCCAGCGACGCGAATTCGCGCAGCTCGCGCGGGATCAGCACCCGCCCATGGCTGTCGAGGTCCAGCTCCGCTGCATAGCCGACCATCAGCCGCTGCAGGCGCCGCGCCTTCGGGTTGAGCGAAGGCAGGCGCATCAACTTGCGCTCGATCTCCTCCCAATCGGGAAGCGGATAGATGAGCAGGCAGTAGTCGGGGTCCACGGTGCACACCAGCTGGCCTTCGCAACGCGCGGCCAGGCGCTCGCGATAGCGGGCCGGGAAAGCCAGCCGCCCCTTCGCATCCAGCGTGATCTTGGTTGCCCCACGGAACATGGCGGATAGGGCACGGAAGCCCATTTCCTCCCACTTTTTACCACCGCTGGCCACTATAGGATCGCGCCGGGAGAGCGTCAACAGAAAACAGCGCTTAAGTGCTTTGCGGACAGCAACTTAGCCTCCCTGGCGCAAGTGCAGCCTGCAGCATGGAGACCCGGGAAACAGGAAATCATGAGCTTATGGCAAATTGCTGTGGCGCGACCTAGATATCACGCAGCGCCTGGATGGTGCCGGACAGCCCGTCCGGCACGGAACCGATGCGGGATTTGCGCAAGAGCGGATATGCGACCGAGGCATCGGGCGGCAGCGAAGGCCCCGTGAATCCTCCCACCACGACCCACCACGGCCGGATCCCGTGCCCCCCCCGCGTAGCCCTGACTGGTGCAGAACGCCATGCGCAATCGCCGGCGGCCCGACAGCCGGCACGGAAAGGGCCGGCCTCAGGAAGGCCGGCAGCCGTCGGAAAGGAAAAAATGGAGTCGGCCGATAAGCCGGGTTCTGTCGTGGGCGATCATCCCTCTGGGACCGCTGTCACCAGCGGCCTCAAGCGACCTACCCGGAAGCCCGCGGGGCGACGGTGCCAACCCGTTGCCGGGCCGGCTGCTTCCCTATTTGGTCTTGCTCCAGGTGGGGTTTACCGTGCCGCGGCGTGTTGCCACCCGCGCGGTGCGCTCTTACCGCACCTTTTCACCCTTGCCGCAGGCCTTGCGGCCCGAGGCGGTTTGTTTTCTGTGGCACTTTCCGTGGGCTCGCGCCCCCCAGGCGTTACCTGGCACCCTGCCCGCCGGAGCCCGGACTTTCCTCCCGGGGTTGCCCCCGAGCGATCGCCTGGCCGACTCCAGCGCGCACCATAGCATCAACGGGTGCCGGTGTCGGGGTTTCGCCTGCAGCGAAATTGCCACGGGCCCTGGAAAAACTTCACACCTTCGATCCGGCACCACCTGCCTCGGACAGCAACAGTGCCGCTCGGGGCATGGCGGGCGACGGGGGGCATCGGATCAGGACCCGGGCTCCGTCCCTGCGCGCAGCGCCAGTGCATAGGCCTCGCGGCGCGAGGCACCCGTGATGCGCGCGGCAAGGCGCGCGGCCTGCGCGGCAGGCAGTTCCTCGCCCAGCAGCTGCACGACCCGCCCGAGTTCCGCATCACCCGCCCGCGCCTCGGGTGCCCCCGCCACCACGAGGGTGAACTCGCCGCGCCCGCCCCCCGGGTCCGCGGCCAGCTGCGCACGCACCGCGGCCAGCGTGCCCCAGTAGAAGCTCTCGTGGAGCTTGGTCAGCTCGCGGGCCACGCAGGCCTGGCGCTCTTCGCCAAAGGCGGCGGCGAGATCGTCGAGCATCTCCCCCACCCGGTGCACCGCCTCGTAGAACACCAGTGTATCCGGACAGTGCTGCAGCTCGGCCAGCCGGGTGCGGCGGGCTGCGGCGCGGGCGGGCAGGAAGCCCTCGAAGCGGAAGCGGTGGGTGGGCAGCCCCGCCGCCGAGAGCGCGGTGATGGCGGCACAGGCGCCGGGGATGGGGGTCACGGTAAAGCCCCGCTCGCGGGCCGCCGCCACCAGCCGGTAGCCGGGATCGCTGATGAGCGGGGTGCCGGCATCGCTCAGCAGCGCGATCGACTCGCCGCCCGCCAGCCTGGCCAGCAACGCCTCGACGCGCGCCGCCTCGTTGTGCTCGTGGAGCGCGAGCAGCGGCGTCCGCAGGCCGAGATGGGCCAGCAGCTGGCCGCTGTGGCGGGTGTCCTCGGCGGCCACCAGCGCCACGCCACCGAGGATGGTGCGCGCACGCGAGCTGATATCATCGAGATTGCCGATGGGGGTCGCGACGACATAGAGGACTCCGGGAGCATTCACGGCGACTGACCTTGGTGTTGCGATGGCCTCGTTGAGACAAACAGCTGCTGTTCCGTCCTGCCGGCAGCATGCACGGCCCGGGCTGCCGACAGGCCGGCGCCTCCTGCTGCTGGCCGCCGCCATTGTGGCCACCGCCTGCGGGCCACTACAACTGCCCGACGAGCCGTTGCCACCGGTGCCGGTGAGGGGTGTTGCCCCGCCACCGCTGCCGTCGCCCCCCGCCACGACGCCGGTGGCCGTGCAGCAGGGCTTCCCGGCGCCGCAGCGGGTGGCGCTGCTGCTGCCGCTCTCGGGCGGGCAGCGCCCCGCCGCCGAGGCCATCCGCGATGGCTTCATCGCCGCCTGGCTGGCCGATGCCGGCAATCCGCTGCGCCCCGAGCTGCTGATCCTCGACGAGCAGCAGCCCGGCCCCGTCGAGGCCTACCGGGCGGCACTCGATGCCGGCGCCGGGATGGTGATCGGCCCGCTGCTCAAGCCCTCGGTCGCACAGGTTGCGAGCGTGGCCGGCGCGGTGCCGACGCTGCTGCTGAACACCCTAGACGCCACGCCCCCGTCCGCACGCAGCTACCAGTTCGCGCTGGCACCCGAGGACGAGACCGAGGCCATCGCCGAGCGCGCGCTGGCGCTCGGGCAGGGCCGGGCGCTGGTGCTGGCACCGGCCACCGCCTGGGGGCGGCGCCTGCTCGGCGCCTTCGCTACCGCGCTGGAAACGCGTGGCGGGACGGTGGTGGAGCAACAGCTCTACGACCCGGCGGAACGCGACTACACCGGCCTGCTCGAACAGCTGCTGCGGCTCGACGCGAGCCGTGACCGGCAACGCCGGCTGGTGGCAAATGTGGGTGTTCCGCTCGAATTCGAGCCTCGCCGGCGCGCCGATGCCGACTGCATAGTCCTCATGGCCGATGCCGCCAGCGGCCGGCTGATCAGGCCGCAGCTGCGCTTCCTCTACGCCGGAGACCTGCCCACCTATGCCACCTCGGCCATCCACCAGCTCGGCAGCCCGGGGGACCTCGACCTCGACGGCATCATGTTCGTCGATGCGCCGGTCACCATCGAGCATGATCCGCGCGCCAGCGCACTGCGTGCCGCGCTGGCGGCAAGCTGGCCGCCCTTCGCCGCCGGGCAGCTGCGCTTCCACGCCATGGGCCACGATGCCTATGCGCTGGCGCAGGAGCTGCGATCGGGCAGCGCCCTGCTCGGCATGCCCTACGCCGGGCTCTCGGGCGTCCTCTCGCTGGGCGAGGGCCAGCGCATCCACCGCGGCATGGCCTGGGGTCTGTTCCGCGAGGGTGCGGTCATCCCGCTCGACGAGGCGGCTGCCGTGATGCCGGACGAGGACAACCCGGCCTGGTGAGCCTGCGCGGGCCACCATCTGCCAGCACCAGCGCCACCGGTGCGCGCGCCGAGGATGCCGCCCTGCGCTTCCTCGTCGCACGCGGGCTGCGGCTGGTGGCGCGCAACTTCCGTTGCGGTGGCGGCGAGATCGACCTGGTGATGCTCGAAGGGCAGACGCTGGTGGTGGTGGAGGTGCGCTATCGCTGCAACCAGCGCCTGGTCGACCCGGCGCTCACCGTCACCGCGGCCAAGCGCCGGCGCCTGCTGCACGCGGCGGCCAGCTTCCTGCAGCGCCACCCGGCGCACGCTGCCCGCGCCCTGCGCTTCGATGTCATGGCGCTGTCGGGCGGGCCGGATGCCCCGGCCTGCCGCTGGATCCGGCGCGCCTTCGACGGCAACGACACCAGCTAGGGCCTGCCCGCCGCCACGACGGGCCGCTATCATGGCGCCCATGGACACCGAAGCAGCCATCCGCGAGCAGTTTGCCGAAAGCATCGCCGTCAAGCAGGCGGCCATGGCAGCCCTGGGGCCGGCACTGGCCCGCGCCATCGCCGCCATGGAAAGGTGCCTGCAGCTGGGCGGCAAGATCCTCTCCTGCGGCAACGGCGTCTCGGCCGCCGACGCCCAGCATTTTTCCGCCGAGCTCCTCAACCGCTTCGAGCGCGAACGCCCGGCATTGCCGGCGGTGGCGCTGACCACCGACTCGTCGACGCTGACCTCGATCGCCAACGACTATGCCTGGGAACAGGTGTTCTCCAAGCAGGTGCTGGCACTCGGCCGGCCGGGCGACTGCCTGCTGGCGATCTCCACCTCGGGCAACTCGCCCAATGTGCTGGCGGCCATCGAGGCCGCCCATGACAGGGACATGCACGTGATTGCGCTGGGCGGGCGCGACGGCGGACGCATGTCGGCGCTGCTGCAGGCAGGCGACATCGAACTGCGGGCACCGTCCATGCGTACCGCACGCATCCAGGAGGTGCACCTGCTCGCCATCCACTGCCTGTGCCATGGCATCGACGCCACGCTGTTCCCCGGCGAGCGGGCCGCGCCTGCTACTTGACCACCTTGAGGTGTGGCCTGCCGACGCCCGCAGGCGGGGGCGGCTCGGGCTCGGGTGGCGGCACCTGCGGCGAATCGGCGCCTTCCCCGGCGAAGATCATGCCGCGGCCGCTTTCCTGCGCGTAGATGCCCAGCACCGCGGACACCGGCACGCTGACGCGCCACGGCGTGCCCGAGAATCGTGCCTGGAACTGCAGGAACTCGTTGCCGAGGTCGAGGTGGGCCACTGCATCGTAGCTGATGTTGAGCACGATCCGGCCATCGTGCACGTACTGCTGCGGCACCTCGGCACCCGGGGCGGCGGCATCGACCACGATATAGGGGGTCTGGCCGTTGTCGCTGATCCAGGCATGCATGGCCCGCAGCAGGTAGGGGCGCTGGGGAATTTCCTCGGGCGGCATGGCGGCCACCTTACTGGCGCATTTCCCGCTCGCGTTCGGTGAGGCTGTCCTGGAAGGAACGGCGCGCGAACAGGCGGTCCATGTAGCGATGGATCGGCTTCAGGCTGGCCTTGAGCTCGATGCCGAACAGCGGGAGCCGCCAGAGGACCGGCGCAATGCTGCAATCGACCAGCGAGAATTCGTCGCTGAGGAAGAAGGGCTTGACGGCAAAGAGTTCCGAGCTGCCGGTGATGCTTTCCTGCAGCTGCTTGCGCGCCTGCGCCAGCTGCTTCCTGTCGTCGCTCTCCTGCAGCTGCATGGCCAGCGTGTACCAGTCGCGCTCGATGCGGTAGAGGGCCAGGCGGAACTGCGCGCGCGCCAACGGGTCCACCGGCATCAGCGGCGGGTGCGGGAAGCGCTCGTCGAGATAGTCGATGATGACCCGCGAGTCGTAGAGCACCAGCTCGCGGTCCACCAGGGTGGGCACGCTGTGGTAGGGGTTGAGGTCGAGCAGGTCCTCGGGCAGGCGGTCGCCCTCGACATCGATGACATCGATGGCGATGTTCTTCTCGGCCAGCACCATGCGGGTGCGGTGGCTGTGGAGGCAGCTGGGGCTGGAGTAAAGCGTCATGAGCCCGGGATGATCCCCGCCGACCGCATCGCTGTCACCCCGGCGCATCGCGCTGGCAGTATCCATGCGGGTACGTCAGGCATTCAGGCTACTTCACGTCTTTCCAGATCTCGCGCTTGAGCAGGTAGGCGAGGATCCCGAAGACGAGCAGGAAGCCGAGCACCCATACCCCCAGGCGCCGGCGCTCCAGCTGCATGGGCTCGCCCACGTAGGCGAGGAATGCCACGGTATCGCGCACGAAGGCATCGAACTCCTCCGGCGAGAGTTTGCCCGGCGTGAGCTGGCGGAACTCCTTGAACACCTTCTGTGCGGAATCGCCGCTGCCCTGCTCCTCGAACACCGCCTCGCGCACGCCCTGCAGCTCCCAGAGCACGTGCGGCATGGCGGCGTTGTCGAGCATCAGGTTGTTGACGCCCGTGGGCCGCGAGGGGTCGGCGTAGAAGTAGCGCAGGAAGTTGTACAGGTAATCCACGCCGCGGTTGCGTGCGATCAGCGACAGGTCGGGGGCCGCCGTGCCGAACCAGCGGTCCGCATCGCTGGCGCGCAGGGCGATGGTCATGGTTTCCTGCGGCTTCTGTGCCGCGAACATCAGCTCGCGGACCAGCTCGTCCTCGGGGATCTGCAGGTCCTCGCCCAGCCGGTTGTAGCGCACGTACTGCGCCGAATGGCAGCCCATGCAGTAGTTGACGAAATTGCGGGCCCCGCGCTGCATGGAAGCGACATCGCGGATATCGACGCGGGCACGCTCCAGCGGCACGCCCGTGGCGGCATTGGCAACCCCGGTGGCCAGCAGGGCCAGGCCTGCCAGCAGCATCGCCTGCAGCAGGGAGCGGGAACGGGTAAACGACATCTTCATTGCCGTGCTCTTCTCCATGGGCGCGATCCTAGCTGCCTGCCTTGTAGACGACGCGCTCGGGCACCGGCCGCGTCTTCTCGGCCCTGGTATAGAAGGGCATCAGCAGGAAGAACAGGAAGTACACGATCGTGAAGGCCCGCGAGGCGTAGACGTAGACTTTCTCGGTGGCCGGCTGCAGGCCGAGGTAGCCCAGTGCCACGAAACTGACCACGAAGATGGCCAGCGCCGCCTTGTAGCTGCTGCCGCGGTAGCGGATCGACTTGACCCGGCAGCGGTCCAGCCATGGCAGGAAGAACAGCAGCACGATGGCCATCAGCATCAGGAAGGCGCCCCAGCCCTTGCTCGGCACCGAGCGCAGGATGGCGTAGAAGGGCGTGAAGTACCAGACCGGCGCGATGTGCTCCGGGGTCTTCAGGCTGTTGGCCGGCTCGAAGTTGGCATGCTCGAGGAAGTAGCCACCCATCTCCGGCGCGAAGAAGATCACCGCCGCGAACAGCATGAGGAAGATGACGATGGCGACGAGATCCTTGGCCGTGTAGTACGGGTGGAAGGCGATGCCGTCCAGCGGGATGCCCTTCTCGTTCTTGCGCTCCTTGATCTCGATGCCGTCGGGGTTCAGCGAACCGGTCTCGTGCAGGGCGAGGATGTGCATCACCACCAGCAGGATGAGCGCCAGCGGCACGGCGGCCACGTGCAGCGCGAAGAAGCGGTTGAGGGTGATGTCGGAGATGAAGTAGTCGCCGCGGATCCACTCCACCAGCTCGCCGCCGATGCCGGGAATGGCGCCGAACAGCGAGACGATCACCTGCGCGCCCCAGTAGGACATCTGCCCCCAGGGCAGCAGGTAGCCCATGAAGGCCTCGGCCATCAGCGCCAGGTAGATCACCATGCCGATGATCCACAGCAGCTCGCGCGGGTTCTTGTACGACCCGTAAAGCAGGGCGCGGAACATGTGCAGGTAGACGACGATGAAGAAGGCCGAGGCGCCGGTGGAGTGCATGTAGCGGATCAGCCAGCCCCACTGCACGTCGCGCATGATGTACTCGACCGAGGCAAAGGCCTCGGTGGCCGACGGCTTGTAGTTCATCGTCAGGAAGATGCCGGTGACCAGCTGGATCACCAGTACCATCAGCGCCAGCACGCCGAACACGTACCAGGCGTTGAAGTTCTTGGCGGCGTAGTACTCGGTGGCATGTTCCTTGATCATGGCGGTGAGCGGGAAGCGCTCGTCCACCCAGCCGATGAAACGGGCGAAGCGCCCCTGCGCTGCTGCCTCTGACCGTGCGCCGCTCATGCCTTGACTCCTGTGTCATCGCCAACAATGACCACGTTGTCGCCGACGAAACGGTAGGGCGGGATGGCCAGGTTGGTGGGTGCCGGCGAGCCATTCATGACCCGCCCGGCGAGGTCGAAGCGCGAACCGTGGCAGGGGCAGTAGAAGCCGCCCTTCCAGTCCGGGCCGAGGTCCGCGGGGGCGACATCGAAGCGCTCGATGGGTGCGCAGCCGAGGTGCGTGCACACGCCCACCACGACGAGGATTTCCGGCTTCATGGCCCGCGCCGGGTTGCGTGCGTAGTCCGGCTGGTCGGACTGCGCCGAGCCCGGGTCCTTCAGCTGCGCATCGGGCTCCGCCGCGAGGCGGCCGAGCATGTCCTGCGTGCGCCGCAGGATCCACACCGGGAGCCCGCGCCAGACGACGCGCATCATGGCGCCGTCCTCGAGCTTGCTGATGTCGACTTCCACCGGGCCGCCCATGGCCTGCGCGCGGGCGCTGGGGCGGAACGATGCCACGAAGGGGACTGCTGTCAGCACCACCCCGATGCCACCGACGATGCTGGTGGCGACGGTCAGGAAATGGCGTCGGCTGAGGTCGGCCTCATCGCTCATCGAGCTTATCCTCCCAGGCTCTGGTCATTGTCGGGCGGCCGCGGTTCCGGGGAGCCGTGGCGGGCACGGCGATGTGACGGCGGGTGCGCGTAAACCGGTGAATTATACACTTGCATGGAAGCCGTTGCCTACGGTCGGGCAGCGCGCATTCAGCCGCGCCTGCGTATGTCGGCGCCGAGCTGGCTCAGCTTCTCCTCGATGCACTCGTAGCCGCGATCGATGTGGTAGATCCGGTCAACGAGGGTCTCGCCCTCGGCCACCAGGCCGGCCAGCACCAGGCCGGCCGAGGCGCGCAGGTCGGTGGCCATCACCGGCGCCGCGTGCAGGCGCTCGACCCCGCGGATCACCGCCAGGTGCCCCTGCATGTGGATGTCCGCCCCCATGCGCTGCAGCTCGGGCATGTGCATGAAGCGGTTCTCGAAGACGTTCTCGCTGATGGTGACCACCCCCTCGGCCACGCAGTTCAGCGCCGCGAACTGCGCCTGCATGTCGGTGGGGAAGCCCGGATAGGGAGCGGTGCTGATGCTCACGCCGCGGGCCCGCCCGGGCATGTCCAGCTCGATCCAGTCCGCGCCCGTGGCGATGCGCGCGCCGGCCTCGCGCAACTTGGCCAGCATCGCCTCCACGTGCTCCGGGCGGGTATGCCGCAGCCGCACATGGCCGCGGGTGATGGCCCCGGCCACCAGGAAGGTGCCGGTCTCGATGCGGTCGGGAAGCACGTCGTAGTCGGTGCCGTGCAGGCGCTCCACGCCCTCGATGACGATGCGATCGGTGCCCGCGCCGCCGACCCTGGCGCCCATGGCGTTGAGGAAGCGGGCCAGATCCTCGATTTCCGGCTCGCGCGCGGCGTTTTCCAGCACCGTCTCGCCCTCCGCCAGCACCGCCGCCATCATCAGGTTCTCGGTGCCGGTGACGGTGATCTTGTCGAGCAGCAGCCGGGTGCCCTTCAGCCGCCCGGCGCGGGCGCGGATGTAGCCATCCTCGATGTCCACCGTGGCGCCCAGCGCGCGCAGCCCCGCCACGTGGATGTCCACCGGGCGGGCGCCGATCGCGCAGCCGCCGGGCAGCGAAACGTCGGCGGCACCGTGGCGCCCCACCAGCGGGCCGAGCACCAGGATCGAGGCGCGCATGGTCTTCACCAGGTCGTAGGAGGCCTGGAAGCTCCTGATGCTGCCCGGGTCCACCTCCACGCGCTGGCCCTCGTGCAGGGTGACCCCCACCCCCATCCGCCCCAGCAGCTCGATGGTGGTGGTGATGTCGCGCAGGTGCGGGATGTTGCCGATGGTGACCGGCTCGTCGGTCAGCAGCGTGGCCGCCAGGATCGGCAACGCGGCGTTCTTGGCGCCCGAGATGCGCACCTCCCCCTCCAGGCGGCGGCCGCCCGCGATGGCCAGCTTGTCCATGGCGCCGCTTCCGTTCAGCCGGCCGTGCCGGCCTGTTCTTCGGGGGTGAGCGCGCGGATGGAGAGCGCGTGGATATCGTCGCCCATGCGCGGCCCGAGCGCGGCATAGACCATCTGGTGGCGCTGCAGGCGGCGCTTGCCGGCAAAGGCCGGGCTGACGATCAGCGCCTCGTAATGAACGTGGTCGTCGCTGCGGATCGTGGCGGTGCACGCCGGCAGATGCGCCTCGATGAGCGCCTGGATCTCGCTTGGGTTCATCGGCGGGGCCGCATGGTGACGTGGGAGGGCGCCATTATACGGGCTGGGGCTTCCGCTGCGGCCAATGGAATGGCTCGGCGCGGCCCGGGCGTTACCGTACAATGACCGGGTCCCCGATCCCAGATGCGCCACCCCATGAGCCAGCACCGACCCGCCGCGGATGTCCGCCAGCTCGCCCGCCGCGTGCTGGACATCGAAGCCAAGGCCATTACCGCACTGATCGGACGCATCGATGGCTCCTTCGAGCAGGCCTGCGCGCTGCTCCTCGCCTGCAAGGGCCGGGTGGTGGTCACCGGCATGGGCAAGTCCGGCCACATCGGCAGCAAGATCGCCGCCACGCTGGCCAGCACCGGCACGCCGGCCTTCTTCGTCCACCCGGGCGAGGCCAGCCACGGCGACCTCGGCATGATCACCAAGGCGGACGTGGTGCTTGCCATCTCCAACTCGGGCGAGACCGCCGAGGTGGTCACCATCCTGCCGCTGCTCAAGCGCCTCGGCGTGCCGCTGGTCCTGCTGACCGGGGCGCGCGACTCGACGCTGGCCGGGGGTGCCGCGGTGGTCCTCGACGTGGGGGTGGCCGAGGAGGCCTGCCCGCTCAACCTGGCGCCCACCGCCAGCACCACCGCGGCGCTGGCCATGGGGGACGCGCTGGCAGTGGCGCTGATCGAGAGCCGCGGCTTCACCCGCGAGGATTTCGCGCTCTCGCATCCCGGTGGCAGGCTCGGCCGGCGGCTGCTGCTGCGGGTCGCCGACGTGATGCACACCGGGGAAGCGATCCCGCGCATCGGCCCCGACGCCACGCTGTCGGCCGGCCTGCTGGAAATGACCCGCAAGAACCTCGGCATGATCGCCGTGGTGGATGGCACCGGCAGGCTGCTGGGGGTGTTCACCGATGGCGACCTGCGCCGCGCCGTCGACGGCGAGGTCGACATCCACCACGCGCCGATGCGCGCGGTGATGACCAGCGGCGGCAGGACCATCGGCCCGGCGGCGCTGGCCGCCGAGGCGGTGCACCTCATGGAGCGCTTCAAGATCACCGCGCTGCCGGTGGTCGACGACGAGGGCATGGTGGTGGGGGCGCTCAACGTGCACAACCTGCTGCGCGCCGGGGTGATGTAGGCCATGGCACCACCCGCTGCGGAACTGATGGAACGCGCGGCCGGCATCCGCCTGCTGATCCTCGACGTGGACGGGGTGATGACCGATGGCCGCCTGCTCTACGACGCCGACGGGCGCGAGCTGAAGAGCTTCCACGTCCGCGACGGCTACGGCATCAAGCGCCTGATGGCGGCGGGCATCACCGTGGCGGTGATCTCCTGGCGCCGCTCGGGCGCCGCCGCCGGGCGCATGGCCGAGCTCGGCATCCGCCACGTGATGCTGGGCCGGGCGGACAAGGGCCAGGCGCTCGCGGAACTGCTGGCCATCACCGGCATCGACGCCGGCGCAGCCGCCTGCATGGGCGATGACGAGCCCGACCTGCCGGTCATGCAGCGGGTGGCGCTGCCGATCGCGGTGGCCGACTGCCACGCCGCGGTCGCCGGGGCGGCAGCCTGGCGCACCACCCTGCCCGGCGGCGCCGGCGCGGTGCGCGAGGTCTGCGACCTGCTGCTGGCGGCACGCGGCGGCCATGCCGATGGCGGTGCCCGGTGAAGCTGCGCAGGGCACTGGGGGTGCTGGTGCTGGTGATCGTCGCGGCGGTCAGCACGCTGTTGCTGCGGCAGCTCGAGGAGCAGCAGGCGCCGGCCACCGAGGCGGCCGCCCCCGGCATCGGCTATTACCTGCGCGAAGCCAGGCTCACCGGCACCGGGGAGGATGGCCGCGTGCTCTACCGCCTGCTGGCCGACGAGGTCGTGCAGCAACCGGCGGACGGCAGCGTCGGCCTCAGCGGTGTCGCCGTGGATTACGACCCGGCCATGGCCATTCCCGGGCGGCTGACCGCCGACACCGGCGAAATCCTCGACGAAGGCCGCCTGATCGCGCTCTCCGGCAACGTGGTGGCCGCCACCCGCGACCAGCCGGATGGCCCGGCCGCCACCATCCGCACCGATTATCTGGAGTTCGACCCAGCCACCGACATCGCCGCCACCGACCACCGGGTGCTGATCGACTATGCCGGCAGCACGGTCCGCGCGCTCGGCCTGCGCGCGCTGCTGCGCGAGGACCGCCTGCAGCTGCTGGCGGAGGTATCGGGTCGCTATGTGCGCTGACCGCCTGCTGCGCTTCCTGCCGGCCCTGGCGCTGATGCTGGCGACGCTGCCCTCGTGGCAAGGGCAACCCCATGCGCAGGGACGCCTGCCGGATCTCGGCGCCCGGAGCGAGCTGCCGATCGAGCTCGACGCCAGCTCCTCCGAGTTCGACCGCAGCGCCAACCGGCTGGTCTTCCACGGCATGCATGTCACCCAGGGCACGCTCAGCATCCGCGCCGACCGCGCCGAGACCGTGCGCATCGATTTCGAGAACACCCGCTGGACCTTCAGCGGCAACGTGATGATCAGCAACCAGGGCACGCGCATCTGGTGCAGCGAGGCCGAACTCGGCTTCGTCGACCACCAGCTGCGGTCCGCCCTGCTGCGTGGCGCGCCGGCGCGCTTCGAGCAACCGCGGCCGGGCCAGGAACAGGCCGAGGGCCACGCGCAGAGCATGGACTACGCGGTCGGCGCCAGCCTCATCCACCTGCTCGGCAACGCTTGGCTCAGCGATGGCGCCAACGAGATTGCCGGCGAACGCATCACCTACGATCTCGCTCGCCAGCATGTCATCGCCGAGGGTGGCAGCAGCGGGCGGGTGCGCATGAAGATCAACCCGGCACAGCGGAACGGAACGGGCGGCGACGCACCGTGAGCACCCTCACTGCGCACCGGATCAGCAAGCGCTTCAAGGCGCGCCAGGTGGTCCGGCAGATCTCGCTGGAGATCTCCAGCGGCGAGGTGGTGGGCCTGCTCGGCCCGAATGGCGCCGGCAAGACCACCGCCTTCTACATGATCGTGGGCCTCATCAGCTGCGATGCCGGCAGCATCAGCCTCGATGGCGAGGACCTCACCCACCTGCCGATGCACCGGCGGGCCCGCCTCGGCCTCGGCTACCTGCCCCAGGAGGCCTCGGTCTTCCGCAAGCTCTCGGTCGAGGACAACATCATGGCCATCCTCGAGCTGCGTGCGGAACTCTCGCGCAACGACCGCGAGACCCGCCTCGAGGAGCTGCTCGACGAACTGCACATCAGCCATGTGCGCACCAGCCTAGGCATGAGCCTGTCCGGCGGCGAGCGCCGTCGCGTGGAGATCGCCCGGGCGCTGGCCGCCGAACCGCGTTTCGTGCTGCTCGACGAGCCCTTCGCCGGCGTCGACCCGATCTCCATCCTCGACATCCAGCGCATCATCCGCCACCTCGCCGAACGCCGGATCGGCGTGCTGATCACCGACCACAATGTGCGCGAGACCCTTGGCATCTGCGGCCGGGCCTATATCCTCAGCGACGGCGAGATGATCGCCCAGGGCGCCCCGGAGGAGATCCTCGCCAACCCGCAGGTGCGCGAGGTCTATCTCGGGGACGGCTTCAGGCTATAAGCTGGTGGCTGGAGCCGCGATGCTGCCGGATGACGGGTTCCGGCGGCATCGGGGTCGACACTGGCCAGTGCGTATCGCGGAAACATGCTCAAACCTTCGTTGCAGCTGCGGGTTGCCCAGCAGCTGACCATGACGCCGCAGCTGCAGCAGGCCATCCGGCTGCTGCAGCTGCCGATCCTCGAGCTCAACACCGAACTGCGGGAGATGCTCGAGAGCAACGTCATGCTCGAGCTCGATGAGCCCGCCGCACAGGAAACGGACTTCGCAGCGGCGGACGAGCGCCCCGAGCCGATGCCCCGCGGGACCGACGAGGCGGTCAACCCGGCCGGGGAAGACGCCGACTTCGACTTCGATCCCGACGAGAGCGGCGTGCTCGCCGACGAGCCCGTCGATTCCGCGCTCTGGGAGGGCGTCTCCAGCCAGGGGAACAACGACCCCTGGTCCGTCGACGACAGCCATCGCGAGCTGGCCGATGAATCCGGGCAGTCGCTGCGCGAGCACCTGCTCTGGCAGCTGGAAATGGAGCATTTCACGCCGCGCGAGGCCGTCATCGGCGAAGCGCTCGTAGATTATGTCAATGATGACGGCTACCTGAGCGAGTCCACCGCGGGCATCCTCGCCATGCTGCCCGCCGCTGCCGGCTTCAGCCTGGCGGAGGTGGAAGCCTGCCTGGCGAAGGTCCAGGCGCTCGACCCGCCGGGGGTGGCGGCGCGCGACCTGGCCGAATGCCTGCAGCTGCAGCTGCGGCAGCTGGCGACGGATACCCCGGGCCTGGCACTGGCATTGGCCATCGCCGGCGCCCACCTCGAGCTGGTGGCGGCGCAGGATTATCCACGCCTGCGGCGCGTCCTCGGCGCCACCGATGCCGAGCTGGAAGCCGCCCTCGCCCTGATACGCTCCTGCCATCCCCGCCCCGGCGCGGGGATCGAGGTGCCACAGAACGAATACGTGGTTCCCGATGTCTTCGTGCGCCGCGTGGGCGGCAGGTGGCTGGTCGAGACCAACCGCTCGCTGGCCCCGCGGCTGAAGGTCAACCAGGCCTATGCCGAGATGCTGCATGGCGATGGCAGCAGCCACCCGGAGCTGCGCAGCCAGCTGCAGGAGGCGCGCTGGCTGGTGCGCAGCCTGGAGATCCGCGACGACACGCTGCTGAAGGTGGCGCGGTGCATCGTTGAACGCCAGGCAGGCTTCCTCGATCATGGCGAGGAACAGATGAAGCCGATGATCCTCAAGGACGTGGCGGAGGCCGTGGAAATGCATGAATCGACCATCTCGCGGGTCACCTCCGGGAAGTACATGCACACGCCGCGCGGCATCTTCGAGCTGCGCTACTTCTTCTCCAGCCAGCTCAGCGGCGAGGATGGCAGCGAGCAGTCATCCACCGCCATCCGCGCGCGGATCCGCCGCATGATCGGCCAGGAAGACCCGCAGGCCCCGCTGAGCGACAGCCACATCGCCGAGCTGCTGCAGGCCGATGGCATCAACATCGCGCGGCGCACCGTGGCCAAGTACCGCGAGAGCCTGAAGATCGCCTCGTCGAGCAGGCGCCGGCAGCGCCCCACCGGCAAGGAAAGCAGCAAGCCATGCGCCTGATCATCGTCAGCGGCCTGTCGGGTTCCGGCAAGAGCGTCGCCCTGCACCTGCTCGAGGACGTCGGCTTCTACTGCATCGACAACCTGCCGGCCGCGCTGCTCGACTCGGTGATCTCGCAGATCGCGCGCAGCGGCGACAGCTTCTACGAGAAACTGGCGGTGGGCGTCGACGCCCGCAGCCGGGCGAGCGACCTGCAATCGCTGCCGGAGCTGGTACGCCGCTTCCGCAGCCTCGGCATGCAGTGCGAAGTGATCTTCCTGCATGCCGCCGAGGACAGCCTGCTCAAGCGCTATGCCGAAAGCCGCCGCCCGCATCCGCTGTCCGCACGGGGCATGAGCCTGCGCGAGGCCATCACCCGGGAACGCGAACTGCTCAGCCCGGTGATGGCCGTGGCCGACCTCGTCATCGACACCAGCCAGACCAGCATCTACCAGCTGCGCGATGCGGTGCGCGGCCGGGTCGGCCTGCGCAGCGGACCCAGCCTGTCGATCCTCATCCAGTCCTTCGGCTTCAAGCACGGCCTGCCGCTGGATGCCGACTTCGTCTTCGACTTGCGCTGCCTGCCCAATCCCTACTGGGAGATTGCCCTGCGCCCGCTCACCGGCCGCGACCCGCAGGTCATCGCCTACCTCGAGGCGCAGGAACCGGTGCAGGAAATGTATCGCGACATCCTCGGTTTCCTGCGCCACTGGATCCCGCGCTACGCGGACTACAACCGCAACTACCTGACCGTGGGGCTGGGTTGCACCGGGGGCCAGCACCGCTCGGTCTACATGGCCGACCGCCTCGCCAGCGAACTGGCGCAGGAACACTGCCAGGTGCTGATCAGGCACAACGAGCTGCGCGGCATGAGCCGCCCGCCGGAAGGCGGCGACGACACCACGCCGCCGGCAGGCACGGTACCGCTCAGCTGACCCCCGACAGCTTCAGCGTCCGTACGCGCTGCGAGTACTGCTCGGAGAGATCGCGCCAGCCGACGATGCCGCAGGGTGCATCGATCGGCACCCCCTCGAGGAAGGCACGTACCTCCTCGCGCCGCGCCAGCGTGTCATCGTAGCCAAGCTGGATGAGCTCGCGGGTATAGCCCTGCTCGAACAGCAGGTAGCTGACCAGCTGGCGCCCGCCGTAGTTCAGCGCCCCGAGCCCGTTCATCAGCAGGCGTACCGGCCTGGGCATCTCGTGGACATGGCGCCCGGCGATCTCGCGCAGGTCGCGGCTCGGCAGCATGATCATCGCATCGATGAAGCGCAGCCGGCTGTTGTTGGTGTCGATGTAGCTCTGCGGCTGGCACTCGAGGATCTGGTTGATGCGCGTGAGGCGCTCCAGGTCCTGCGAAAGGCCGTCCATGAACAGGGCATCGAGCACGTAGCCGGCAATGCGCCCGAGGCTGGGATAGGGGATCTCCTCGCCGGGCGAGGGGAGCGGATCCGGCTCCTCGTTGCGCACCCCGATGATGAACAACCGGTCGGCGCCCAGGTGCACCGCCGGCGACAGCGGCGTGGCCTGGCGCATGGCGCCATCGCCGTAGTACTCGCTGCCGAGCAATACCGGGGGGAACATCATCGGCACCGCGATGCTGGCCATGAGGTGATCGAGCGTGATGGGCTCGCGCCGGCCGATGCGCCGCACCCGGTCCCAGGGCTGGTGCGCCTCGCCACCCTGGTAGAAGGTGACCGAGCGCGCCGAGCCATAACCGGCCGCGGTGATGGCCACCGCGCCGAGGTAGCCGCGCTCGATCGACTCCTGGATGGCATTGAAGTTGATGGAGCGCGCCAGCATGCCGCGCAGGGGCGAATTGTCGAGCAGGGACTTCGGGTTGGCGACGCCCAGCCCGCCGAAGATGAGCGCCGCGGTCCAGTGGGCACTGCTCTTGAGCATGGTCAGCGAGTCGGCGCGGAAAACGTGGGACGAGCGGAAGTGGCCCCACACCCGCTCGAGGTCCGCCACGGCGTGGCGGAACACCCGTGCCTGGCTGGCGACCACCGCCGAGCTGATGGCGCCGGCCGAGGTGCCGCTGATGACCCGGAAGGGATTGGGCGAGCGGCGTGGCAGGATCTCGGCAATGGCCTTGAGCACGCCAACCTGGTAGGCACCACGCGCGCCACCGCCGGGCAACACCAGGCCGAGGCACCGGTCCCCGGGCACATGCATCTTGCCCATCCGCTTTTCCACCATGGGGGCTGGAACTCCCGAGCTGAGGCTGCCACCGCGGCAGGCACAAGACTATACGTCACGATCCGGGCGCCACAAGCCATCAGCCCGCACCGTTGGATCCGCGCGTGCCGGCGGCCGGCGGCCGGCGGCATGCGGATGCAGCCGTTGGACATGCACGGCACGTGCACGATCGGCACGCTCCCAATATCATCAATCAACTTGACAGTTTGCAACGGGTGCTGCTAGAACCTGCCCGGTCAACCCGCCCCGCCGGCCACTGCAACCCGGTGTCATGATGCTCGACCTGCTCCGACAACTCCTCGGCCCCTGGTACCTCCAGATCAAGTTCGTCCACGTGCTGGCCATGGCGGTGTGGATCGCGAGCACGCTGGTCGGTTACACCTACTACCTGGTGCCGGTATTCAAGGCCTGGCGGCGCAACCCGCAGGACCAGGAAATCATCGCCCTGCGCAACTGGGCGATGGAGCGCTTCGACCAGGGCATCATCTACGAGCACATCGCCTTCCCGCTCATCATCATCACCGGCCCGATGATGTACATAGCCGGTGGCTGGAGCACGGCCACCAACTGGCTGCTGCTGAAGATCATCATCGTCTGCCTCGTGGCGATACCGGTCGAGATCGTCGACTACCACATCTCGCATTTCGGCGGCGCCAAGCAACGCCTGCGTGCGGCAGGCGATGCCGAGGGCTATGACCGCGCCGTGCAGCGTCACTGGATGTTCTTCCTGGTCACGAGCCCGCCCATCATGGTGTTCTCGCTGCTGATCGTGTTTCTTGCCGTCACCAAGCCATTCTGATGAGGGCGTTGAGACAGGAGCATCCGGCACATGGAATACACGGAATTCAAGGGCAACCCCGCGCTGTACCGCAGGATCGCGATGGCGGTGACGCTCTATGTCAACGGCGGTGCCTTCTTCGCCTTTGCACTGATCAAGTACTGGCTGCACGGCGAAACCTGGGTCTTCGGCTGGAAGCCGATCCTGATCACGCTGCTCTTCACGGCCTGGTTCGGTCGCACCATGTATCGCTGGATGATGCGGCTGGATGCACGCTACGGGCGCGGCAGCGCCTGGGTTCTCGAGTCCATCCGGGTCAAGCTGCCCGAGCTGCGGATACGCGAGCCGCGCTGATCGCGGGGCGGTGCTAAGATCGGGCCATCACCGATCCGGAGTGGCAGCATGCAGGGATTCCCGTGGCATCGTTGGCGGCTGGTCACAGCGGCCGTCCTCGGACTGATGACAGCAGTCGCGGTGCAGGCCCAGCCCGCGGTCGGCGACGTGGCGCCCGACTTCCGCCTGCAGGACCAGAATGGCAGCTGGCAGACCCTCGCTGCCCAGCAGGGCAAGTGGGTGGTGCTGTATTTCTACCCCAAGGACCAGACGCCCGGCTGCACCACCGAGGCCTGCTCGTTCCGCGACAACATCTTCGCCTTCGAGGCGCTGGGCGCGGTGGTGCTCGGCGTCAGCCTCGACGATGTCGCCTCGCACGAGGAGTTCGCCAGCAAGCACAGCCTGCCCTTCCCGCTGCTCGCCGACGTCGATGGCAAGGTGACCGGGCTCTACGGGGTGATGGGCGGCTTCGGCCCGGTCAAGCTGGCCAAGCGGCAGACCTTCCTCATCGCGCCCGACGGCAGGATCGCCCGGCACTACGCGAAGGTGGACCCCGAGCGGCACTCCGCCGAGGTGCTGGCCGACCTCAAGGCCCTCGGCGCGGGACCCTCATCCTGAGGATGGCGGCTCGCGATGCCCGGCGCGACGGCCGAGCCACCAGCCGTTGAGCGCCCAGGCAGCGGCCAGGCCGGCACCGAGCAGCGCCACGCCCGCGGCCGACAATCCACCGCCTTCCAGCGCACCCTTCACCTGCGCGGAAAGCGCGTCGCCACCGCGATAGATGGGCACGTCGATCAGGTTCTTGGCCTTGTACTTGGTTTCGGTGTCGAGCCGGGCGAAGAGCATCTCGCGCCCGGGGCGGATGAAGGCGTACTCGCCCGCACGCCGGGCGACGAAGACCACGGCCAGCACCGCGAAGCTGTTGAACAGCGCAAGCGCGGCGAAGCCTGCCACCATGGCCAGCGGCACCACGGTGAGCAGCACCAGCACGCCCAGCCGCGAGGCGATGCGCCCGGTGATGAACAGCTGCGAGACCACCGCCAGCGCCTGGACGATGTAGTCCAGCCGGCTGAAGACCCGCGTGCGCTCGGCGACATCGGGGAAGGTCTCGGTGACCAGGCGCAGCTGCTCGAAATACAGGAAGGTATTCACCGAGGCCAGCAGGATCACGAACAGCGAGATGCCGAGCAGGTAGGGGGACTTCAGCACCAGCGAGAAGCCTGCGAAGGGGTTGCCGCCCATGGCGCGCTCCTCGCGCGGGGCCGCGCCCGCCGCCACCGGTGCGTTCGCCCAGAGTGCGAGCAGCCGGCGCTGGCAGACGATGGCCACCGCGAAGAACCCCGCGCCCATGTAGAGCACGCCAGAGTTGCCGATGTGCGCCACCGTCAGGTCGGTCATCACCGGGCCCACCAGCGCTCCCGTCGTCCCGCCGGCGGCGATCACGCCGAACAGGCGGCGCGTCTGGTCGGTGTCGAAGAGCTCCAGCAGGAAGCTCCAGAACACCGAGACGATGAACAGGTTGAGCACGCTGATCCAGACGTAGAAGAACTCGCCGAAGGCCGCATAGCCGGCCTCGGTGCGGAAGGCGAGGCCCATTCCGGCCAGCGAAAGCATGACGAAGCCGTAGATCCAGGGCAGGAAGGCGGTGCGGCGGAAGCGCGTGCACAGCCAGCCATAGGCCGGGACGATGAGGATGGAGGCCGCCCAGGTCACCATGTAGAGGTCGGTGACCCGCTCCTTGCCGAGGATGGTGCCCACGGTCTCGCGCACCGGGCGCACCGCAAAATAGCCGCCCAGCACGCAGAAGAACAGCAGGAAGGCGGCCACCACCGCCGGCACCTCGACCGCCCTGACCTGCGCCACGCGCGCCAGCAGGCCGGCAGGCCCTCCGCGCGGCGCGGCGCTCACGCGCCGGGCACCTTGAGGATCTTCATGGTGTTGGTGCCGCCGGAAATGCCGGTGAAATCGCCCTTGGTGATGATCACCAGGTCGCCCTCCTCCACGTGCCCGATGTCACGCAGCATCGCCATCATCTCGAGATTGACGATCATCGGGTCGGAGTGGGTGATGTCGTAGGCCAGCGGATAGACGCCGCGGTAGAGCTGCACCCGGCGGCGCGTCGCCTCGTGGCGCGTGAAGGCGAAGATCGGGATGTCGGTGCGCACGCGCGACATCCACAGCGGCGTGCTGCCCGATTCGGTCAGTGCGGCGATGGCCAGCGGTCGCAGGTGATTGGCCGTGTACATGACCGCCATGGCGATGGCCTCGTCCACCATCTCGAAGCGGTCGTTGGCACGCTCCCGCGCCCAGCCGCTCGAGAGCTGGTAGGCCTCGGCGCCGACGCAGATCTCGGCCATCGCGGTCACCGCCCGCACCGGGAACTCGCCCACCGCGGTTTCCGCCGAGAGCATCACCGCATCGGTGCCGTCGATGACGGCATTGGCGACATCCGACACCTCGGCACGGGTCGGCAGGCGCTGGTGGATCATCGACTCCATCATCTGCGTGGCGGTGATCGCTACCTTGTGGCGGGCACGGGTCAGGCGCAGGATCTTCTTCTGCAGGCCGGTCAGGCCCGCATAGCCCATCTCCACGCCAAGGTCGCCGCGCGCCACCATCACCGCATCGGAAGCATCGATGATGCGCTCGAGGTTGGCCACCGCCTCGGCACGCTCGATCTTGGCGACCAGGTGCGCGCCGCAGCCGGCCTGGCGCAGCAGCGACCGCGCCTCGTGCATGTCCCCGGCATCGCGGACGAAGGATACCGCCAGCCAGTCGATGTCGGCACCCGCCGCCAGGCGGATGTCCTCGCGGTCCTTGGCGCTCAGCGCAGGGGCCGAAAGCCCGCCGCCCTGCCGGTTGATGCCCTTGTTGTCCGAGAGCCGCCCGCCGGAGGTGACGGTACAGGCGATGCGGCTGCCATCCACCTGGTCGACGCGCATGGCGATCTGGCCATCATCGAGCAGCAGCACGTCGCCGGCGACGACGTCCTGCGGCAGCTGCTCGTAGGCCACGCCGACGCCGTGCGGGCCGCCCGCCGCGGGATCCATCGCCGTGTCGAGGGTGAAGGCCTGGCCCTCGGCCAGCTCCACCGGCCCGTCGCGGAAGCGGTGGATGCGGATCTTGGGACCCTGCAGGTCGCCGAGGATCGCGACATGGCGACCAGCCGCCGCGGAAAGATCGCGCACCAGCTGGATGCGCCGGGCACGATCCTCCCAGCTGCCATGCGAGAAATTGATGCGCATGACATCGGTACCGGCCTTGATGAGCTCGGCCAGCACCTCGGGCTTGTCGGTGGCCGGGCCGAGGGTGGCAATGATCTTGGTTCTGCGCATGGGAATTCCGCTGTCGGGGTTCAGCTGCCGGCGCGTTCTTCGAGGATGGCCACCGCGGGCAGGGTCCTGCCCTCGAGGAACTCGAGGAAAGCGCCGCCGCCGGTGGAAACATAGGAGATGCGGTCGGTGAGGCCGAACTTGTCCAGCGCCGCCAGCGTGTCGCCGCCGCCGGCGATGCTGAAGGCGGGGCCGGCGGCGATCGCCTCGGCCAGGCGCCGGGTGCCGGCGCTGAACTGCTCGATCTCGAAGACGCCCACCGGGCCATTCCAGACGATGGTGCCAGCCTGGCCGAGGATGGCCGCATAGGCCGCCGCCGTCTGCGGGCCGATGTCGAGGATCAGCTCGTCCGGCTGCACGCCGTCCACCGGCCGCGTCAGCGCCCGGGCATCCTCGCTGAACCCGGTGGCAACCACCACGTCGCTCGGCAGCGGGATGCGGGCGCGGCCCGGCCCGCCCGCAGCCAGGCGGCGTGCCTCCGCCACCAGGCCGGCCTCGTGGAGCGAGCTGCCAACCGGGTGCCCGGCCGCCGCGATGAAGGTATTGGCGATGCCGCCACCGACGATCAGCGTATCCACCCTGGCGACGAGGCTCTCCAGCACCGAGAGCTTGGTGGACACCTTGGAGCCGCCGACGATGGCCACCACCGGCCGCCGCGGCTCGTGCAGCACCCTGCCCAGCGCCTCGAGCTCGGCCACCAGCAGCGGCCCCGCACAGGCGACCGGCGCAAAGCGCGCCACGCCGCGGGTGCTGGCCTCGGCGCGGTGCGCGGTGCCGAAGGCATCCATGACGAAGACATCGCAGAGCGCGGCCATGCGCCGTGCCAGCGCATCGTCATCCTTCTTCTCGCCCTTGTTGAAGCGCACGTTCTCGCAGAGCACGACCTCGCCGGGCTGCACGGCGATGCCATCGAGCCAGTCGCGCAGCAGGCGCACCTCGCGCCCGAGCAGGCGACCGAGGTGCGCGGCCACCGGGCGCAGCGAGAATTCCTCGGCATACTGCCCCTCGACGGGCCGCCCGAGGTGCGAGAGCAGGATCACCGCCGCGCCCCTGTCCAGCGCCAGCTGCACGGTGGGCAGCGTGGCGCGGATGCGCGCATCGCTGGCCACCTTGCCATCCTGCAACGGCACGTTGAGGTCGGCGCGGATCATGACGCGCTTGCCGGCCAGCTCCTGGTCGGCCATCTTCAGCACATGCATGGGTGCCTGCCTGCGCTCAGCGCGCGTTGACCAGCGCCAGCGTCGTGTCGAGCATGCGGTTGGAGAAGCCCCACTCGTTGTCGTACCAGGACAGCACCTTCACCAGCGTGCCGCCGATGACGCGGGTCTGCGTGGCATCGAAGATCGAGCTGCGCGGATCATGGTTGAAGTCGATGGAGACCAGCGGCTCGGTGTTGTAGCCGAGGATGCCCTTGAGCGGGCCGTCGGCGGCCGCCTTGAGGATGCCGTTGACCTCCTCCACCGTGGTGGCGCGCGCGGCGGTGAAGGTGAGGTCCACCACCGAGACGTTGATGGTGGGCACGCGCATGGCGAAGCCGTCGAGCTTGCCATCGAGCTCGGGCAGCACGAGGCCGACCGCGGCCGCCGCGCCGGTCTTGGTGGGGATCATCGACTGCGTGGCCGAGCGCGCACGGCGCAGGTCGCTGTGGTAGACGTCGGTCAGCACCTGGTCGTTGGTATAGGCATGGATGGTGGTCATCAGGCCATGCAGCATGCCGAGGTTGTCGTTCAGCGGCTTGACCAGCGGCGCCAGGCAGTTGGTGGTGCACGAGGCGTTGGAGATGACCGTGTCGGATGCCTTGAGCTTGTCGTGGTTGACGCCATAGACGATGGTCGCGTCCACGTCCTTGCCGCCAGGCGCCGAGATGATCACCTTCTTCGCCCCGCCCCGCAGGTGCGCGGAGGCCTTTTCCTTGCTGGCGAAGAGCCCGGTACATTCCAGCACCACGTCCACCCCCAGCTCCTGCCAGGGGAGTTCCGCGGGGTTGCGCACGGCCAGCACGCGGATGCGGTCGCCATTGACGACCATGTGGTCGCCATCCACCGTCACCGTGCCGGGGAACCTGCCGTGGGCGGTGTCGTGTCGCGTCAGGTGCGCATTGGTGCCCGGGTCGCCGAGATCGTTGACCGCGACGATGCTGATCTCGCGGTTGCGGCCGGACTCGTACAGCGCCCGCAGGATGTTGCGGCCGATGCGGCCATACCCGTTGATCGCGACTTTGACTGCCATGGTTACCTCGCTTGCTTGTCATCTGCTGGCGGTACGGCGCCCAGCTCCCGGGCCAGCCGCACGACGTGGTCGGCCGTCAGGCCGAAGTGTTCAAACAGCGCCTTGGCGGGTGCCGACTCGCCAAAGCCATGCATGCCGATCACCCGCCCGGCGGGCCCGGTGAAGCGATACCAGAGATCGGTCACGCCGGCCTCGATGGCAATGCGCCGTGTCAGCGCCGCGGGCAGCACGGCCTCCTGCCAGGCGGCATCCTGCGCCGCGAACAGGGGCGCGCAAGGCATCGACACCACCCGTACCCGGCAACCGGCAGCCGCCAGCTGATCGGCTGCCGCCATCGCCACCGACACCTCGGAGCCCGAGGCCATCAGGATCAGCTGCGCATCGTCGGCGTCGCGCAGCACGTAGCCACCACGGCGGATGGCGGCGAGCTGCCCGGCGCTGCGTGGTTGTGCCGGCAGGTTCTGGCGGCTCAGCACCAGGCTGCTCGGCCCGTCGCGCCGCTCGATGGCATCGAGCCAGGCGACCGCGGTCTCGGCGGTATCGCAGGGACGCCACACCCGCATGTTGGGGATCAGCTGCAGGCTCGCGAGATGCTCCACCGGCTGGTGCGTCGGGCCATCCTCGCCGAGGCCGATGGAGTCATGGGTCAGCACGAAGATGCTGCCGACCTTCATCAGCGCCGCCATGCGCAGCGCGTTGCGCGCGTAGTCGGAGAAGACGAGGAAGGTGCCGCCGTAGGCGATGAAGCCGCCGTGCAGGTTGAGCCCGTTGAGCATGGCGCTCATGCCGAACTCGCGCACGCCGTAGTGGAGATAGTTGCCGGCGGCATCGCTGGCCGTGATCGGCACCGAGGCCTTGTGGAAGGTCAGGTTGGAGCCGGTGAGATCGGCCGAACCGCCGATCAGCTCGGGCAGCGCGGGGCCGATCAGGTTCAGCACTTCGAGCGAGGACTTGCGGGTTGCCTTGGCGGCCTGGTCGGCGGCCGCGGTGGCCAGCGCATCCGCCGCCACCTGCGCCCAGCCGGCAGGCAGCTTGCCCGCCATGCGGCGCTCGAACTCGGCAGCAAGCGCCGGGTGCTCGGCGGCATAGCGCGTGAAGAGTGCGCGCCACTCGCCTTCCTGGCGCTCGCCGCGGCCGCGGGCATCCCAGGCGGCACGGATCGGCTCGGGGATGACGAAGGGCGGCGAGTCCCAGCCCAGCTGCTCGCGCGCCGCGGCCACCTCGGCCGCACCCAGCGGGCTGCCGTGGGTCGCCTCGCTGCCCTGCAGGTGGGGCGCCCCGAAGCCGATGATGGTGCGACAGCAGATCAGCGTCGGCGCCTCGCGGTTCTGGCGCGCGGCGATGATGGCGGCACGGATGGCCTGCGGATCGTGGCCGTCGATGTCGGGGATCACCTGCCAGCCATAGGCGCGGAAGCGCTCGGCGGTGTCATCGGCAAACCAGCCATCGACGTGGCCGTCGATCGAAATGCCGTTGTGGTCGTAGAAGCAGATCAGCTTGTCGAGCTTGAGCGTGCCCGCCAGCGAGCAGGCCTCGTGCGAGATGCCCTCCATCAGGCAGCCGTCGCCGAGGAACACGTAGGTGTGATGGTCGACCACCGGGAAGGCCGGCCGGTTGAAGTGCGCGGCAAGCACCTTCTCGGCAAGCGCCATGCCCACCGCATTGGCAAGCCCCTGCCCGAGCGGGCCGGTGGTGGTCTCGATGCCGCGCGCGGGATCGCGCTCCGGATGCCCCGCGGTAGGCGAGCCCAGCTGGCGGAAGTGGCGCAGGTCATCCATCGACAGCGGATAGCCCGTCAGGTGGAGCAGCGCATAGAGCAGCATCGAGCCGTGCCCGTTGGAGAGCACGAAGCGATCGCGGTTGGCCCAGCCCGGGTTGCCGGGGTTGTGGCGCAGGAAATCGCTCCACAGCACCTCGGCGATATCGGCCATGCCCATCGGCATGCCGGGGTGGCCCGAGTTGGCCTGCTGGACGGCATCCATGGCCAGCACGCGCAGGGCATTGGCAAGATCACGACGCCCGGCAGGGGCTGCTTGATTCCTGGTGTTCATCGGGTTCCCGGACGGGCTGCGAGCCGGCTGATTGTCGCGTACTCCACCCCCGCGGGCAATGGCGAGCCGACGCACGCGGGTATTGCGGTTGCCGATCGCCGGAAATGGCGGCACCCGCTCCCGGCATATGCCACCAGGCCGCCGATGGCCTTCGAACCCGGGGGCGCGCACCTATATAATGCAGGACCTTTCGCAGCCACGGCGGTGCTTTCCATGCCCAGCAGAAGCCTGTTCACCTCGGAGTCGGTCTCCGAAGGCCATCCGGACAAGATGGCGGACCAGATCTCCGATGCCGTGCTCGATGCCATCCTCAAGCAGGATCCGGTCGCCCGCGTGGCCTGCGAGACCGTGGTCAAGACCGGCTTCGTGCTGGTGGCGGGAGAAATCACCACCTCGGCCTGGGTGGACCTCGAGCCGCTGGTGCGCGAGGTGGTCTGCGACATCGGCTACAACCACTCCGACCTCGGCTTCGACGGCCAGGCCTGCGCGGTGCTCAATGCCATCGGCAAGCAGTCGAGCGACATCGCCCAGGGCGTGACGCGCAAGGACCCGCGCAAGCAGGGTGCCGGCGACCAGGGCATGATGTTCGGCTACGCCAGCGACGAGACCGAGGTGCTGATGCCCGCGCCGATCACGCTGGCGCACCGGCTGGTGAAGAAGCAGTCCGAGGTGCGCCGCAGGGGCAAGCTCCCCTGGCTGCGCCCCGACGCCAAGAGCCAGGTGACGCTGGTCTACGAGGACGACAGGCCGGTGGCCATCGACGCGGTGGTGCTCTCCACCCAGCACGCACCGGAGGTCAGCCAGAAGACGCTGCGCGAAGCGGTGATGGAACTCATCATCAAGCCGGTGCTGCCCGCGAAGCTGATCCACCGGCGCACGAAGTTCCACATCAACCCGACCGGGCGCTTCGTCATCGGCGGCCCCATGGGCGACTGCGGCCTGACCGGGCGCAAGATCATCGTCGATACCTACGGCGGCATGGCCCGCCACGGCGGCGGCGCCTTCTCGGGCAAGGACCCGACCAAGGTCGACCGCTCGGCGGCCTACGCAGCGCGCTACGTGGCCAAGAACATCGTCGCCGCGGGGCTGGCCGCACGCTGCGAGGTGCAGCTTTCCTACGCCATCGGTGTCGCCGAGCCCACCTCAGTGGCGGTGGAGACCTTCGGCACCAGCAAGCTGCCCGCCGGGCGCCTCACCACCCTGGTGCGCCAGCACTTCGACCTCACGCCCTGGGGCATCCGCGAGATGCTCGACCTGCACCGGCCGATCTACCGGCCCACCGCCACCTACGGCCACTTCGGCCGCGAGGACGCAAAGTTCCCGTGGGAACGCACCGACAAGGCAGCCGCGCTGCGCGACGCGGCCGGCACCCGCCGCTGATACCGGCCGGGGCACCACCCGCCCCGGCCCATACCGGAAAGGACCCGAGATGAGCAGCAAGCCTGCCACAGCACAACGCATCGACTACAAGGTGGCCGACATCGGCCTCGCCGACTGGGGGCGCAAGGAGATCCGCATCGCCGAGACCGAGATGCCGGGCCTGATGGCGGTGCGCGAGGAATACCGCGCACGGCAGCCGCTCAAGGGCGCCCGCATCGCCGGCTGCCTGCACATGACCATCCAGACCGCGGTGCTGATCGAGACGCTGGTGGACCTCGGCGCCGAGCTGCGCTGGTCCTCCTGCAACATCTTCTCCACCCAGGACCACGCCGCCGCCGCCATCGCCGCGGCCGGCATCCCGGTCTTCGCCTGGAAGGGCGAGACCGAGGAGGAGTACTGGTGGTGCGTGGAGCAGACCATCATCGGCCCCGACGGCTGGCGCCCGAACATGATCCTCGACGATGGCGGCGACCTCACCGCCATCATGCACGAGAAGCACGCTGGCCTGATGAAGGACGTGCGCGGCATCTCGGAGGAGACCACCACCGGCGTCAAGCGGCTCTACGACATGGCGCGCGCCGGCACGCTGGCCTGCCCCGCGATCAACGTCAACGACTCGGTCACCAAGAGCAAGTTCGACAACCTCTACGGCTGCCGCGAGTCGCTGGTGGACGGCATCAAGCGCGCCACCGACGTGATGATCGCCGGCAAGGTGGCGGTGGTCGCCGGCTACGGCGACGTCGGCAAGGGCTGCGCACAGTCGCTGCGCGGGCTGGGTGCCACCGTCTGGGTCACCGAGATCGACCCCATCAACGCGCTGCAGGCCGCCATGGAAGGCTATCGCGTCGTCACCATGGACGAGGCCGCCGGCAGGGCGGGCATCTTCGTCACCGCCACCGGCAACTTCAACGTCATCACCCACGAGCACATGCTGCGCATGCGCGACCAGGCGATCGTCTGCAACATCGGCCACTTCGACAGCGAGATCGACGTCGCCAGCCTGCGCAAGTACCGCTGGGAAAACATCAAGCCGCAGGTGGACCACGTCATCTTCCCCGACGGCCACCGCATCATCCTGCTGGCCGAAGGGCGCCTCGTGAACCTCGGCTGTGCCACCGGCCACCCCTCCTTCGTGATGTCCAACTCCTTCACCAACCAGGTGCTGGCGCAGATCGACCTGTGGAACAACGCCGCGAAGTACGAACGCCGGGTCTACGTGCTGCCCAAGCACCTCGACGAGAAGGTGGCACGGCTGCACCTGCAGAAGATCGGTGCCGAGCTCACCACCCTCACGCGGGCGCAGGCGGACTACATCGGCGTGCCGGTGGAAGGCCCCTACAAGCCGGACCACTACCGCTACTGAGCCGCTCCGGCAGGCTGGGGCGGGCCATGCCCGCCGGATTGAGAACTGCGGCCGGACCGGCAAGCGGCCGGCCGCTATAGTGGCACCAGGTGCAGCAACGAGAACGCCGCCCGCCCAAGGCGGCCCGATCCAGCAACGTGGCCGATCCAGCACTGAGGCTCCTGCACATCACCGATACCCACCTGTTTGCCGACACCGGCAGGCGGTTGCGTGGCGTGGACACCTGGCGCAGCCTCAACGGCGTGCTGCAGGTGGCGCTGGCCGAAGATAGCCATCCCGATGCCGTGCTGGTCACCGGCGACCTGAGCCAGGACGAAACACCGGACTCCTACCGCCACCTCCACCGGCTGCTGGCACCGCTGGGCGTGCCGGTGCTGTGCGTGCCCGGCAATCACGATGTCGCCACGACGCTCGTGGCCGAGCTGGCCGGCCCGCCATTCCTGACCCAGGGCAGCCTCGTGCTCGACCGCTGGTTGCTGCTGCTGCTCGACAGCACCATCCCCGGCGAGCATGGCGGCAGGCTCGGGCCCGCGCAGCTCGCCTGGCTGCGCGACATGCTGGCGCGCCATCGCGGCCACCACGCGCTGATTGCGCTGCACCACCACGTGCTGCCGCTCGGCAGCCGCTGGCTGGACCAGCTCGGGCTGGCCGATGCCGGGGCCCTGCTTGCCGAGCTGGACCGGTCGAGCCAGGTGCGCGCGCTGCTCTCGGGCCACGTGCACCAGGCCTCGGACACCGTGCACAACGGGGTGCGCTTCCTGACCACCCCATCGACCTGCTTCCAGTTCCTGCCGCACAGCGAGGAGTTTGCGCTCGACGCACGCCCGCCCGCTTACCGCTGGCTCGAGCTGCATGCGGATGGGCGCCTCGACACCGCCATCGGCTGGGATCGGCACTTGCCGGCGGCAGCCGGCCATCCGGATGGCGGCAGACTGGTATACGCTGCCACGCTGCACCAGCCAGCCGAGGACACCCTGCCATGAGAAAGTTGCTGCAACGGCAGGGCATCCTGCTGGCCTGCCTCGCGCTGCTGCTCGCTGCCGCCGCGGCCCGCGCCGACAGGCTGCCGCTGTGGGAAGTGGAAGGCGCCCACAACCACGTGTCCATCCTCGGCTCGATCCACTTCCTGCGCGCGGATGCGCAACCGCTGCCGGCCAGCATCATGGCGGCCTACGAGAGGGCCGACATCCTGATGATGGAGATCAGGCTCGACGACATCGACCCGCAGGCCACCCAGGCCATGGTGCAGCGCCTGGCCATCGACCCGCAGGGCCGCAAGCTGGCGCAGCTGCTGGGCCCGGCGGACCACGCACGCGCCACCACCATGGCAAAAGCCATCGACCTCGACCTCGGCCTGCTCGACGACTTCGAGCCCTGGTTTGCCGCCATCACCATCACCCAGCTGCAGCTGGCGAAGCTCGGCTACGACGCCGCCTCCGGCGTCGAGCGCCAGCTGGTCCGCGCCGCGCAGCGCGATGGCAAGGAAATCCGCGGGCTGGAAACCGTCCAGCAGCAGCTGCGTGCCCTCGATGCCCTGTCGCCGGCGGCGCAGCGCGCCTTCCTGCTGGAGACGCTCGAGGAAGCCACCACGCTGCCCGAACAGGTGGAACGCATCATCAGCGCCTGGCAGCAGGGCGATACCGCGACGCTGGACAGCGAATTCCTCGACCAGCTGAGGACCCAGCCGGAGCTCTACCGGCGCATCGTCGTCGATCGCAACCGCGACTGGGCGCGCAAGCTCGAGCTGCTGCTGGGCGACCGCCGCGACTATCTGGTGGTGGTGGGCACCTTGCACCTGGTGGGCGAGGACAGCCTGATCAGCCTGCTGGAGCGCGCCGGCCACAAGCCGCGCCAGCTGCACGAGGTCGGGCCACGTACCGACAGCAACGGCACCGACTGAGAGTCCTGCGCCGCGGTGGCGCCTCCTCAGCTGCTGCCGAAATGCCCTGCCAGCGCGGCCGCCAGCCGGCCGCGCATGCCATCGAAGCCGCCATTGCTCATGATCACGATGGCATCCCCGGCACGCGCTTCGGCCACGACACCGGCAATGATGGCGGCGGGATCCTGAAACACCCGTGCACCGGCCACCGGCGCCAGCGCCGCCGTCAGGTCCCACTCCAGCCCGACGGGCTCCAGCACCCAGCTGCGATCGGCACCGGCCAGCGCCGGTGCCAGCGCCGTACGCTGGACGCCGAGCTTCATGGTGTTGGAACGCGGCTCGGTCACCACCAGGATCCGCCGCGGCTGCAGCGTGTCGCGCACCGCGGCCAGCGTGCGGCCGATGGCGGTCGGGTGATGGGCAAAATCATCGTACAGATCGACGCCCCCCCAGCTGCCCACCCGCTCCAGGCGGCGCCTCACGCCACGGAAGCCGGCGATTGCCGCCAGCGCCGCTGCCGGCTCGACGCCTGCGGCACGCGCCGCGAGCAGCGCCGCCACGGCATTTTCCACGTTGTGGGTGCCGGCAAGCTGCCAAGCGGCGCTGCCCACCGCCACGCCATCGCGCAGCAGCCGCAGGCTGCGGGCTTCGGCGAGCCCGGTCCAGCCGGCAGCGATGCCGGCATCGCTGGCGAAGGTTTCGGTGGGCGTCCAGCAGCCGCTGGACAGCACTTCCAGCACCTTGGCATCCCCCGCCCGGTGGATGATCCGGCCGCTCCCCGGCACGGTGCGCACCAGCAGGTGGAACTGCCTCTGGATGGCGGCGAGGTCCGGGTATATGTCGGCGTGGTCGAACTCGAGGTTGTTGATCACCAGCGTGCGTGGCCGGTAGTGCAGGAACTTGGCGCCCTTGTCGAAGAACGCGGTGTCGTATTCATCCGCCTCGATGACGAAGTGCCGGCCGCGCCCGAGCCGCGCCGAGACACCGAGATCCGGGCAGAGCCCGCCGATGAGGAACCCGGGCTCGAGCCCGGCCTGGTCGAGGATCCAGGCCAGCAGGCTGGTGGTGGTGGTCTTGCCGTGGGTGCCGGCAATCGCGATGACATGGCGCGAAGGCAATACTTCGCGTGCCAGCCACTCGGGACCCGAGCAGTAGGCGATGCCGCTGTCGAGCAGCTCCTCGACCACCGGCATGCCACGCGTCATGACATTGCCCACCACCACCACATCGGGACGCGGCTCGAGCTGGCCCGCGCCATAGCCCTCGGTGACGTGGATGCCGAGCGCGGCCAGCTGCTCGCTCATCGGCGGATAGACGCCGCGGTCGGCACCGGTGACATGGTGGCCGGCCTCGCGGGCAATGGCCGCCACGCCCGCCATGAAGGTGCCGCAGATGCCGAGGATGTGGACGTGCATCAGACTGCCTGCGGGGCGAAGATCCCCGATATCTGGTAACTGAGGAGGAAATAGCCGATCGCTACCGCAAGGCCGGTGCCGTAACCCGCGGACAGCGCGCGCGAGACGATGTGCGCCTGGACGACGATCGACCACAGCAGCAGCGCCAGCAGGCCGAGGGTCGGCCCGGCGGCGGGCGAGCCACCGGCGCCAGCCAGCTTCGCGAGGTAGACCAGCGGGGCCTGGGCGAGCGCCAGCAGCGCACCCGTGCCGGCCAGCGCGGTAAGGGTCTGGTGGAAGCGCGGTGCACGCCCGGCCAGCTGCAGGAGCACCCGGAAGGCACCAGCCAGCAAAGCGCAGTCGAGTGCCACGGCGGCCAGCGCCGTCGATGTCCAGCCGAAGATCAGCGCAGCCGTCGGCAGCTGCGCGAGCGCATAGGCGCCCATGGCCAGCCACAGCAGAAAAGAGGAGTCCGGCAGATCCTCAGGGCCGCGCCTGCGCATCACGATCTGGAAGAAAACATCGAGCAGCGCAAGCATGGATCGGCAACGGCGCGTGGTGAATGCCGGCCATGATCCTCTACACTCCCGCACATGCCAAGCCCTGACCTGCCCACGCGCATCGTCGATACCGCTGCCGGTCTCGACGATGCCTGCGCTGCCATCGAGCGCTCCACCAGCCTTGCGCTGGACACCGAGTTTGCCCGCACCGACACCTTCCGCTCGCGGCTGTGCCTGATCCAGGTCGGCACCGGGACGGGCATCCACTGCATCGATGCCCTCGCCGACATCGACCTGCCGATGCTCTGGCGCCTGATCGCGGCAGCGGAACGGGAAAAGATCCTGCATGCGGCCAAGCAGGACATCGAGGTGCTGCTGCAGAGCTTCGGCACGACACCGGCACCGTTGTTCGACACCCAGATCGCCGCCGGCCTGCTCGGGCATCCACCCCAGGCCGGCTATGCCAGCCTGGTGGCGGCGGAGCTCGGCATCCAGCTCGACAAGACGCAGACCCGCACCGACTGGTCGCGGCGGCCGCTCTCGCCGGCGCAGATGGCCTACGCCGCCAATGACGTGGCCTGGTTGCCCGCGCTGGCCATGCGCCTGCGCGCGCGCCTGCGCGAGACGGGCCGCGAAACCTGGGTCGAGGAGGACAGCCGTGCGCTGCTGGATCCGGCGCTCTACAGCCTGCGCCCGGAGCAGGCATGGGAGCGCCTCGGGCGGCTCGAGTACCAGCCGGTGCCGGTGCAGGCACGCGCCCGGCAGCTGGCGGCGTGGCGCGAGCAGCGGGCCGACAAGGCCAACCGGCCGCGCCAGTGGATCCTGAGCGACCAGCTGCTGATGGCGCTCGCCACCACCAACCCGCGCAACCAGGCGGCACTGGCCGCGCTGGGCCTGCCCGCCGGCCTGCTGCGTCATTCCGGCGCCACGCTGCTCGAAGAGCTGGCCCGTGCCGATGCCGCGCTGGCGGCGGGAGAGCTTGCCCACCTGGGCCAGCAGCTGCGGCCCACGGCCGACGACAACGGGCAGCTGAAGCAGCTGGCCGCGGTGGCCCGGAAGGTAGCCGATGGGCTGGGGCTGGCGGTGGAGATCCTCGCCACGCGCGGCGAGCTGGGCGCACTGCTGCACGGCGAGCGCGAGCTGCGCGTGCTGCGCGGCTGGCGCCGTGCGGTCATCGGCGAGCCGCTGCTGGCGGCCCTGCCCTGAGCGGATCAGCGCGCCAGGCCCAGCTCCCGCAGCAGCCGCGCGTAGACCTCATCCATGCTGCCCTCGCCCGAGACCCGGCGCAGCAGCCCGCGCTGCTCGTAGAAGGGCACCAGCTGCTCGGTCTGCTCGCGGTAGACCGCCAGCCGCTTGCCGATGGTGGCCTCGTTGTCATCGGCCCGCTGGACCAGCGTGCCGCCCGCGCCGGTGCAGGCCTCGAGCTCGGCGCGCGGCGAGAAATGGATGTTGAGCAGCTTGCCGGTCAGCGAGCAGGTGCGCCGGCCGGTGATGCGTTTCATGAGGATGTCGAGGTCGACCTCGAGCAGGATCACCGCATCGAGCTGCTGGCCGATGGCGGCAAGCTCGGGATCGAGCGCCTCGGCCTGCGGCACGTTGCGCGGGAAGCCATCGAGGATGAAGCCGCGGCGGGTATCGGGCGCGGCAAGGCGGTCGCGGATCATCTCGAGGACGATGTCATCGGAGACCAGCGCACCGGCATCCATCTTCTCCTTCGCCCGCAGGCCCGCCGGGGTGCCGCGCTTGACGGCATCGCGCAGCAGGTCGCCGGTGGACACCTGCACCATGCCGTGCTCGGCCATGAGGCGCTGCGCCTGCGTGCCCTTGCCGGCACCCGGAGGCCCGAGAAATACGATTCGCATAGGTCCCGCCAGGGAATCTGTCCGCCAAAGGGGTGCACCCTAGCGCCGCGCTGCAGCCGGGTCAAACCCCGGGACGACTATGCTAAGGTTCGATCCGGCCACACCGGCCGAGCAGGCAATCCAGGCTCATGCCAAAGACCAATGCCTTCTACGCCCAGTCGGGGGGCGTCACCGCCGTCATCAATGCCAGCGCCTGTGGCGTCATCGAGACGGCGCGCCGGCACAGGGCGCGCATCGGCCGGGTATTTGCCGGGTGCAACGGCATCCTTGGCGCGCTCGAAGAGGAGCTGATCGACACCAGCCGGGAAAGCGCGGCGGCCATCGCGGCCCTGCGGCACACGCCCGGCGGGGCCTTCGGCTCGGCCCGCTACAAGCTGGGCAGCCTCGAGGAAAACCGCGCCCAGTACGAGCGCCTGATCGAGGTGTTCCAGGCCCACGACATCCGCTACTTCTTCTACAACGGCGGTGGCGATTCGGCCGATACCTGCCTCAAGGTCTCGCAGCTCGGCGCCAGGCTCGGCTACCCCGTGACCGCCATCCACGTGCCGAAGACGGTGGACAACGACCTGCCCATCACCGATGTCTCCCCGGGCTTCGGCTCGGCAGCCAAGTACGTCGCGGTCTCCACGCGCGAGGCGGCGCTGGACGTCGCATCCATGGCCAGGACCTCCACCCGGGTCTTCATCCTCGAGGTCATGGGCCGGCACGCCGGCTGGCTGGCCGCGGCCGCAGGTCTCGCCGGCCAGGGCAGGGACGAGGCGCCGCACATCATCCTCTTCCCCGAGCTGCCCTTCGACCGTGCCGCCTTCCTCGCCCGCGTGCAGGAGAGCGTCGGGCGCTGCGGGTACTGCGTCATCGTCGTCAGCGAGGGTGCGCGCGATCCGCAGGGCCGCTTCCTTGCCGATGCCGGCACCACCGACGCCTTCGGCCACCGCCAGCTCGGCGGCGCCGCGGCGGTGATCGCCGGGCTGGTCAAGAGCGAACTCAGGCTCAAGTGCCACTACGCCATCGCCGACTACCTGCAGCGCTCGGCCCGTCACATCGCCTCGCAGGTGGACGTGGAACAGGCCTACGCGGTGGGCAAGGCCGCCGTCGAGCTGGCACTGGAGGGGCGCAACGCGGTCATGCCCACCATCGTGCGCCGCTCCAGTCACCCCTACCGGTGGCAGGTCGGCACGGCGCCGCTCTCCCGCGTCGCCAACCGGGAAAAGCCCCTGCCACGGCGCTTCATCCGTGCCGACGGCTTCGGCATCACCGCGGCGGCCCGCCGTTACCTCGGCCCGCTGGTGCAGGGCGAGGCCTATCCACCCTACCGCGACGGGCTGCCGGACTATGTCAGCCTGCGCAAGTCGCCGGTAGCGAAGAAACTGGCGCCGTGGAGTCGATGACCGGCGGCACGGCACGGGACGGCCTTTTTGCGCGGCAGGCTTCCGGTGCTATCATGCCGCGCCTTTTTGCAGCCGCACCGCAACCGCTCATAAGAAGCGGGAACCTGCTTTTTTGGGGAGTATCACCGCATGTCCACTGAACTGGCACTCTGGCTGGCCATCGGCGCCGGCATTCTGGCAATCCTCTACGGCATCTTCTCGGTGCGCTGGATCCTGGCGCAGCCTGCCGGCTCCGAGCGCATGCAGGAGATCGCCAGCGCCATCCAGGCGGGCGCAGCTGCCTACCTCAACCGCCAGTACGCCACCATCGGCGTCGTCGGCGTGGTGCTGACCATCATCCTCGGCATCGCGCTGGATGCCGCCACGGCGGTCGGCTTCGCGGTGGGCGCGATACTGTCCGGCGCCGCCGGCTACATCGGCATGAACATCTCGGTGCGCGCCAACGTGCGCACCGCGCAGGCCGCCAGCGTGGGCCTGAACCCGGCCCTGCAGATCGCCTTCCGCGGCGGCGCCATCACCGGCATGCTCGTCGTCGGGCTGGGACTGCTGGGCGTGGCCGGCTACTTCGCGTTGCTGCGGGGCATGGTGGGTGACGAGCCCGCGCTGCACGCACTCGTCGGCCTCGCCTTCGGCGGCTCGCTGATCTCCATCTTCGCGCGCCTTGGCGGCGGCATCTTCACCAAGGGCGCCGACGTCGGTGCCGACCTTGTCGGCAAGGTCGAGGCGGGCATCCCCGAGGACGACCCGCGCAACCCCGCCGTGATCGCCGACAACGTCGGCGACAACGTCGGCGACTGCGCCGGCATGGCCGCGGACCTGTTCGAGACCTATGCGGTGACGCTGGTCGCCACCATGGTCCTCGGCGGCCTGCTGTTCAAGACCGCCGATGGCTCCATCGACCTCAGCTACATCACCTACCCGCTGGTCCTCGGCGCGGTGTCGATCGTCGCCTCGATCGTCGGCACCTTCTTCGTCAAGGCCAGCGAGGGCGGCAAGATCATGAACGCGCTCTATCGCGGCGTGATCGTCTCGGGCGTCATCGCGCTCGCCGCCTTCTACCCGGTGACCACCGCCATGATGGGTGCCAATGCCGGCGCGCTGTTCGGCTGCGCGGTCATCGGCCTGGTGCTGACCGGCGTGCTGATCTGGATCACCGAGTACTACACCGCCACCGAGTACGGCCCCGTGCGCTATGTCTCGGCAGCTTCGCAGACCGGGCATGCCACCAACATCATCGCCGGCCTGGCGGTCTCCATGAAGTCCACCGCGCTGCCGGTGCTGGCGGTCTGCGCCGCCATCTGGGGCGCCTACAGCATGGATGGCCTCTACGGCATCGCCATCGCCGCCACCGCCATGCTGTCGATGACCGGCATGGTCGTCGCGCTCGATGCCTACGGCCCGATCACCGACAACGGCGGCGGCATCGCCGAGATGTCGGGGCTGCCCGGGAACGTGCGCGACATCACCGATGCGCTCGATGCCGTGGGCAACACCACCAAGGCCGTCACCAAGGGCTATGCCATCGGCTCGGCCGGCCTTGCCGCGCTGGTGCTGTTTGCCGATTACACCCACAACCTGGAAGCCGCCGGCAAGCTGGAGGAATTCAGCCTTTCCGACCCGGCGGTGATCATCGGCCTGTTCATCGGCGGCCTGGTGCCCTACCTGTTCGGCGCGATGGCCATGGAGGCCGTGGGCCGCGCCGCCGGCTCGGTGGTGACCGAAGTGCGCCGCCAGTTCCGCGAGATCAAGGGCATCATGGAAGGCAAGGCCAAGC
>JACFNV010000114.1:3738-5450 GCA_019454675.1 Gammaproteobacteria bacterium | reverse complement strand
CCAGCAGCTCGTCGTTGAAGCGGGCGGGACGGTGGAAGCGCACGTCCACCGCGGTCATCGAGAAACACAGCCCGGACTCCGCCTGCAGGCGATCCTGCTCCACGCCGTGGCTGCGCAGCCATTCGGTGCGCCCGCGCTCCATGAAGCGCAGGTAGTTGGCGTAATACACCACGCCCTGGGCATCCGTATCCTCGAAATAGACGCGGACCGGGAACTCGTGCCAGGCATCCGGGGCAACGGCGCTCATCAGCCATCCTCCCCTGGCCCGTCCCCGGCAAACAACGATGGCGCCGGCTCGCGCGCGCCGCCCGGCATCGGCAGGCCGAAATGCTGGTAGGCGCGCGCCGTCGCCACGCGCCCGCGTGGCGTGCGCATGAGGAAGCCGCGCTGGATGAGGAATGGCTCGAGCACGTCCTCGATGGTGCCGCGCTCCTCGCCCACCGCCGCCGCCAGCGATTCGATGCCGACCGGGCCGCCGGCGAAGTTCTCGATGATGGTGAGCAGCAGGCGCCGGTCCATGAGGTCGAAGCCGTTGGGATCGACCTCCAGCATGTCCATGGCATCGCGGGCGACACGCTCGTCGATGCGACCGCTGCCCTTCACCTCGGCATAGTCGCGTGCCCGGCGCAGCAGGCGGTTGGCGATGCGCGGCGTGCCGCGGGCACGCGCGGCGATGAGCCTGGAGCCGCCGGCATCGATGCCCACGCCGAGGATGCGGGCGGCGCGGCCGACGATCTCCTGCAGCTCGTCCTCCGCGTAGAACTCGAGGCGCTGCACGATCCCGAAGCGATCACGCAGCGGCGAGGTCAGGAGCCCCGCGCGCGTGGTAGCCCCCACCAGCGTGAAGGGCGGCAGGTCCAGCTTGATCGAGCGCGCCGCCGGCCCCTCGCCGATCATGATGTCGAGCTGGAAGTCCTCCATGGCCGGGTAGAGCACCTCTTCCACCACCGGGCTGAGGCGGTGGATCTCGTCGACGAACAGCACGTCGCGCGCCTCGAGGTAGGTCAGCAGGGCGGCAAGGTCACCGGGGCGCTCGAGCACCGGACCCGAGGTATGGCGCAGGTTCACGCCCAGCTCGTTGGCGACGATGTGTGCCAGCGTGGTCTTGCCGAGGCCGGGCGGGCCGAAGATCAGCACGTGGTCGAGCGCCTCCCCGCGCTGGCGTGCCGCCTGCACGAAGATCTGCATCTGGCGCTTCACCGAGGCCTGGCCGATGTAGTCATCCAGGCTGCGCGGGCGGATGGCGCGCTCGTAGGCCTCCTCCTCGTTGCGTCCCTCGGTGGAGACGATGCGCTGCGAGTCTTCGCTGTTCATGGCAGATCAGCCGCGGCCGCCGGGCATGGCGGCGCGCAGCGCGGCACGCAGGATGTCGGCGGTGGTGTCCGCCCCTGCCTGCTGCGCCTGGTCGATGAGGCGACGGGCCTCGGCCGGGCGATAGCCCAGCGCCTGCAGCGCACCCAGCGCCTCGGCCTCCGCCGTGGCGGGCGCCGGCATGGCCGCCATCATGCCGGCAGCCAGGGCCTCGATGCGGTCCTGCAGGTCGAGGAACAGGCGCTCGGCGGTCTTGCGGCCGATGCCGGGCACCCGGGTCAGGGTCGCCGTGTCGCGGGCCTGCACGCAGCGCATGAAGTCCTCCACGCTGAGGCTCGAGAGAATGGCCAGTGCGATGCGCGCACCGATGCCGCTGACCTTGATCAGGTCGCGGAACAGCG
>JACFNV010000114.1:0-3728 GCA_019454675.1 Gammaproteobacteria bacterium | reverse complement strand
ACAGCGCCCGCTCGCCCTCGCTGGCAAAGCCGTAGAGCAGGTGCTGGTCCTCGCGCACGACCAGGTGGGTGTGCAGCCGCACCTCGGATCCCGGCGCCGGCAGGCTGGCCCAGGTGGATGCCGGCACCTCGACCTCGTAGCCGACGCCGGCCACCTCCACCAGCAGGTGGGGCGGGTCCCTGGACAGCAGCAGGCCGCGCAGCGAGCCGATCACCGGCGCACCACCCGCAACTGCGCCGTGGCCAGCCGGCTGCCCAGCGGGCGGCTGTGCGCATGGCACAGCGCAATGGCCAGGGCATCGGCCTCATCGGCGGCCAGCGGCGCGGGAATCTGCAGCAGGGCGCGCACCATGTGCGCCACCTGCGTCTTCTCCGCGCCACCCTGCCCCACCACGGCCAGCTTGACCGCGCGCGCGGCATATTCATGCACGCTGAGCTCGATGCCGAAGCTGGCGCAGATGGCCGCGGCACGGGCCTGGCCGAGCTTCAGCGCGCTGTCGGCATTGCGATGCACGAAGACGCGCTCGATGGCCAGTTCCGCAGGCTGGTATTGCGCAACGATGCTGCTGATGCCGATGAAGATCTCGCGCAGGCGGGCGGCCATCTCGGCCCCGCGGGTACGCAGGCAGCCGCTGGCGACATAGCGCACCGCCGGGCCGCGCGTATCCACCACGCCCCAGCCGGTGATCCTCGAGCCGGGATCGATGCCGAGGATGCGGCTGGTGGCCGGTGCTGCGATGCTGCCCATCGGGTACGCTGGCCGGCCTCAGCCGAGGCTGGCCAGCAGCTCCTCGGGAAACTCGGCGTTGGAGTAGACCTGCTGCACGTCGTCGAGATCCTCGAGCGCCTCCAGCAGGCGGACCGCACGCTCGCCATCCTCCATCCCCAGCAGCACGGTCGTGGCCGGCCGCAGCGTGAGCTCGGCGTTGTCGGGGATGAAGCCGGCAGCGATCAGTGCATCGCGGACGGCGACGAAGTCGGCCGGTGCGGTCAGCACCTCGGCCGCGCCATCATCCGCGGGCAGCACGTCTTCGGCACCTGCCTCCAGCGCCGCCGCCAGCAGGGCCTCTTCCCCGACCCCGGGCGGATAGGAGAGGACGCCGGCCGCATTGAAGAGATAGGCCACCGAGCCCTCGGCACCCAGGCTGCCGCCATGCTTGACGAAGGTGCTGCGCACCTCGGCCACCGTGCGATTGCGGTTGTCGGTCATGCAGCTGACCAGCACGGCAACACCGCCCGGGCCATAGCCCTCGTAGCTGATCTCCTGGATCTCGCTGCCCTCGAGGGTGCCGGCGCCGCGCTTGATGGCGCGCTCGATGGTGTCACGCGGCATGTTCCCGGCCCGTGCCCGGTCGAGCGCCAGGCGCAGGCGCGGATTGGTGGCCGCGTCTTCGCCACCCATGCGCGCGGCGATGCTCAGCTCGCGGATGAGCCGCGTGAAGACCTTGGCACGCCTTTTATCCTGGGCACCCTTGCGATGCTGGATATTGGACCATTTGCTGTGGCCAGCCATGCACTTCCTGCCCGGATGGGTACCGGCACGCGGGGCCGGCATCTGCGGAACCGGCGAGCGGCCCGCGCCCGGCGGGAGCTCGCGACGACAACCCCGGCATGATACCGGAAACCATCCGGCAACCGGTGGCGGGCAGGCCTGCCCGCCACCGGCCGGCTTCAGCGATTGATGGCGTGGATGGCGCGCTTGTCCACCGACAGGGCCGCCTCGTGCACGGCCTCGGTGAGCGTCGGGTGGGCGTGGATGGTGCGCTGCAGGTCCTCGGCGGTGGCCTGGAACTCCATGGCAAGCACCGCCTCGCCGATCAGCTCGCCGGCCATCGGCCCGCAGATGTGCACGCCGAGCAGTGCATCGGTGTGCGCATCGGCAAGGATCTTCACCAGCCCCGCCGCCTGGTCCATGGCCTTGGCACGGCCGCTGGCGGCGAAGTTGAAGGTACCGGTCTTGTAGGCCGTCCCCGCCTGCTTCAGTTCTTCCTCGGTCTGCCCGATCCAGGCGATCTCCGGGGCGGTATAGATCACCGAGGGAATGTTGGCGTAGTTGACGTGCCCGTACTGGCCGGCAAGCAGGTCCGCCACCATGACGCCCTCCTCGGAACCCTTGTGCGCCAGCATCGGCCCGCGCACCACGTCGCCGATGGCCCAGACATTGGCGGCGGTGGTGCGGCAGTGCTCATCCACCTTGATGAAGCCGCGCTCGTCCAGCGCCACGCCGGCCAGCGGGTCGAGCAGGCCGTCGGTCCACGGCCGCCGGCCCACCGCCACGATGACCTGGTCCACCTCGATCTCGTGCGAACCCTGGCGGTCGTCGTAGCGCAGCCGCACGCCATCCTTGCCGTGCTCGCCGGACTGCACCCTGGCGCCGAGATGGATGTCGAGCCCCTGGCGGCGGAACTGGCGCTCCGCCTCCTTGGCGATCTGGCCATCAGCCATGAAGAGGAAGCGATCCATCGTCTCGAGCACGGTGACTTCGGCACCCAGCCGGCGCCAGACGCTGCCGAGCTCGAGCCCGATGACCCCGGCACCGATGACGCCCAGCCGGCGCGGCACCGCGGAGAAGGCCAGTGCACCGGAGGAATCCACCACGCGCTGGCCGTCGAAGGGCAGCGACTTCAGCTCGGTGGGCACCGAGCCGGTCGCCAGGATCACGTGCTCGGCCTCCAGCAACTGCGGCTCGCCGGCATGCGGCCTGAATTCCACCTTGTTGCCGGGCAGGAGGCGCCCATGGCCGGCCAGCGAGCTGACCTTGTTGGCCTTGAACAGCCCCTGGATGCCGCCGCAGAGCTGGCTGACGATGGCATCCTTGCGCGCCTGCATGGCGGCGAGGTCCAGGCCCACCTCTCCCAGCCGGATGCCATGGGTGGAAAACTCGTGGCGGGCGCGGTGGTAGAGCTCGGAGGACTCCAGCAGCGCCTTGGAGGGGATGCACCCGGCATTGAGGCAGGTGCCACCGGGCGAGGGCTTGTCATCGGAACCGACCCAGGCATCGATGCAGGCGGTGGACAGGCCGTTCTGCGCGGCACGGATCGCGGCCACGTAGCCGGCCGGGCCGCCACCGATGACGACGACGTCGAACTTGCTGCTCATGGCATCAGACCTGCAGGAGAAGGCGGCTGGGATCTTCCAGCGCATCCTTGACCGCGACGAGGAACTGCACCGCCTCGCGCCCGTCGATGATGCGATGGTCGTAGGTGAGCGCCAGGTACATCATCGGGCGCGCCACCACCTGGCCATCGACCACCACCGCGCGCTCCTGGATCTTGTGCATGCCGAGGATGGCGCTCTGCGGCGGGTTGAGGATCGGCGTCGACAGCAGCGAGCCGAAGATGCCGCCGTTGGTCACGGTGAAGGTGCCGCCGGTCAGCTCGTCCATGCCGATGCCGCCCTCGCGCGCGCGACGACCGTAGTCGTTGATGGCGGCCTCGATGTCGGCGAAGGAAAGGCGGTCGGCATCACGCACCACCGGCACGATCAGGCCGCGGTCGGTGGACACCGCGATGCCGACGTCGTGGTAATCGTGGTAGACGATCTCGTTGCCTTCCACCGAGGCATTGACCACCGGAAAGCGGCGCAGCGCCTCGATGCTGGCCTTGACGAAGAACGACATGAAGCCGAGCTTGACGCCGTGCTGCTTCTCGAAGGCATCGCGATAACGCTTGCGCAGCGCGATGACCTCGCTGAGGTCCACCTCGTTGAAGGTGGTCAGCATGGCGGCCT
>JACFNV010000113.1 GCA_019454675.1 Gammaproteobacteria bacterium | reverse complement strand
GATCGCGGCGGCCTGCGCCTGCTCGGCCTTGGCGGCGAGCAGTTCCTCGGCGCTGCGCTCGGCGAGGATCCCGGGCTGCTGGAAGATGCCCTGCGCCACAAGGTCGTGCTGACCACGCCCTCCAGCCTGGTGGCCCTGCTCAAGGTGATCGCCCATGGCTGGCGACAGCTGTCCCTCGAGCGCAATGCGGAGGAAATCCGCCGCACGGGACAGGAGCTCCACGACCGGCTGACCCCCTTCCTTGCCCACATGGCACGCCTCGGGCAGCAACTCGAAGGCGGCGTGAAGGCATTCAACGATTCGGTGGGCTCGCTCGAACGCCGGGTGCTGCCGGGTGCCCGCAGGCTGGGCCATCTGGGCATCCGTGCCCGCGACGGGCTGGAAATCCCGCAGCAGGTAGAATCGACGCCACGGACGGTGGCCGGACACGACCCGGACACCGCCGCCACCCGCGAGGGCGACGGCCACGCCGGCCAGCCCCATCAGGAAGCATCCGAGCAGTGAGCATGAGCCACCCCGATCCCCGCAACTACCAGCCGGCAGGCGACCTGCTTGGCGGGCGCGTCATCCTCGTCACCGGCGCGGGCAGCGGCATCGGTGCCGCCGCCGCACGCAGCTTCGCGGCGCACGGCGCCACCGTCATCCTCCTCGGGCGCACGACGCGCAAGCTCGAGGCGGTGCACGACGAGATCGTCGCCGCCGGCCACCCGCCCCCGGCGCTGGCCGTCATCGACCTCGCCCGCGCCCAGGGGCCGGCCTACTTCGATCTCGTGGCGCAGATACAGTCCAGCTACGGCAGGCTGGACGGGCTGCTGCACAACGCCGCCATCCTCGGCGAGCGCAGCCCCATCGAGCATTACGATGTCGGCACCTGGCACCAGGTGCTGCACGTGAACCTCACGGCCGCCTTCGTCCTCAGCCGCGAGCTGCTGCCCCTGTTGCGGGCCGCGGACGACGCCTCGGTGATCTTCACCAGCAGCAGCGTCGGCCGCCGCGGGCGCGCCTACTGGGGCGCCTATGCGGTCTCCAAGTTCGGCGTCGAGGGGCTGGCGCAGGTGCTGGCCGACGAAACCCGGGACATCACGCGGATCCGCGTCAACTGCATCAACCCCGGTGGCACGCGCACCGCCATGCGGCGCAGCGCCTTCCCGGCCGAGGTGCCCGATGCCCGCCCCGAGCCCGCCAGCATCATGGCGCCCTATCTGTACCTCATGGGGCCCGACAGCAGGGGCTTCACCGGCCAGAGCATCGATTGCCAGTAGTCGATAGCCGCAGGCGGCTCAGCCGGAGCGCCGGGCTGCCGGCGCCAGGCCGGCCGCCGCATAAAGGTCGGCGACCTGGTGCGGATTCATCTCCAGCCAGCGCCCGCGCGCCAGGTGCCGGGGCAGCGCGAGCGGGCCGAAGCGCACGCGGATGAGGCGGCTCACCTGGCAGCCAACGGCCTCCCACAGGCGCCTGACGATGCGATTGCGCCCCTCGGCGACGACCACGCGATACCAGCGATTGCTGCCGCTGCCACCCTCGACATCGACCGAGGCAAAGCGGGCGGGCCCATCTTCGAGCTCGAGGCCCGCGCACAGCTGTTCCAGCATCTGCGCATTCACCTCGCCGCGGATCCGCGCCGCGTACTCGCGCTCGAAGCCGCCGGAAGGATGCATCAGCACGTGGGCCAGCTCGCCATCGGTGACGAACACCAGCAGCCCCGAGGTATCGATGTCCAGCCGCCCGACGCTGATCCAGCGCGCCGTCGCGAGCGGCGGCAGGCGGTCGAACACCGTCGGCCGCCCCTGGGGATCCGTGCGGGTGCACACCTCCCCCACCGGCTTGTGGTAGAGCAGGATGCGCGGCTTGGCCGGCCGCTGCCGGCCGCCGCCCCGGAGCAGGCGCCCATCGAGGGTGATGCGCTCCATGCCGCTGACCTTCTGGCCGAGGACCGCGGGCTTGCCGTTGACCTGCAGGCGCCCGGCGCTGATCCATTGCTCGATCTCGCGACGTGAACCAAGGCCCGTCCCGGCCAGGAACTTCTGCAACCGCTCTGCCATGGATGCGTACCCGGGCGGACGACGTCCGCTCAGCGCGCCTTCAGGGGGATGATCTCGGCCGATTGTTCCGGGCCAGCGTCCTCATCGGGCATGTCGGCCGCGGGCATGGTGGCACGCGCCACGGCAATGGAGGCCACGGTGGCCGGCTCTGCCGGCAGCTCCGGATCGAGCGGGCGCACCAGTGGCCCGGCATTGCCCGGTGCGTCGTCCGCGGACAACTCCCCGGCAGGCAGCTCGAGCTGGGCGCCCAGCTTGTCGAGGTCGCGGATCTCGCCCAGCGCCGGCAGCTCGTCGAGATTGCACAGGCTGAAGTAGTCGAGGAAGTCGCGCGTGGTGCCATACATGGCGGGCTTGCCCGGCACGTCGCGGTAGCCCACCACCTTGATCCAGCCCCGCTCGAGCAGCGTGCGCATGATGTTGGTGGTCACGGCAACGCCGCGGATCTGCTCGACATCACCGCGCGTCACCGGCTGGCGGTAGGCGACGATGGCCAGGGTTTCCATCAGCGCGCGCGAATAACGCGGCGGACGCTCCTCCCACAGCCTGGCGAGCCATGGCGCCATGCTGGCCCGCACTTCGATGCGAAAGCCGCTGGCCACCTCGTTGACGGCGATGCCACGGCCCTCGTAATCGGCCTGCAGCGCGGCGATGGCGGCGCGGATGTCATCACGCTCGGGCGCCCCTTCCTCCCCGAACAGCGCACGCAGCTGCTCCACGGACAACGGCCTGCCCGCTGCCAGCAGTGCCGCCTCCAGCACGTTCTTGATCTGCCCGTTTTCCATGGACTGCTACCCCGGTTGTTCTTGGGATGAGGTTGGCGCCGGCAACAGCGTGGTCGCCCCGGCGGCAAGCGCACGCACGTGGATGGGTGCAAAGGGCTCTGCCTGCACGATTTCGATCAGCGATTCCTTGAGCAGCTCCAGCATGGCCAGCAGGGTCACCGTGACTCCCATGCGGCCCTCGGCGACATCGAACAGGCGATGGAATTCCTCGAAGCCGCCACGCTGCAGGTGGGCCAGGACATCGGACATGCGCTGGCGCACCGACAGCGGCTCGCGGCGCACCCGGTGCCCGGCGAACATCTCGGCCCGCCGCAGCACCTCGTGGAAGGCCAGCAGCAGCTCCTTCAGCGTGAGGTCGGGCAGCTTGGCGGCAACCGGCTTCTCGACGACCTCCGCCCGCGCCTGGTGAATGTCGCGCTCGAGGCGCGGCAGCTCCTCCATCGCCTCCGCCGCCTGCTTGAAGCGCTCGTATTCCTGCAGGCGGCGCACCAGCTCGGCCCGCGGATCAGCCTCCGCCTCGTCGATCGACTCGGGGCGCGGCAGCAGCATCCGCGACTTGATCTCGGCCAGCATGGCAGCCATCAGCAGGTATTCCCCCGCGAGCTCCAGCTGCAGATCCTTCATCACCTCGATGTAATTGACGTACTGCCGGGTGATCTCGGCGATCGGTATGTCGAGGATGTCGAGGTTCTGCCGCCGGATCAGGTACAGCAGGAGATCCAGCGGCCCCTCGAAGGCTTCGAGGAAGACCTCGAGCGCATCGGGCGGGATGTAGAGGTCGCGCGGCAGCTCGGTGACCGGCTGGCCCTCGACGATGGCGAAGGGCATCTCGGCCTGGGTCGGCTGGTTGCCGGCAGGAGCCGGCACGGACTGCAGTGCGTCGTCCGCTCCTCCCCCTGGTGCCTCGCTCGCCCCCATGCTCAACCGCCTTTCACGCCGCCCAACAGGAAGAACAGCTTGCTGAGGCTCATCAGCAGCGGACCCAGCACCTTGTTGAAGGTGCCGAGGAACAGCAAGCCGAGGACGATTATAAGACCGTAGGGCTCGAGGACATCGAGCCTGCGCCCGATGGCCTCGGGCACCAGCCCGCGCAATACCCGTCCGCCATCGAGCGGCAGGATGGGAAGCAGGTTAAAAATAAGCAGCAATAAATTGATCAATATACCTATTTCAGCCATGCGCAAGAGAAACTCGCCCACCCCTGGCAGCGTTGCCAGCATGCTGGATGCGAGCCTCAGCACCAGAACCCAGCCGAATGCCATGAGCAGATTGGCGGCGGGCCCGGCTGCTGCCACGGCAACCATGGCATAGCGGGGATTGCGCATGGCACGCGGATTGATGGGCACCGGCTTGGCCCAGCCGAACAGCAGCCCGCCCATCCACAGGGTCAGCAGCGGCACGAGCACCGTGCCCAGCGGGTCGACATGGCGTATCGGGTTGATGCTCAGGCGCCCGAGCATCTCGGCGGTGCGGTCGCCGAAATGACGCGCCATCCGGCCGTGCGCCACCTCGTGCAGGGTGATGGCAAAGATCACCGGGATGGCACCCACGGCGATCATCCGGATGAATTCGGCGCTGTTCCCGGCTCCCATGGGCGCGTTGCGGCTCAGGTGCGCTCAGGCGAAAGCGGAGACATCGCCACGGCCCACGCGCAGCACCTGCGGGAAGCCCGCGGTCAGGTCGATGACCGAGGTCGGCTCCACGCTGCAGTTGCCGCTCTCGATGACCAGGTCGACCTGGCCGTGCAGCCGTGCCGCGATCAGCTCGGGATCATTGAGCGGCATGTCCTCGTCGGCAAGGATCAGCGTCGAGCTCATGATCGGCTCGCCGAGCAGTTCGACGATGGACAGCGGCACCGGATGGTCCGGTATGCGGATGCCGATGGTGCGCCGCTTCGGGTTCTGCAGCCGGCGCGGCACCTCGCGCGTTGCCGACAGGATGAAGGTATAGGGCCCCGGCGTGTGCGCCCGCAGCAGCCGGTAGGCCCAGTCCTCCACCCGGGCATAGTTGGCCACCTCGGAGAGGTCGCGGCAGATCAGCGTGAAATTGTGGTCCTTGCCGGTCTGGCGCAGGCGCTCGATCCTCTCCACCGCATCCCTGGCGCCCATCTGGCAGCCAAAGGCATAGCTGGAGTCCGTCGGATAGACCATGAGCCCGCCGCCGCGGAGGATGGCGACCGCCTGCTGGAGCAACCGCTGCTGCGGGTTCTCGGGGTGCATGGTGAAGTGCTGGGTCATGGCCGCCATTCTATCGGCACGGGGCAACCTCGTCCGGGATTTTCGCTATCATCTGCGGGTTCCCAGCGGTGTATCCCATGCAAGCGCTCATCGACCTGCTGCCCGTCGTCCTGTTCTACGTCGCCTACAAGTTCAGCGACTTCCGCACCGCCATCGTCGTGATCATGGCCGCCATGGCCATCCAGGTGACATTGACCTGGCTCATCACGAAAACCGTATCCCGCATGACGCTCGCCTCGGCCGGCCTCGTCATCGTCCTCGGCGGCGCCAGCCTGCTGGTGCAGAACGATCTCGTCTTCAAGTGGAAGCCCACCATCCTCTTCTGGATCTTTGCCCTCGTCTTCCTTGGCAGCCAGTACATCGGCAGCAAGCCCATCGCCCAGCGCTTCATGGAATCCGCCAGCAAGGAAGCCATCAGCGTGGCAGCGGGTGACTGGCGCCGCCTCAACCTGATGTGGGTCGTCTTCTTCATCGTGGTGGGCGCGCTCAACCTGTACGTGGCCTACC
>JACFNV010000112.1 GCA_019454675.1 Gammaproteobacteria bacterium | reverse complement strand
CCTTCCTGCGCCAGGACCCGGACGTGATCATGGTCGGCGAGATCCGCGACCTGGAGACCGCCGAGATCGCCATCAAGGCGGCGCAGACCGGCCACCTGGTGCTGTCCACGGTGCACACCAACGATGCGCCGAAGACGCTCGCGCGGCTGGTGGACATGGGCGTCAAGCCCTATGCCATCGCCAGCTCGGTGCACCTCATCATCGCCCAGCGGCTGGCGCGCCGGCTTTGCGAGAATTGCAAGGAAGTCAAGGATATACCCGAGGAGGCCCTGCTCAAGGAGGGCTTCAGCGAGGCGGCGGTGCGCGCGGGGCTGCGCATCTACGGGCCGGTGGGCTGCAACAGCTGCAGCGATGGCTACAAGGGCCGTGTGGGCATCTACCAGGTGATGCCGGTCACCGAGGCCATCTCGCATATCATCCTGCAGGGCGGCAATGCCGAGGATATCGCCGCGCAGGCGGCGAAGGATGGCGTCTGGGACCTGCGCCGCTCGGCGCTGCAGAAGGTGAAGGACGGCATCACCAGCCTCGAGGAGATCAACCGGGTGACGATTGATTGATTTCTGCGGCACAGTTCCCGCCACGCGGCGGGCGGGGCCGCTAAGTTGGGCCCCTGGCGGGGTGGGTTTTCGTTGACCAGGGTGCGTGTGGTGCGTTCATGGCAGAGATAGCCGGCAAGCAGTTTGCCTTCCTCTGGGAGGGCACCGACAAGGCGGGCAAGCGGGTGCGCGGCAAGAGCGTGGCCGACACCGAGACCGCGGTGCGCGCGGAGCTGCGCAAGCAGGGCGTGGTGCCGGTGCGCATCAAGAAGCAGTCCAGCCTGTTCAAGGGCAAGGGCAAGGTCACCCCCGGCGACATCGCGCTGTTCAGCCGCCAGCTTGCCACCATGCTGGAGGCGGGCATCCCGCTGGTGCAGGCCTTCGAGATCGTCGGCGCCGGGCACGACAACCCGGCCATGCAGAAGCTGATCCTCTCCATCAAGCAGGACCTCGAGAGCGGCACCTCGCTCACCGAATGCCTGGCCAAGCACCCGCTGTACTTCGACGACCTCTACCGCAACCTGGTGGAGGTGGGCGAGCACTCGGGCGCGCTCGACACCCTGCTCGACAAGGTGGCCACCTACAAGGAAAAGACCGAGGCCATCAAGAAGAAGATCAAGAAGGCGCTGTTCTACCCGGCCGCGGTGGTGGTGGTGGCGATCGTCGTCACCGTCATCCTGCTGCTGTTCGTGATCCCGCAGTTCGAGTCGCTGTTCCAGGGCTTCGGCGCCGACCTGCCGGCCTTCACGCGCATGGTGATCGACCTCTCCAAGTTCCTGCAGGCCAAGGGCATCTTCGTGCTCATCGTGGTGGTGGCGGCGGTGGCCGGCTACCTGCAGGCGCGCAAGCGCTCGCGCGGGTTGCGCGAGGCGCAGGACAGGTTCGCGCTCAAGATGCCGATCATCGGCAACATCCTCACCATGGCGGCCATCGCGCGCTTCGCGCGCACGCTGTCCACCATGTTCAGCGCCGGCGTGCCGCTGGTGGAGGCGCTGCAGTCGGTCTCCGGCGCCACCGGCAACGTGGTGTTCGAGCGCGCGGTGCTCGACATGAAGGAAGAAGTGGCCACCGGCCAGCGCCTGCAGCGGGCGATGGAAAACACCGGCATCTTCCCCAACATGGTGGTGCAGATGATCGCGGTGGGCGAGGAATCCGGCTCGCTGGACGCGATGTCGGCCAAGGTGGCGGATTTCTACGAGGCCGACGTGGACAACGCGGTGGACTCCATGAGCAGCCTGCTCGAGCCGCTGATCATGGCCATCCTCGGCGTACTGGTCGGCGGCCTGGTGGTGGCCATGTACCTGCCGATCTTCAAGATGGGCGCGGTCATCTGAGCACCGGCATCGCGGGCGCGCCCTTGTTCATCGGCCTGTGCGCGGTGCTGCTCGGCCTGGTGGTGGGCAGCTTCCTCAACGTCGTCATCCACCGCCTGCCGCTGATGCTCGAACGCGCCTGGCGGCGCGAGGCCGAAGCCATCCTCGACCCGGATGCGCCACCGCCACCCGCAGGCGAACCCTACAACCTCGCGGTGCCGCGCTCGGCCTGCCCCGCCTGCCGGGCGCCCATCCGCGCCATCCACAACATCCCGCTGCTGGGCTGGCTGTGGCTTGGCGGGCGCTGCGCGAACTGCGGCGCGCGCATCTCGCCACGCTACCCCGCGGTGGAGGCGCTCAGCGGCCTGCTGTCGCTGCTGGTGGTGCTGCACTTCGGCCCGACGCTGGCGGGCGCGGGCGCGCTGGCGCTGGTCTGGTCGCTGATCGCGCTGGCCTTCATCGACATCGACCACCAGATCCTGCCCGATGCCATCACCCTGCCGCTGCTCTGGGGCGGGCTGCTGATGGCACTGCTCGGCGCCCCGCAACAGCTGGGGCTGGCCGACCTGCGCAGCGCGGTCATCGGTGCCATGGCGGGCTACCTCAGCCTGTGGCTGGTCTACCAGGTGTTCCTGCGCATCACCGGCAAGGAGGGCATGGGCCACGGCGACTTCAAGCTGCTGGCCGCGCTCGGCGCCTGGCTGGGCTGGCAGCAGCTGCCGCTCATCATCCTGCTCTCCGCGCTGGCCGGTGCCCTCATCGGCCTGGCGCTGGTGGCGCTGCGCGGCCGCGACGGTGCGCAGCCGCTGCCCTTCGGCCCCTATCTCGCGGTGGCCGGCTTCGTGGCGCTGCTCTGGGGCCGGCCGATCATCGACGGCTACCTGCGCTTCAGCGGGCTCTGAGGCCACCATGGCCGCGGAGCAACCCGCCACCCGCATCCCGCGCATCGGGCTCACCGGCGGCATTGCCAGCGGCAAGAGCACCGTGGCGCGGCTGTTTGCCGGGCTCGGCGTGCCGGTCATCGACACCGACGAACTGGCGCGCGAAGTGGTGCAGCCCGGCTCGGCGGGGCTGGCCGAGATCGTCGCCGCCTTCGGTCCGGAGGTGCTCGATGCCGGGGGCACGCTCGACCGCCGCCGGCTGCGCACGCGGGTCTTTGCCGACCCGGCGGCACGCGTCCGGCTGGAGGCCATCACCCATCCGCGCATCGAGGCGGCCACGCTGGCCGCCGCCGCCCGCGCCGGCGGCCCCTACCAGCTGCTGGTGGTGCCGCTGCTGGTCGAGGCGGGCTTCGACCGCCACGTCGACCGCGTGCTGCTGGTGGATTGCGCGCCGGAGACCCAGCTGCGGCGCCTGCTGGCACGCGATGCCGAGGACCCGGCGCAGGCGCGGCGCATGCTTGCCGCGCAGCTCGACCGCGCCAGCCGCCAGCGGCATGCCGACGACATCATCCGCAACGAGGACGAGGCCGCGCAGACGCTGCAGGCGCAGGTGCAGGCGCTGCATCGGCGCTACCTGGCGCTTGCCGATGCGGCGCAAAGCGGGCCACCCGCCGCGCACTGAGAGGCACGGCGTGCGCCCGCACGCCCGCGCGTTGCCCTGCCGTGCCGCGTAGCGCAGAATACCGGCTGATCGCGATTCCGCCATCGGACCGGGAACAAAGCGCACAACAATGACGTCCTCCGCCAAGGTGCACCCCGCACCCCCAGCCGCTGCACCCGAGCTCTACGAGCAGCCCCTGGCCGAGCGCATGCGCACCTTCCTGCGGATCGAAGACCTCTACCAGCAATTCCTGTTCCACGTCGATGCCGTCCCAGCCTGGAACACCCGCGTGGTGATCGCCAGCCTGCTCGACATGGTCGCGGTCCTCAACCGCGGCGACGTGCGCAACGACGTGCTCAAGGAGCTCGACCGCCAGCTGTTCCTCTTCGACCGCTACCAGAACATGCCGGCGGTGGACGACGGCCGGCTGCGCGCGGTGCTCGACAACCTGCGCCAGCTGCGCGAGGAGCTGGCCGCGGTCGGCTCGCAGTACCTGCAGCCGCTGCGCGAGAACGAGTTCCTCAGCGCCATCAAGCACCGCAGCGCCATCCCCGGCGGGGTCTGCGAGTTCGACCTGCCCGAGTACAGCCACTGGCTGCGCAAGCCGCATGCCGAGCGGCTGGCCGATGTCGAGCGCTGGATGGCCACGCTGCGACCGCTGTGCAACAGCATCATCGAGCTGCTGTGGCTGGTGCGTGAAAGCACGCCGCCCACCAGCCAGCTGGCCAGCAATGGCGTCTACTACCACGTGCTGGCGCGCGACAGCGCCAGCAACCTGCTGCGCATCGGCCTGCCTGCCGGCAGCGCCATCTACCCGGAGATCAGCGGCAGCCACCACCGCTTCACCATGCGCTTCATGGAGTGGCCCGCCAGCCGCGACCGGCCGGTGCAGGTGACGCGCGACGTCCGCTTCCAGCTAACGCTCTGCTGAGCCGCCGCCCGCGGCGAGCAGCGCATCGATCACCGGGCGGTCGGCGGGCAGCATGCCGGCCGCGTGCAGCCGTTCGATGGCCTCCCAGCGCAGCGGCTGGCCCTCCAGCGCCCGCGGTTCGCCGGCATGGCGCAGCACGGTCCAGACATCGAGCAGGATCAGCCGGTCGGCATAGGCATGGCGGCACTGCAGCAGCGGCTCGGCAGCCAGCACCTCGATGCCAAGCTCCTCGGCCAGCTCGCGCCTGAGCGCGGCGAGCGGGGTCTCGCCGGGATCCAGCTTGCCGCCGGGAAACTCCCAGCCACCGGCCAGGTGGGTGCCGGGCCGGCGCCCGCTGATCAGCACCTGGCCGCCGGCGCGGTGGATCACCCCGGCAACGACGTGGACCGGCGGCCCTAGCTCATGCGCCCGTGGCACTGCTTGTATTTCTTGCCCGAGCCGCAGGGACAAAGCTCATTGCGGCCGATCTTGCGCCCGTCGCGCACGAAAGGCGTATCGGCGGGTGCGGGCGGCGGCAGCGGCGCGGGCTGCCTGGCGCCGGCAGCCGGGTGGGCGCTGCCCACCGGTGCCCCCGCGGCCGGTGCCGCCATCGGCGAGGCGGCCTCGGCATGGCTGTACTGCATGCGCCGCTCGTCGGGGACGCGCATGCCGGCCACCGCATCGACCTCCTCCTCGCTGCGCAGGCGCACGCGGCAGAGCAGCGAGACGGTCTCGTGCTTCACCCGCTCGAGCATCTGCGCGAACATCTCGAAGGCCTCGCGCTTGTATTCCTGCTTGGGGTCGCGCTGCGCATAGCCGCGCAGGTGGATGCCCTGGCGCAGGTAGTCCATCGCCGCCAGGTGTTCCTTCCACTGCTGGTCGAGGTGCTGGAGCATGACCTGCTTTTCCAGCTGGCGCATGATCGGCGCGCCGATCTCCTCGCACTTGCGCGCATAGGCGGCGGCGATGTCGCCCACCACCCGCTCGCGCAGGCCCTCGCCGTTGAGCTGCTTGTCGGTGCCGAGCCAGTCGGCCAGCGGCAGGCGGATCATGAACTCGCGCTCCAGCGCCTGCGCCAGGCCGGGGATGTCCCACTGCTCCTCGACGCTGCCCGGCGGCAGGTAGCCGTCGACCACCTCGCCCACCACCTCGTCGCGGATGCCGTCGACCGCGTCGAGCACGTCCTCGGCGACCATCAGCTCGTTGCGCTGCTGGTAGATGACCTTGCGCTGGTCGTTGGCGACGTCGTCGTACTCCAGCAGCTGCTTGCGGATGT
>JACFNV010000111.1 GCA_019454675.1 Gammaproteobacteria bacterium | reverse complement strand
GATGATGAACAACATCAACGGCGGTGCGCATGCCGACAACAACGTCGACATCCAGGAGTTCATGATCCTGCCGGTGGGTGCGCCCGGCTTCAGGGAGGCGCTGCGCCATGGCGTCGAGGTGTTCCATGCCCTGAAGGCGGTCCTCAAGGGGCGCGGGCTCGCCACCGCGGTGGGCGACGAGGGCGGCTTCGCACCGGACCTGCCGTCCAATGCCGCCGCGCTCGAGGTGATCATGACCGCCATCGAGAAGGCAGGCTTCCGTGCCGGCGCGGACATCCGCCTCGGGCTCGATGTCGCCAGCTCCGAGTTCTTCAGGGAAGGGCGCTACCACCTCGAGGGCGAGGGGCGCAGCTTCGGGCCGGACGAGTTTGCCGCCTACCTGCGCGGCCTGGTCGATGCCTATCCGATCATCAGCATCGAGGACGGCATGGCCGAGAGCGACTGGGATGGCTGGGCGCTGCTCACGCGCGAGCTCGGCGCACGGGTGCAGCTGGTGGGAGACGACCTGTTCGTCACCAATACCGCGATCCTGGCCGAGGGCATCCAGCGCAGGATCGGCAATGCCATCCTCATCAAGCCCAACCAGATCGGCACCCTGAGCGAGACGCTCAACGCCATCGGCATGGCAACCGCGGCGGGTTATGCGGCCGTGGTCTCGCATCGCTCGGGCGAGACCGAGGACGCCACGATCGCCGACATCGCGGTAGGCACCAGCGCCACGCAGATCAAGACCGGTTCGCTGTGCCGCTCCGACCGCATGGCCAAGTACAACCAGCTGCTGCGCATCGAGGAACTGCTCGGGCCCGCGGCGCGCTATGCCGGCCATTCGGCATTCCCGGCGGGCATCGGGGGCTGAGGCGGATGCTGCAGCGCGCGCTCGCCATCGTGCTGGTCGTCGTCCTCGTCCTGCTGCAGGTAAGGCTGTGGCTGGCCGAGGACGGGTTGCGCGGCGTGGCGCAGCTGCGCGAGCAGCTGGTGCAGCAGCGTGCCGAGAACCGGCGGATGGCCGAGCGCAACCGCCGCCTGGAGGCCGAGGTGGGTGACCTGCGCCAGGGCTTCGCGGCACTCGAGGAGCGCGCCCGTTCGGACATCGGCCTGATCGGCGCCAACGAAACCTTCTATGTCTTCACCGAGGCGCCTGCCCTGGCCGTCCAGGGGCGTAGCCAGTGAGGCGTCAGCGCGGGCCAGCCGCAGGGAAGCAGCCATGATCCGTTCGGACATCCAGGCGGGAATCGCCACCATCGCCCTCGACCGGCCGCCGGCCAATGCGCTCAACACCGCCTTCACGGCGGCCATCCGCGAAGCGCATGGACAGGCCTGTGCCGCGGGTGCCCGGGTGGTCATCCTCACCGGGCGGCCGGGCATGTTCAGCGGCGGGCTGGATGTCCCCGAGCTGCTGCCGCAGCCGCGCCCGGCCATCGAGGCCTTCTGGCTGGAGTTCTTCCGCCTCAGCCACGCGCTGGCGAGCAGCCCGGTGCCGGTGGTGGCGGCGCTCAGCGGCCACGCCCCGGCCGGCGGGGCGGTGCTTGCCATCCATTGCGACTACCGCATGGCCGCCCGCGGCAATTTCCGCATCGGCCTCAACGAGGTGGCGGTCGGGCTGCCGGTGCCCGACTGCATCATGCTGGCCTTCGAGCACCTGCTCGGCGCGCGCGTTGCCCAGCGGCTGGCGATGACCGCCCAGCTGGTCGGCATGGACGAGGCGCTCGACATCGGCCTGGTGGACGAACTGGTGGAGGCCGAGCAGCTCATGGACCGGGCGGTGGAATGGTCGCAACGGCTGGCGGCGCTGCCGCCGTTGGCGATGAAGCTCGCGCGCCGGCGGCTGGTCTCGCTGCTGGAGCCCGAGGCCGATGCCCGCCTGGCGACCGAGCTGTGGTTCTCCGATGAGACCCAGGCCGGCATGCGGGCGCTGGTGGCGCGACTGGCGAAGTAGGGCGGGCTCAGCGCCGGCGCAGGAGGACGTGGAGCGCGCCGCTGCCACCGTCGTGCACCGGGGCGGGGGCAAAGGCCAGCACCTCGTCCCACTGCCGCAGCCAGTGCCTGACGTTTTGCCTGAGCACCGGGCCGCGGCTGCCCGAGCGCAGGCCCTTGCCGTGGATGACGCGCACGCACTGCAGCCGCTCGTCGATGGCCTCGGCGATGAAGTCCCGCAGGGCTGCATGTGCCTGCCTGCTGCTCAGCCCGTGCAGGTCGATTTCCGCCCCGGCACGGAGTTCGCCACGCCGCAGGCGCCTGAAGTCCTGCCGGGGGACGCTGTCGCGCCGGAAGTCTGCCGGCTCGCCGGCTTCGTCCTCGCCCGGCCCCGGCGGCCCGGGTGCGGGCTCCAGCGGGAGCTGTGCCTCCTGCTGGCGGCGCTTGCGAGCGGGTGCCGGCAGCGGTGGCTGGCGCAGCGTGACGTGCCGGGTGGAGAGCGGGCGCGTGCCGGCAGCGGCGGCGCGGAATAGCGCCTCGTCTTCCGAATTGATATTTTTAGGCGGCTTGCTGCTCATCGGCCTGTGCTTCTGGCGCTCCCGGTATGATGAGGCGCGCGAGGAGTGGAGGACCTTGAAGATACTGCTTAGCAATGATGACGGCTACCAGTCCGAGGGACTGGCGACGCTGGCGCTGGCGCTCGCCGACCTGGCCGAACTCACCATCGTGGCACCCGATCGCAACCAGAGCGGTGCCAGCCATTCGCTGACGCTGGATACGCCACTGCGCGTGGGACGCAGCCGCGAGGGCATGTTCTACGTCAACGGCACCCCCACCGATTGCGTGCACCTGGCGATCACCGGGCTGCTGGACCACGAGCCGGACATGGTGATCGCCGGCATCAACCATGGCGCCAACCTCGGTGACGACGTCCTCTACTCGGGCACCGTGGCGGCGGCCGTGGAGGGCCGCTCGCTGGGCCTGCCGGCGATCGCCGTGTCGCTGGCCGGCCATGCGCTGCGCCACTTCGACAGCGCAGGCCAGGCGGTGCGGATGCTGCTCGAGAAGCTGCACCGCGATCCCCTGCCGCCGGACACGATCCTCAACGTGAACGTGCCGGACCTTCCCTTCGGCGAGATCCGCGGCTTCGAGGCCACCCGCCTGGGCTGCCGGCATCGCGCCGAACCGGTGGTCGAGTCGGCCGACCCCAGGGGGCGCCCCGTGTTCTGGATGGGGGAGGTGGGGGCCGGGCATGATGCCGGTCCGGGCACGGACTTCCATGCCATCCACGAAGCCAGGATCTCGGTGACGCCGCTGCGCTTCGACCTCACCCACCACCAGGCCATTGCCGGGCTGGCCGGCTGGTTGCCATGAGCGCCACCGACCCCGGGGACCATCGCGGCATCGGCATGACCTCGGCGCGCACGCGCGAGCGGCTGGTGCGCCGGCTGGCCGCCGGCGGCATCCACGATGCGACGGTGCTCGAGCGGATCCGCATGGTGCCGCGCCACCTGTTCATCGACGAGGCGCTGGCCAGCCGTGCCTACGAGGACAGCGCGCTGCCGATCGGCCAGGGCCAGACCATCTCGCAGCCCTACATCGTTGCCCTGATGACCCAGGCGCTGCTCGAAGGGGCCGATGCGGGCCGCCTGGAAAAGGTGCTGGAGGTGGGCACCGGCTGCGGTTACCAGACGGCGGTGCTGGCACCGCTGGCCCGCCAGCTCTTCACCATCGAACGCATCGCCAGCCTGCAGCGCGCGGCACGCGAGCGCCTGACCTCGCTTGGCTTCGGCAACATCCGCTTCAGGCACGGCGATGGCTGCGAGGGCTGGCCGGGGCAGGCCCCGTTCAGCGCCATCCTCGTCGCGGCAGCGCCCGCCGAGGTGCCGCGGGCGCTGCTCGAGCAGCTGGCCCCCGGGGGCTGCCTCATCATCCCGGTCGGGCCACCCGGCCAGCAGGAACTGTTGCGCCTGACGCGTACCGCCGAGGGCATCAAGCGCGAGTGCCTCGAGCGCGTCAGTTTCGTGCCGCTGCTGGGGGCAAGGACTGAAAAACCGTGACAGGGTGGTCTTGCGCGCCGTCCTCGTAGTGGCGCTCGCCGCCTTGTGGCTGGCGGGCTGTGCCGGCCTGGGGCCTGCCGGGGATGGCGGGAGCGGCGCCGAGTACGTGGTGCGCCCCGGTGACACGCTGTACAGCATCGCCCGCCGCTTTCGCGTCGATCACCGCGACCTGGCGCGCTGGAACCGCTTGGGCGATGGCAGCCTGATCTACCCCGGGCAGCGCCTGCGGCTGGGTCCGGGCGCTACCTCGGGCGTTGCCGCCGCGCCTGGAAAGCCTGCCACCGCCCCCCGCAAGGCGACGCCTGCCGCCCCGGAGGTGCCGCCACCGGCAAGCGGCTGGCGCTGGCCGGCCTCGGGCCGGTTGCTGGGCGGCTTTGGCGCATCGGCCCGCACGGCCTCGGGCATCCTCCTCGGTGGCCAGCCCGGGCAGGTGGTGGTGGCCAGCGCCGATGGCGAGGTGGTGTACGCCGGCAGCGGCCTGACCGGCTACGGGCTGCTGGTCATCGTGCGCCACAACCGGAGCTGGCTGACGGCCTACGGGCACCATGCCGACCTGCTGGTGCGCGAGGGCGAGCGGGTGCGCGCGGGACAGGCCATCGGCCACATGGGACCCGGCGCCGGGTACGATGCCGTGCTGCACTTCGAGATCCGCCGCAATGGCACGCCCGTCGATCCGCTGCGCCAGCTGCCGGCACGCGGCGATGGCCAGGCCGGGCTCAGGTGATGAACAGTGCAGCGGCCACCCTGCGGAACTCGCCGGCCAGCACGTTGTACGTGCGGCAGGCGGCCGCCGTGTTCATGACCTCGATGCCGACGCCCTGGCGCAGGATGGCGGCGGTGAGGCGTGCCGGCGGAAAGCGTTGCCGCGCACCGGTGCCCAGCAGGATCACCTCGGGCTCGAGGGCGAGGATTGCCTCGAAGTCGCCTGCCGAGAGATCCTCCACGGCTGGCGGTGCCCAGTCACGGATGAGGTGGTCGATGGTGAGGATGAACGGCTGGCTGAGGCTTTCGTCGCCGACCAGTATCGCGCCCTCGGCCAGGCCGCGGATGAGGTTGCCTGCGCCGGTGTCCGGTTCGAGTTTCACGCCAGTCCCGCATTTCCCGTGTGCCGGGCCAGCTTAGTCGTGGGCGGATCGACTGTCATCCCCGGGCTTTCCATCCGTCGCCGGGCGGTGCCCGAGCAACTCTACCTGGCCTTGCCGGCGAGCCTCGATCCCGTCCTGCGGCGCGTCTACGCGGCGCGGCAGGTGCAGCCAGCCGAGCTTGCCAGCTCGCTGTCGGGCCTGCTGCCCGTCAGCTCGCTGGGCGGCGTGGAGCAGGCGGCCGAGGTGCTGGTCGATGCCCACCGGCGCCGGATCGCCATCCTCGTCGCCGGTGATTACGACGCCGATGGCGCCACCGCCACCGCGCTGCTGGTGGGCGTGTTGCGCGCCATGGGCTTTGCCAGGGTCGACTACCTGGTGCCCAACCGCTTCGAATTCGGCTACGGCTTCTCGCCCGCGGTGGCCGAGCTTGCGGCAACGCGCCGGCCCGGGCTGGTCGTCACGGTGGACAATGGCATCAGCAGCCTCGAGGGTGTGGCGCGGGCCGCGGCGCTCGGCATCGACGTGCTGGTGACCGATCATCACCTCCCCGGGCCGGAATTGCCGGCGGCCAGGGCGATCGTCAACCCGAACCTCGTGGCCGAGGCCTTCGAGAGCAAGGCGCTGTGCGGCGTGGGCGTGGCCTTCTACCTGGTGGCGGCGCTGGCCAGGGCGCTGGACCGCGCGGGCC
>JACFNV010000008.1 GCA_019454675.1 Gammaproteobacteria bacterium | reverse complement strand
GCAGACGCTCGCCGGCCTCGGCAAGCGGCAGTTCCTGCTCCACAACGTCAACGAGGAGCGCCCCGAGGTATTCACCACGCGCTGGGTGATGAGCTACCTGGCGGGCCCGCTCAGCCGCGAGCAGATCCGCCAGCTGATGGCCTCGCGTGCCGCGCAGGCAGCAGCACCGCCGGCCGAGGTGCCGGTGCACATGCCGGTGGCGCACGTGCGCCCGGTGCTGCCCGCGCTGGTGAAGCAGCTGTTCGTGCCGGCGGCCAGGCTGCCGCACGCCGGCGAGCGTCTGGTCTACCAGCCGCGGGTGCTGGCTGCCGCCGCGGTGGCCTACAGCAACCTCAACCTGGGCATCAACGAGCAGCGCAAGTTCATGCTGGTCGCCAGGCCGCCCGAGGGCGCCGGCGGCATCGAGTGGTCGAAGGCCGAGGAGCTGAGCATACGCGCGCGCGACCTCGAGAACGAGGCCGAGCCCGATGCGGTGTTCGGCGAGCTGCCCGAGGCCATGCTGCAGGCGGCCAACTTCAAGCAGTGGGACCGCCAGTTCCGTCGCTGGATCGGGCTCGAGCGCGCGCTCACCATCTACAAGTGCGAGCGCCTGGGCGCCACCTCGCAGCCCGGCGAGGACAAGCGCGCCTTCCGCATCCGCCTGCAGCAGGTGGCCAACGAGCAGCGCGACCTCGAGGCGGCGAAGCTCAAGCAGAAATACGCGCCGAAGTTCAAGGCCTTCGAGGGGCGCGAGCTGCGTGCGCGGCAGGCGCATGAGCGCAAGGCCGGGCAGGAGACGGATGCCATGATCGGTGCCATGACGGCGGTCGGCACCGCCGTGCTGGGCGCCATCTTCGGCCGCGGGCGTTCGCTCGGCTCGGCATCGCGCGTCGGCACCGCCATGCGCCGCGGCAGCAGCGTCAAGCGCAAGGCGGACGAGGTCGGCCGCGCCAGGGAGACGCTGGAACAGGTGCAGGCCGACAAGCAGGCGCTGGAGGCGCAGTTCCAGGAGGACCTGGCCCGCACCATGGGTTCCTTCGACGCGCAGACCGAGTGCCTGAAGGAGATCACCGTGCGCCCCAAGGCGGGCGATATCGAGCTGCGCTTCCTCGGCGTCGGCTGGGTGCCCTACATCGAGGATGCCAACGGCGAGCTGACACCGGCCTGAGCGCGTCCGCGCCGGTGCGGTGCTCGCGGGCCGCTAGCGGCAGGCTGCCGGCACGTACCTGATGGGCACGGTCTGCGTGCGGCAGCTCCACTCGATGGGCCCGTCTTCGGTGTCCGCGTCGGCCGACGGGATCAGCACGATGCTCCCGCCATCGACCTTGCCCCCGCGCAGGGTGATGCGGATTTCCAGCTCCGGGCCGATGGTGATGGAACTGACGGCTTCCCCGTAGGCCGCGCTTTCTTCCGCAAGCCCGAGCTCGGCCATCGACAGCGGCCATTCACCGGTCTCCGCCAGGTGCCCGGCATAGGCCGCCTTGACCTGTTCGGCCGCCACCAGGCCTTCGTGGACCCTGGCGCGGTCGAGGTAATCGGCGTAGGCGGGGATGGTGATCCCCGCGATGATGCCGGCGACGCCGGCCAGGAGCAGGATGGCGATGATGATGAACCCGGTGCGGTTGCTCCCCTTGCGTGCCAGCCACTCCTTCCGGCCTGCATCGGAGAGGCCGAGGCCGCCGCTTTTCGCGATGAGCGCGCGCACGTGGCGGTGGAAGATGCGGTTGCCGAGCAGCCCCGTGACGATGACCAGGACCAGCGTCACCACCAGCGCGAATGAATCCGCCCACGACTCGAAGTCGTCGCCGAGCATGAAGGCGACCGGCAGCACCAGAAGCAGGGTGGCGAGGAAGCCGAACAGCGGGTAGAGGACGAGCCCCCACAGGAACATCCCCCGGCGCAGCATCCACAGCTGCGTGATCAGCGCGGCCGGCCAGTTCCAGCTGAGGAGGGAGCCATCACGGTCGAAGCGCTCGAAGATGGGCAGGTAGTAACCCGCCTTGCGCGGGCCGATGAAAGCCTCGTAGAGCGTTTTCAGCGACAGGCCATGGTCCTCCATGGCCTGCTGGTCGTTGCAGGACGCGCCATGCACGGGGTTCCCGCACTGGGTGCAGAACGCCGAACTCGAAGCGATGGGTACGCCGCAGCGGCTGCAGTGCATCTCAGGTTTTCCTGGCAGGTGGCTGGAGCGGCTTTCCTGCGCAGCCACGGTCAGGCAGGCATTCGTGGTCGCGCTCCCGGCCATCGGCGCGGATGGCCCGCCCGGCCGGGTGCTCAGCAGTGGCTGTCCGGCTCGGCACTGCAGGCGGCGGTGGTGGAGGTGGCGACACCGGGCATGCGCCCGGCGCGCACGAGGTTGTTGCGGTAGTAGGCCTGCTCGAGGCTGCCGATCTCGACGTTGCGCCCGGTGAAGGGGGCGTGCACGAAGCGGCCATCGCCGAGGTAGATGCCGACGTGCGAGCTGGTCTTGCTCTGGAAGAACAGCAGGTCGCCCGGCGCGGCCTCGCCGAGCCCGACCGGGGCGCTGGCCGCCAGCTGCTCGCGCGAGGTGCGCGGCACCCTGAGCCCGGCGCTGTTGTAGACGTACTGCACGAGGCCGCTGCAGTCGAAGCCCTCGGGGGTGCTGCCGCCATAGCGGTAGGGTGTGCCCATCATCTGCATGGCGGTGAAGACGATCTGCGAGCGCACCGGGTCGGGCGCCGGCCCCAGCTCCATGGGTGGAATCTCCACCTGCAGGCTGCCGGCATCGGCGGGCAGCTGCGGTGCCGAGGAACAGCCGGCCAGCACCAGGCCGAGGATGGCGAGCAGGAAGGTCGGTGCTGTGCGCAGCGCTGGGTGCATCGGGACGCCAATCAAGCCAGACCACGGGATTCTAGCCCAGCCGGCCGGATGGGGCTGCGCAGGGCGTCACAGGCGGGCGCCGCTGGTGCATGGCGTTGGCGGCACGGACAGCGCGCAGGTTGCCGGTGGCGCGTGTGCGTATACTCCGCTGCCTGTCCCGCTGGAGCCCGATCGATGTCCAAGCAGCTGCTGACCGCGGTCCTGGTGATGCTGGCGATGCTCAGCACTCCGCTCATCGCGGACGAGGCCCCGGTACGACCGGCGCCCGAATACGGTTCGAGCCTCGGGCTCGGCAAGGCCCCGGCCCGGCCGCCACCCGCGCTCTCGGCGCTGGTGCCGCAGGTGGATATCGGCGGGCGGCCGGTGCGCGGCGACCCGGCGGCCCCGGTGACGCTGGTCGAGTTCAGCGACTACGAGTGTCCGTACTGCCAGACCTTCGCCGCCGAGAGCTGGCCGCGGCTCAAGGCGGATTATGTCGACACGGGCCGGCTGCGCTACGTGGTGCACGACTTCCCGCTGCCCGGGCACCCGCGCGCCCGTGCCGGCGCCATCGCCGCCGCCTGCGCCGGCGAGCAGGGCAAGTATTGGGAAATGCACGATGCGCTGTTCGCCGCCGCCGGGCAGCTGCGCGAGCAGGACCTGGAGGCGCATGCGGAGCAGCTGGGGCTGGATGCGAAGCTCTTTGCCGCCTGTCGCGCGGAACCACGCCACCAGGCGCGGCTCGACGCCGATGTCGACGCCGCCCGCCGGGCGGGCGCCCGTGGCACGCCGAGCTTTCTGGTCGGTGCCAGCACGGGCTCCGTGGTCCGCGGCCGGCTGCTGCAGGGCGTGTCCGACCATGCCGCGCTGGAGAAAGTGCTGGTGTCCTACCTGGACGCCGCAGAGCCGCAGGCGCGACAGGAATGAGCGGAGTATTGACACCCCCCGCCGCTGACCTATAGTGCGCGGCCTCCACGCGGCCAATGGCCGCCGCTGTTCCCACCGCGGTCCGCAACGGGCCGTGCACCCCAGGTTGCAGCTGCCATGACCAGCACCGCCGCTCCCGCCTTCCCGACACCCGCCGCCCGTGGCTATCGCATGCCGCCGGAGTGGGCGCCGCACCAGGCCACCTGGTTCTCCTGGCCGCAGAATCCCGAGACCTGGCCGGGCGAGGGGGTGCTGGAAGCCGCCGAGCGCTCGCTGGCGGCGGCCGTGGCGGCGCTCAGCGAGGGCGAGCTGGTGCACATCAACGTGCTCGACGAGCGCCACGAGCGGCATGTGGCCGGCCTGTTCGAGGGCAAGGCCGATCCGGCGCGGCTGCGGCTGCACCGCTGGCCCACCAACGATGCCTGGTGCCGCGACCACGGGGCGATCTTCGTGACCCGGCCGGGCGGCGAGGCGCCGCTGCTGGCACTCGACTTCGGCTACAACGCCTGGGGCGGCAAGTACCCACCCTTCGACCTCGACAACGAGATCCCGCAGCGCATGGCGGGCGAGCTCGGCGTGCCTTTCCGCACCGTGGACATGATCCTCGAGGGTGGCTCCATCGAGGTGAACGGGGCCGGCACGCTGCTCACCACCGAGCAGTGCCTGCTCCATCCCAACCGCAACCCGCAGCTCTCGCGTGGCGAGATCGAGCAGCGGCTGCGCGACAACCTCGGCGTCGAGCAGGTGCTCTGGCTGGGCGACGGCATACTCGGCGACGACACTGATGGCCACATCGACGACATCACCCGCTTCGTGGCCGAGGACACCGTGGTCACGGTGATGGAGCCCGATCCCGCGGAGGGCAACCACCAGCCGCTGCGCGAGAATCGCCAGCGCCTGGCGGCCATGCGCCTGCCCGATGGACGCCCGCTGCGGGTGGTCGAGCTGCCGATGCCGCCGCCGCTGGTGCGCCGTGGCGAGCGCCTGCCGGCAAGCTACGCCAATTTCTACATCGGCAACCGCGTGGTGCTGCTGCCGGTGTTCGGCTGCGCGCAGGACGAAGAAGCCGCGGCGACGCTCGCCCGCTGCTTTCCCGGGCGGCGCGTGGTGCCGGTGGATGCCTTCGACATCGTCGTCGGACTGGGCACGCTGCATTGCCTCAGCCAGCAGGTGCCGGCGGCATGAGCGGGCCCGTGGCACGGCCCCTGGCGGTACGGCGGCACGGCGATGAGCCGCCGCCCCCGCGCGTTTAACACCCGCGCTGGCTTGCTCTAAGCTTGCCTTTCCACCCACGCCTGGAGCAGGACGAAAAAGATGGGAAAAATCAGCGAGTTCATCCACCACCACTACCGGCATTTCAACGCGGCGTCGCTGGTCGATGCGGCGGATGCCTGGGTGCATCACCTCGACCGGGGTGGGCAGATGTTCCTGACCATGGCGGGCGCCATGAGCACGGCAGAACTCGGGCTGTCGCTGGCCGAGATGATCCGCAGGGACAAGGTGCACGCCATTTGCTGTACCGGGGCCAACCTCGAGGAAGACATCTTCAACCTCGTGGCCCACGACCATTACGTGCGGGTGCCGCATTACCGCGAGCTCTCGGCCGCGGACGAGGAGGCGCTGCTGGCGCGCCATCTCAACCGGGTGACCGACACCTGCATCCCCGAGGAGGAGGCCATCCGGCGCATCGAGGGGGCGATGCTCGACGAGTGGCAGGCCGCCGACCGCAAGGGCGAGGCCTGCTTCCCGCACGAGTTCTTCTACCGCATCCTGCGTTCGGGGAAGCTCGAGCGGCACTACCAGATCGATCCGAAGGACAGCTGGATGCTGGCTGCCTGCGAGAAGAACCTGCCGATCATCGTGCCCGGCTGGGAAGACTCCACCATGGGCAACGTCTTTGCCAGCCACGTCATCAACGGCGACGTGAAGAAGGTGCATACCGTGCGCACCGGCATCGAGTACATGATGCAGCTGGCGCACTGGTACCAGGAGACCTCGCGACAACATTCGCTCGGCTTCTTCCAGATCGGCGGCGGCATCGCCGGCGACTTCCCCATCTGCGTGGTGCCGATGCTGGAGCAGGACCTGCAGGTGAGCGACATCCGGCGCTGGGGCTACTTCTGCCAGATCAGCGACTCGACCACCAGCTATGGCTCGTACTCGGGCGCGGTGCCCAACGAGAAGATCACCTGGGGCAAGCTCACGGCGGATACGCCGAAGTTCGTCATCGAATCCGATGCCACCATCGTGGCACCGCTCATTTTTGCCTGCGTACTCGACCTGTAGGCACACCCAAGGAGAAGCCGGAAATGGCCAAGTCCCTCAGCAGTGCGGTGGCACACCAGGCCGTGCCGCCGCCGGAGCCGGAGCCGTGGAGCATCGAGCGTTCGGCCGAGCTCTATCGCATGGATGCCTGGGGCGATGGCTTCTTCTTCATCAACGAGCGGGGTCATGCCGCGGTCCGGCCGTTCTCCGGCGAGGATGTCACCATCGACATCTCCGCGGTGGTGGCGGAGATCCGCCGCCGCAACGCGGGCTTCCCGGTGGTCATCCGCTTCCAGGACGTGTTGCGCGCGCGCGTGCGGCGCCTCAACGAGGCCTTCGCCGCAGCCGTGGCCGAGTCCGGCTACGAGGGCGTGTACCAGGGCGTCTACCCGATCAAGGTCAACCAGATGCACGAGGTGGTCGAGGAGGTGCTCGACGCCGGCCAGCCCTGGGACATGGGGCTGGAGTGCGGTTCCAAGGCCGAGCTGATCGCCACGCTGCCGCACATCGACAACGGGCGGCTGCTGCTGTGCAATGGCGTCAAGGACCGCAGCATGCTGCGGCTGATCCTCTCGGCGCAGCAGCTGGGCCAGCAGGTACTGCCCATCATCGAGAAGTACACCGAGTTCGAGCAGTTGCAGGCGCTGGCCGACGAAGCGGGCGTCAGCCCGCGCTTCGCGGTGCGCATCCGGCTGGCCACCCAGGGTTCGGGGCGCTGGTTCGAGTCGGCGGGCGTGCGCTCGAAGTTCGGCGTGGCCATCCCCGAGCTGGTTGCCATGACCCGCGAGCTCGAGCGGCGCGATTGCCGCGATGCGCTCCAGCTCGTGCACTTCCACCTCGGCAGCCAGATCGCCGACATCCAGGTGCTCAAGCAGGCGGTGACCGAGGCCTCGCAGGTGTATGCCAACCTCGTCAGGCAGGGCATCGGCGTCACCCACCTCGACGTGGGGGGCGGGCTCGGCGTGAACTACGGCGCCGGCTATGCGCGCGACGAGGACGGCATCAACTACGGCCTCCAGGAGTACGCCAACGCGGTGGTCTATGCGGTCAAGGAGGTCTGCGATGCGCGCGGCGTCCCGGCACCGGTGCTGGTCTCCGAGAGCGGGCGCGCCATCACCGCGCACCACTCGGTGCTGATCGTCCCCGTGCTGGGGGCCTATCGCCCCGATGTGCAGCCGGATGGCGAGATGCCCGCGGAGCCGCACAAGGCGGTGCGCAGCCTGCAGAAGACGCTCGACGGCCTGCTGCAGACATCCAATACCCCGTCCGAGCTGCTCGAGGCCTACCATGACGCCAAGGATGCCCGCAACGAGGCGGACCAGCTGTTCACGCTGGGCTACCTCGCGCTGGACCAGCTGGCGGCTGCGCAGCGCCTGTACTGGCGCATCTGCCGCGAGGTGCTGCCGGGGCTGCTGGCCGCCGAGCCGGACCCCGAGCCCGAGGAGCTGGCCGAGCTCAAGGAGCGGCTGACCGATCTCTATCTCTGCGACTTCTCGGTGTTCCAGTCGATGCTCGACCACTGGGCCATCGGCCAGGGCTTCCCGATCATGCCGATCGAGCGGCTCGACGAGCAGCCGGGGCGGCGCGGCGTCATCGTCGACCTCACCTGCGACTCCGACGGCAAGGTGAGGACAAGACCTTCCTGCCGGTGCATGCGCTGCAGGAGGAGGTGCCGTACTACCTCGGCATTTTCCTGGTAGGCGCCTACCAGGACATCATGGGCGATACGCACAACCTGTTCGGGCGCGTCGCCGAGGTGCACGTCTATGCCGATGCGGAGGAGCCGGGCAACTTCTGGATCGAGAAGCAGATCCCGGGCATGACCGTGCACGAGATGCTGGCGCAGGTGCAGTACTTCCCGAACGATCTCAACCGCCGCATGAGCGAGCTGGTCCGCCGCAAGATCGATGCCGGCACGGTGCGGCCGAGCGTGGGCATGCAGATCCTCAACCAGTACACCGCCTGCTTCAACGAAACCACCTACTGCAATCCGGGCTGAGGTAGCGACACATGGCCAAGATCAAGCTGGCGCTGGTGCAGATGCGGATGGCCGAGGATCCGCAGGCCAACCTCCGCCATGCGCTCGAGCTCGGCGCGCAGGCGGCGGGCGATGGCGCGCAGCTGGTGTGCCTGCCCGAGCTGTTCCGCTCCCCCTACTTCTGCCAGAGCCAGGATGCGGAGCGCTTTGCGCTGGCCGAGCCGGTGCCGGGCCCGAGCACCGAGGCCTTCGCGAAGCTCGCGGCGCAGACCGGTGCCACCTTCGTGCTCTCGCTGTTCGAGCGCCGCGCGCCGGGGCTCTACCACAACACGGCGGCCATCATCGACGGCCCGCGCGGCATGGTCGGCAAGTACCGCAAGATGCACATCCCCGATGATCCGCGTTATTACGAGAAGTATTACTTCACCCCGGGCGACCTCGGCTTCCAGGTGCACGACACCGCGGCCGGGCGGCTCGGCGTGCTGGTGTGCTGGGACCAGTGGTACCCGGAGGCGGCGCGGCTGACCGCCCTGCAGGGCGCCGACATCCTCATCTATCCGACCGCGATCGGCTGGCACCCCGAGGAGAAGGCCGAGCTCGGCAGCCAGCAGCACGATGCCTGGGAGACCATCCAGCGTGCGCATGGCATCGCCAATGGCTGCTTCGTCGCCGCCATCAACCGCACCGGCTTCGAACCGGAGCCGGGTGGCGAACAGGGGGTGCAGTTCTGGGGCCAGAGCTTCGTCTCCGGGCCCGATGGCCAGGTCATCATCCGCGGTTCGGTGGACGACGAGGAGATCCTGCAGGTGGAGATCGATACCGACCGGATCGCCGAGCAGCGCCATGGCTGGCCCTTCCTGCGCGACCGGCGCATCGATGCCTACGGCGGCCTCACGCAGCGCTTCATCGACGGCAAGGGCTGAGGCGCAGGTCCTCAGTCCAGCGGCCTGGCCACGGCCTGCAGCTGTTCCGCCCGCTTCCTGAGGCTGCTGCCCCAGCGCCGGAGCACGCGGCGCACCTCCTGCCCGACCTCCACGCTGTTGGCGCGTATGGCGCCGAAGCTCGCGCTGCCGAAGCTGCCCTCGGCGCTGCGCCGGTCGCTGGCGGTACCGAGCAGCCGGCCGCTGGCGCCGTCGACGAAATCGAGCACGAGCGTGGCCTCGCCGACCCTGTCGAGCAGGACCTCCGAGCGCCCCGGTGGTTCTTCCGGCGGGGTGCGCGAGACGATGTCGCGCAACGCGGGCCTGATCACCAGCACCCCGGGCCCGGCTTGCTCCGTCAGCTCGAAGCGGGTGCTCTTGCCGAGTTCCTCGCGCAGGATGCGGTTGGTGTCCGCCGCCAGCGCCTTGCGTGCACGTTCGCTGACCGGGAATGCGGTGCGCGTTCCGGGAATGCCTGCCGCGGTGGCGGCCAGCGGTGCCACCGCACGGAACTGCAGCTGCACCGGTTCGAGCAGCACCCGGTCGAATGCGGCGGGGCGCGCATCCGTTGCTCCTTGCAGCTTGAGGCCGGGGTTGCGCGGCTCGGGGATGCTGCCGCTCGATGCCGTGCTGCAGCCGGCCAGCATGGCGCCGAGGGCCGCCAGCAGGAACACCAGGGAGCGTCTGTTCATGGATTCGCCTCCGCTGGCAGCTGTGACCGCGTTGCCGCCGCGATGTTCCCGCCGCCGGGCTTGTCGAGGAGCAGCTGCACGTCGCTGATGCTGCGCTCGAGGAAGCCGCCCTCGCAGTAGGCGAGGTAGAACTCCCACATGCGGATGAATTCCTCCCCATGGCCGAGCCGGCGCACCGCGGGCAGTCGGGCGAGGAAGCGCCGCCGCCACTCGTGCAGCGTGCGGGCATAGTGCAGGCCGATGTCCTGCAGGCTGCCCATGCGCAGGTCGGTGCTGCGCTCGATGGCGGCCTGGATGGCGGCGAGCGAGGGCAGGGCGCCACCGGGGAAGATGTATTTCTGGATGAAGTCCACCGAGCGTCGCGCCTGTTCGTAGAGCGGGTCGGCGATGACGATGGCCTGCAGCAGCATGCGCCCGCCGGGGCGCAGTCGCTCGCCGCAGCTGCGGAAGTAGTCGTCGAGGAAGTCGAGGCCCACCGCCTCGATCATTTCCACCGAGACCAGCTTGTCGAAGCATCCCTCGAGATCGCGGTAATCGCGGTCCAGCACCGTGATCCGGTCGTCGAGGCCGGCGGCATGCACCCGCGCCCTGGCAAACGCCAGTTGCTGGCCGGAGAGGGTGGTCGTGGTGACGCGGCAGCCGAAGCGGCGGGCGGCATGCAGAGCCAGCCCACCCCAGCCGGTGCCGATCTCGAGCAGGTGGTCCCGGGGCTGCAGCGCCAGCTTGCGGCAGATGACATCGAGCTTGTGGAGCGCCGCTTCCTCCAGGCTGCTTTCCGGCGTGGCAAAGATGCCGGCCGAGTAGCTCATGGTGGGATCGAGGAAGAGCGCGTAGAACTCGTTGCCGAGGTCGTAATGCGCACCGATGTTGCGCCGCGCCTGGCCCCGGGTGTTGCGTCGCCACCAGTGGCCGAGGCGGTCGAGGGGCTGCAGGAGATGCGCCAGCCCCGACTCGATGGCTGTCATGGACTCGCGGTTGGCCACCATCAGCCGCACCAGCCCGGTGAGGTCCGGGGTGCTCCACCTGCCCTGCATGTAGGCTTCCGCAGCCCCGATGGTGCCGCGGAAGACGATGGCCGCATAGGCGGCCGGATCGTCGACCCGGAGTTGCACGGGTTCCCGCGAGGTGTCGCCGAAGCGGCTGTGGCCGAGCGGGTCGCGGATCTCCAGGCTGCCCTGCCGCAGGCCTGCCAGGCGCGCGAACAGCTGCCGCCGGCACAGCCGCAGCAAGGGGTTGCGGATCCCTGCGGCTGGTCTTGCGTCCTGCTTGGTCCTGCTCTCGGGCTTGCTCATGATGGGTGCCGGCGGGAGGGGTGGTGCTCGGCCCCGGCATGCTGCCCGGTGGTGATGCTGGCCGGCGCTTTGCGCCCCGTGTCCCTGCGCCCATGGTAAGCGGGAGGGGGATACGTGCAACCGGCATCGGATTGCGGCTGCCCCAAAAGGAAAACCCCGCTTGCGCGGGGTTTTCACATCGCTCGGAATGCCGGGCCGATCAGCGGGTCCGCCGCCGGCGCAGCATGCCGAGGCCACCCAGCGCGCCACCAAACAGCCAGAAGGCGGCCGGCACCGGGACTTCCTTGTAGTGGAAGCTGTAGGACCACCAGGAGGCCCAGGGCGAGCTTTCGCTGGACGCCACCATCTTCTTGACGGTCATGACCAGCTCGCCATTGTCGGTGAGGGCGACGTCGACGCGGCAGGTGTTGCACACGGTGGTGCCATTGCCCGCATGGCCGGTCAGCCAGTCACCGCCCCAGCCGCGGATGTCGTTGGGGTTGCACCAGTAGTACTTGTTGCTCGGCATGGCGAAGCAGAAGTCGGAGCTCTTGTTGAAGCTGACTCCCGTGCCGAGGGTGGTGGTGCCTTCGGAGATGGACAACCACTTGGCCGAGTCGGTGATCTCCCAGATCAGGTTGTTGATGCTCACCGCGCCGGTTTCGGTGTCGAGCACCGCCAGGCTGCTGTTGGGACCGATGCCCGCCACGTTCTCCGTGCAGGACCAGCACATCGAGGTGGCGTACTGGCCCGACATGTCACCCCAGGCGGTTTCCTTCGCATAAGGCGTCGGGATGTAGTACATCGGCTGCAGGAAATGGCTTTCCACCGCCGTCATGTATTGCAGGTAGTAGGTCTGGGTGGCCGCCTGCGTGGCAGCCGAGGCGCCCAGGAACAGCAGGGCGGCAAACAGTGCCCCGCGCATGGTGCTCGTTTTCATCATGTGGTCTCCCCTTATCATCGACCGGCATCCGGCCTTTATCTTGAGTCTAGCTCGTCAGCCGGCGAGCCTTAAGGTCAAGTTAAGCTTTTTCGCAGGTGATGAAAAGATCAACATGACATAAGCGAGACCTGATTGCATGCAGCGGCGATCCGGCAGGAGCGAGCTCGATCCGGGCTCCCGGAGCCCGTCCTCCCGCCCCGGACATGCCTCCAGAAAGACGTTCGGATGAGGGTACCGTCACCCGGGAAACGGCTCCAACGGTGGATTTTTGCAGGGGATGCGGCTACCGTCGCACTGTCATGCCCGCCCTGTCCCTGACAGCCATGCGCTGCCGCAGCGCGAGTCGGTACCGCTCCTGGATGCTGGTGCTGCTGGCCTGCCTGGGCCTGCTGCTCCAGCCCTGCATGACGGCATCGGCCTTTGGCATGGCGTCCTGTCCACACCATGGACAGGACATGCCCGACATGGCTGATGCGCCCTGCCACGCCGTCAGCGCGCCCGATTGCGGCAGCAGCGGTGTGCTCCATGTCGATGATTCGCCGCCCCCGGTGCTGCCGGTGACCGCCGGTGACAGCTACCCCGGCATCCTGGCCGGCCAGGTGGTCGGTCCGGCGGCCTGCGTGCCGCGTGGTGGCACCGATCCTCCCGTCCGCATCCGCTTCTGCAGCCTGCACAACTAGCCCTCCCGCAACGCGGTTCCGTTTTCGCGTTTTCTGGCCGAGGAGGGCAGTCATGATCATTCAGCGGGGCGCGCAAGCGCCATTCACGTCCAGGGCGGGGCTCGACCGCCGTCGCTTCGTGCAGGGCGTGGCACTGGCCGGGCTGGCCGGCACCACGTTCGCGGGCCGGGCCGATCCGGGCCTGGCCACGTCACCGGCGGTGCTCAGCGGCACCGACTTCGATCTCGACCTCGCCGAGGCGATGGTCAACTTCACCGGCAAGCCCCGTGTTGCCACGGTGGTCAATGGCCAGCTGCCGGCGCCGTTGCTGCGCTGGCGCGAGGGGGACACGGTGCGGATCCGTGTCAGGAACCGGCTGGCCGAGGCCAGTTCCATCCACTGGCACGGAATCCTCGTGCCGGCGGCCATGGATGGCTCGCCCGGCTTCGGCTTCCCCGGCATCGCGCCCGGCGGGACCTTCGAGTACCGCTTCCGGGTCCGCCAGTCGGGCACCTACTGGTACCACAGCCATTCCGGCTTCCAGGAACAGACGGGCATCTACGGCCCGCTGGTGGTGATGCCGCGCGAGGGGCTGGCCGATGGCATCGAGCGCGATCATGTCGTCATGCTGTCGGACTGGACCGATACCGACCCGCGCCGCATCGTCCACCGCCTCAAGGTGCAGGGCGACTACTACGATTTCAACCAGCGCACGGTCGCCGACTTCTTCCGCGACCTGCGCCGCCACGGCCTGCGCTCCACGGTGGCCGATCGCCTGGCCTGGGGCAGCATGCGCATGTCGCCCAGCGACCTGGCCGATGTGGGCGGCGGGGCCTATACCTTCCTGATGAACGGCATGACGCCGGCCGGCAACTGGACCGGGCTGTACCGGCCCGGCGAGCGGGTGCGTCTGCGGCTCATCAATGGCGCGGCGATGACCTATTTCGACCTGCGCATCCCCGGCCTGCCGATGACGGTCACGGCCGCCGATGGCCAGCCGGTGGAGCCGGTGACCGTCGATGAGCTGCGCATGGGGCCGGGGGAAACCTTCGATGTGGTGGTGGCGCCCGCGGATGGCGCGGCCTATACGGTGTTTGCGCAGGCGATGGATCGCAGCGGCTATGCGCGCGGCACGCTGGCGCCGCGTGCCGGCATGAGTGCGCCGGTGCCCGAGCCCGATTCGCGCGTCCTGCTGACCATGGCCGACATGGGACACGCGGGGCATGCCGATCACGCCGGCCATGGTGCACCCGCCACGCATGACGAGCAGGGTGAACATGCCGGTCATGAGGACCATGCCGCCCATGCGGACCACGGCGACCACATGGATCACATGGACCATGACGCCATGGACCACGATGGGCACGAGATGCCCGGCATGACGGAACCGTCGGCCGTGCAGCACGCGCGCACCGAGTATGGTCCGACGGTCGACATGCGGGTGGACCATCCCTCGACCCGGCTCGATGACCCGGGTGTCGGCCTGCGCGACAACGGCCGCCACGTGCTGACCTATGCCGATCTCGACAGCCGCTTTCCCGATCCGGATGGCCGCGAGCCGGGGCGCACGCTGGACCTGCACCTCACCGGGCACATGCATCGCTACCAGTGGTCCTTCGACGGGGTGCCGTACCTGCGTGCGGAACCGCTGCGCTTCACCTACGGCGAGCGGCTGCGCATCCGCCTCATCAACGACACGATGATGGAGCACCCCATCCACCTGCATGGCATGTGGTCCGACCTCGAGGACGAGTCGGGCGCCTTCAAGCTGCGCAAGCACACCATCAGCCTCAAGCCGGCACAGATGCTCGGTTTCCGCGTCACCGCGGATGCGCCGGGGCGCTGGCCGATGCACTGCCACCTGCTGCTGCACATGGCGCTTGGCATGTTCCGCGAGGTGATCGTCGACGAAGAGGGGCACCATGACGAGGAGAGGCACCATGGCTGAATCGGACGGATGGAAGCCCCGCATCACCCTTCGCTGGCTCGCCGGTCCCGGTCTGGGCCTCGGCCTCATGGCGGCAGGTGCTGCACTCGCGGCGCCGCAACTCGGTGCCGGGGAGCGTGCAGCTGCCTTCCCCGAGCTGCCCGCCGGCACGGACCACATGCGCGAGCCCTGGGTCGATGGCAGCTTGATGGCCGAGCACCTGGAATGGCAGGCGCGCGATGGCAGGAATGCGCTGGCCTGGGACCTCATCGGCTGGGTGGGCACCGACGAGCATCGCCTGTGGCTGCGCGACGAGGGCGAGCATCGCAGTGGCGGCGCGCGGGTGGAGAACCGCCTCGAGCTGCACTACGGGCGGCCGGTGGCAGCCTGGTGGGATGCGGTGGCGGGGGTGCGCGTGGACACCGGGCACGATGCCACGCGCAGGTACCTCGCCATCGGCCTGCAGGGGCTGGCGCCGCAGTGGTTCCATGTCGAGGCCACGGCTTACCTCGGCAAGGGTGGCCAGCTGGGCCTGCGCCTGGAAGGCCAGTACGAGTGGTTGTTCACCAATCGCCTGATCCTGGCGCTGCGCGGCGAGGCGGAGACCTGGAAAGACGATGATCCGCGGGCCGGCATCGGTTCGGGCATCGGCGAGGTCTCCACCGGCCTGCGGCTGCGCTATGAATGGCGGCGCGAGCTGGCACCTTATGTCGGCGTGGAATGGGCGAGCCTGCATGGCGACAGCGCGGAGCTTGCCCGTGCCGAGGGCGAGCGAGCCCATGATCGCCGCCTGGTGCTGGGCTTGCGCGCCTGGTTCTGAGTCGCTGGACGAAGGGCCGGGCCTGCGGGGAGCAGGCCCGGCCCCGCTGTTTCAGGGGGACAGCCGCTCGATCTGCCAGCGGCTGCCTGCGCGGGTGTAGACGAAGCGGTCGTGCAGGCGGCTTTCCTGGCCCTGCCAGAACTCGAGCTGCTGCGGGATCACGCGGTAGCCGCCCCAGAACGGGGGCAGCGGCACCTCGGCATCGGCGAACCTGGCCTGCGTTTCCGCGAACCGGGTTTCCAGCACCGCACGCGAACCGATGGGCATGCTCTGGTGCGAGGCCCAGGCGCCCAGCTGGCTGTCCCGCGGCCGGCACTGGAAGTAGGCCCGGCTCTCCTCCACGCTGCAGCGCGTGACGGCGCCACGGACCTGCACCTGGCGGAACAGGCCCGGCCAGAAGAACAGCAGGGCCACCCGCGGGTTGCCGGCGATCTCGCGTGCCTTGCGACTGTCGTGGTTGGTGTAGAAGACGAAGCCGGCCGGATCGCGTGCCTTGAGCAGGACGGTGCGCGAGGAAGGCTGGCCGTCGCCGGCCACCGTGGCCAGGGTCATGGCATTGGGATCGGGCAGGCCGGCGGCCACGGCCTCGCAGAACCAGCGGTCGAACTGCAGCAGCGGATCGGCATCGAGATCCGCGCGCCGCAGCGGCCGGCCGTGGTACTCGCGGCGCATGCCGGCGAGATCCTGTGGCGTTTCGTCCATCCCGGCTGTGCCGTACCCGCCCGGGCGCGCCCTCAGCGCGACACCACCATGCAATCCTGCCCGGCGCGCTTGAGCGACTGGCAGGCCGAGCGGGCGGCGGCCTCGGTCATGCCGGCCGATTTCACGCGATAGATGCCATCGTTACCGACCGGGTTCTGCACGCTGAGCGGGCCGACGATCGCCCGGTGCTTCTGTTCGATGCGTGCCCTGGCGGTCTGCGCCTTGTCCGCCGAGCTGAAGGCGCCGAGCTGCACCTGGTAGTTGCCCCGCGGCAGGGTGGCCGGGGTGGTGGCCTTGCCGGCGGCGGGCTTCGCGGTGGCCGGTTTTGCGGCAGCTGGCTGCCCGCGACCGGTTGCGGCTGCCGGAGTCCGTGGCGGGTCCAGCTCGGCCAGCCGCGCACGGGCCTGTTCCGCCTGCGGCGAGTCGGCATAGCGGATGAGAAATTCTTCCAGCGCATCGCGGGTGCCCGCGTTCCAGGCCGCCGTCCAGGCTGCCTCGGTTTCGAGCTCGGAGATGCGCTGGCGGGCCTCTCCCATGTGCACGCCGGTCGGATGGGCCAGCAGGTAGTTGTTGTATGACTGGATGGCATCGCTGATCTGCGCCCTCTCCCAGTCGCGCTCGTCGCGGATGGCGTCGAGCTGTGCCTGGGCCTTCTGTGCCCATTCGCCCTCGGGGTGACGGTCGAGGAAAGCCTGGTAGGCGGTCTCGGTGTCCTCGGCAGCAGCCTTGTTCCAGTCGGTCTCGGGATTGCTGCAGGCGGCGATGAGCGCAATGCCCGCCACGGCCATGGCCAGTCGCCATGCCTTCATGGATCTTCCTCCCTGGGGACGCAGACAACAACAGCGGAATTATCTGCTTTGCCTGCTGCTTTGAACAGATGGCCAGCCGCCAGTGGAGGGGACGACGGCACCGCGGCCATTTGCCCGTCATCCCGGCTTCAGCGCAGCGTGGCCTCCTGCAGGCGCACGGTCACCTGCCCGGCGATCTTGACCATGCCGCTGAGCTGCAGGGGAATCCGCGTGAGCGGGTCGAGCAGCAGCTCGAGATTGCCCTGCAGGCCCAGCAGCTCGAATTCGCTGTCCCCGCCGGTGGACTCCAGTGGCTGGCCGCGGATCGTCAGCACCAGGGCTTCCAGCTTGCCGCGACGCTGCTGCGTGCCGGCGGGACCGTGTTCCTGATAGTCGACCTGGATGCTGCGCCGTCCCCTGAACTCGATGCCGACCCGGCTGACCTGGCCGCGCGAGAAGACGAGCACCTCGTCACGATCGCCCACCTGCGTGTAATCGCCGGCTGCCGCAAGCCAGAGCAGCGTGGTGGCGCTGGCTACCGGCTGCCCCCTGATGGCGGCCGGGAAGGCACGCAGGCCTTCGCCGAGATCGGTCCACTGCGCGGGAGGCAGCGCTTGCTCGGCACGGCTGGCGGGCCATCTGCTGAAGTGCCAGGCGCCGAGGTCGGTAAAGCGGTAATCGCGCAGGCGCTGGCGCCGACCGCTGTCGAGCTCGGTCTGCTGCAGGCTGGCCCCGCTGGCCGGATCCACCCACAGGGTGGCGCTGGACTGGTGGCCAAAGCCGCTCATCCGGTAGACCAGCTCGAGCACGCTGTCCGCGGGTGCGACCGGCTGGCCCTTGGGCACTCCCAGCAGGCTCTGGCTGATGTCGGCGGCCGGACGCTCGTGCACCGTCACGCCGAAGCGCGCGGTCATGAAGAACTTCGAGGCACTGAACTCGAGCTGCGACCAGCGCGGCTGTTGCTCCCCGGCCTGCGCCATGGTGGCGACCATGCTGCCGAGCAGTGCCAGCATGAGCATGGGCCAGGGACCGTGATGTCTGCGGGTCGTCGGGATATGCAAGAACAGCGCTCCGGTTGCTGCGGTGCCGATGGTGGGTGCAGCAGGTATGCTAGGCAAAGATGCACCGGCCACGCATAGCCACCTTTCTTTGCTGCACCCTGCTTGCTTGGACAGCTGCACCCGCCAAGGTTCAGCTGGACGGTGTGCGTGGCCATCTGCGCGAGAACGTCCTGGCCCACCTGAGCCTCGACAACGCCCCCTGCGATGCCCCATCGTGGCGCGTGCAGCGCCTGATCCGCAAGGCCGATGCCGAGATCCACGAGGCACTGGAAGCCTTTGGCTACTACAACCCCGTCATCGACATCGAGAGCGGCAGGGAGCCTGGCTGCTGGCAGGTGCGCATCCGCATCGATCCGGGCGAGCCGGTGCGGCTGCGCCAGGTCGATGTGCTGGTGGCCGGCGAGGCTGCCGATGACCCGGGCTTCCGCCGCCTGCAGAGAACGCAGCCGCTGAAGCCGGGCGCCCAGCTCGATCATGCCCTCTACGAGCGCCTCAAGAAATCCTTCATCGACCTGGCGCGACAGCGCGGTTACTTTGCCGGCGGCTTCCCGGAGAGCCGCATCGACATCTATGCACGACAGGACGTGGCCGATGTCAGGCTTCATTACGACTCCGGCCCGCGCTACCGCTTCGGCGAGGTGAGCTTCGAGCAGGATGTGGTACGTGCGGATCTGGTCGAGCGCTTCGTCGATTTTGCATCCGGCGAGCCCTATGACGGCGGCAAGGTCACCGATCTCTACAACGCGCTACTCGCTACCGGCTACTTTGCCTCGGTGGACCTGCGTACCGATCCGCGGCCGCTACCGGAGCTCGAGGTGCCGGTGTCGGTGGCGCTGACCGCCGCCAGGAGGCACGTCTATACCTTTGGCGCAGGCTATTCCACCGACAAGGGGCCGAAGCTGCGGGCCGGCTATACCGACCGGCGGGTGAACGAGTCGGGCCACCAGCTGGATGGCCAGCTGGAGGTGTCGAGCGTGGAATCCACGCTGGGGCTGAGCTACCGGCTGCCGCGCCGCGATCCACGCGTGGAGTGGCTGCATGTGGATGCCGGTTACCGGCACGAGGATACCCGTGCCAAGCGCGCCGACACCTACAAGATCGGCATCAAGGAGTTCAGGCGCCGTCCCGCGGGCTGGGTCGAGACCCGTTTCATCGATGCCAGCATCGAGGATTTCACCATCGCCGGCGAGCACAACCGCGAGTTCCTGCTGATCCCGGGGCTGAGCTGGACGCACACTTTCCCGGGCAGCCTCACCATTACCCGTCCTGACCGGGGCCACCGCGTCAGCTTCAGAGTCAGTGGCACCAGCGAGCAGATCGGCTCGGATTCCAGCTTCCTGCAGGCGGATCTCTACGGCAAGTTCATCGTGCCGACCTGGAGCGGCGGACGCCTGCTGCTACGCGGGGAGGCCGGCGGCACGCTCAAGGACCAGCTGCGCACGTTGCCGGCCTCGGTGCGCTATTTCGCCGGTGGCGACTACAGCGTGCGCGGCTATGACTACCAGTCGCTCGGTCCTACCGACGGCCAGGGCAAGGTGATCGGCGGCAGCTACAAGCTGGTGGGCAGCATCGAGCTCGACCAGCGCATCCTGGGGAACTGGTCCGCGGCTGCCTTCGTGGACACCGGCAATGCCTTCGACAGGCCATCGGCGGTGACCCTGAAGACCGGTGTCGGCGCTGGCCTGCGCTGGTATTCGCCGCTGGGCCCGATACGGTTCGACATCGCCGTGCCGCTCGATCGCGATGCGCCCGACAGCTGGCGTCTGCATATCACGCTGGGGCCCGACCTGTGAGCGCCTGGCGCTGGCTGGCGGGGACGCTGCTGCTGGTCGTCGCCGGCTGCATCGTGGCGCTGGCGCTGCTGGTCGGCACGGCGGCGGGCGCGGGCTGGCTGGCGCGTGCCGCCACCGCACAGACCGCTGGCATGCTGCGCTTCGAAGCGGTGCAGGGCAGTCTCGCGGCAGGCCTGCATATCGGTACGCTCGATATCGAGGCGACGGAGTCGCAGATCCACATCGAGGACCTGGAGCTGGTGCTGCGCGCACGCGACCTGCTGCGGGGCAGGCTGCGCGTGCAGCGCCTGGCCGCTGCACGCGTGGTGGTCGAGGTCGCGGCATCGACTGCTGCCGACGAGCCCTTCGTGATGCCGACGCTGCGTACGCCCATCCCGGTCAGCGTGCGCGAGTTCAGCCTGCCCCTGCTCGAGCTGCAGCGTGATGGCCGGACGTGGACGCTGACGGGCCTGCATGCAGCCGGCCGCCTGTGGGGTTCGCGGCTGGTGATCAGGGAGGCGCGCGCCGAGTACGAGGGGCTCATCGTGCGGCTGGCGGGCAGGGCCAGGCTGCGGGCTCCGTTGCCGCTGGAGCTGCGCATCGGCTGGAGCCTGCCTGCGCAGCAGCTCTCCGGGGCGGGCACGGCACGCGGCGATCTCGCGACGCTGGAGCTGGCGCAGGCCTTGCGCCTGCCCGGAGCCGCCGTCCTGCGTGCCAGCCTGCACGATCTCGCGGATACCCCGCGCATTGCGGCCGAGGCAAGCTGGGGCTCGCTGGAGCGCGTGCTGCCCGGGGTGGGCCGGATCGCAGCGGACGGCGGCCGGCTCGAGCTCGAGGGTGGCATCGATGATTGGCGAGGCCGGCTCGATACCAGCCTGACAGGCGAACGGCTGCCCGCCCTGTCGGCACGGCTGCGGCTGCATGGGGGGGGTACCCAGGTGGTCATCGAGCAGGCGTTGGCGCAGGGGGATTTCGGCGAGCTCGCGGCACGCGGTGTCGTGGATCTGGCCGATACCGTTGCGCAATGGCGCTTCGATGTCGTGGCCCGTGATGTGCGCACCGCCGCCTTCCAGCCCGGACTGGAAGGGCGTTTCTCCGGCCGCTTGCATGCGACAGGCCTGCCCGATGGCGCCATCGAGCTCGATGTCCTGGCGCTGGAGGGCAGCCTGATGGACCGGCCGCTGGCGGGCACCGGCATGCTTCGCCTGCACGAGGGCACGCTGGGCTTCAGCAGGCTGAGGTTGCAGGCCGGTGCCAACCGCCTGCACGCCGATGGCAGCGTGGGCCAGCGGCTCGCCGGACACTTCGAGCTGGATGCTCCCGATCTGGCGCTGCTCTGGCCGGGGTTGTCGGGGAGCCTGTCCGCGCGCGCGGATCTGGCCGGCAGCCCCGCCCGTCCGGTCATCGATCTCGATGCCGAGGGCCAGGCGCTGGCGCTCGACGCCCAGCGCCTGGCCCGCCTGCAGCTGCGCGCCAGGGTGGATCGCTCCGGGCAGGCGGATATCGATCTTGCCGCACAGGGCCTGCAGACCAGCGAGCAGCTGCTGGGCGACCTGGTGGTGGGGCTGAGCGGCGCGCTGGAAGACCACCGCCTGCAGGCCACCCTGCGCGGCGGCCCCATGGTCGCCATGCTGGAAAGCAGGGGCGGCTGGCAGAACGCCACCCTGCGCCACGAGATCTCCGCCGCCTCGCTCGGCATGGAGGGGGTGGTCGGCGACTGGCGGCTGGCGGGCCGGCCCGTGCTGGTGGCCGGCGCAGGCAGGTTCGGCATCGGCAGCCATTGCTGGGAGCAGCTCCCCGCCACGCTCTGCATCGGCGAGGCGCGCTGGGCGCCGCGCGATGCGCTGCTGGTCGCCAGCCTGCACGACCTCGAGCTGTCGCGCTTCGATCACTGGCTGGGCAGGAACCTGGCGCTGGGCGGCAGGGCATCGGCCGAGCTGTCTGCCGCGCTGACGGCGGCGGGTCCCGAGGCTTCCTTCCACTGGCGGCAGCAGGAGACCGCGGTCCATTACACCGAGGGCGAGGAGCCGGTGAGCAGGGTGCTGCCCGTGGTTGCCCTCGATGCCGTGCTGACGCCCCTCGACGGCGAGGCCAGGCTCGGCATCGAGGGAGAGGGCGGGATGGCGCTCGGCGGACGGGCGCGGATGCAGGCGCCGCTGGGACTGGAGGCGCCCTTCGACATGCAGCTTGCAGGCGAGTTTCCCGAGCTCGTGCTGCTGGCGCCGCTGCTGGCTGCCGATGTGGCGATTGCCGAGCTGGCAGGGCGCATCACGCTCGAAGTACAGGCCACGGGCAGCCTGGCGGCGCCGCGCCTGTACGGCTCGCTGCGCCTGGTGGACGGTGGCATGGCGTTTTCCGATCTCGGGGTGAAGCTCGAGGGCGTCCACTTCGCGCTCATCGGCGATGGCAGCGGGACGCTGCGCCTCGAAGGCGGAGCCACCGCGGGCGGCGCGCTGGGCATCGACGGCGAGCTGCAGCCGCTGGCCACGGGCGGGCCGCGCGGATGGCTGCGGGTACGGGGCGAGCGCCTGGATGCCATCCGCCTGCCCGACCGCCATGTCCAGGTATCCCCCGACCTGCGGGTGGACTATGCAGCCGGCGCCCTGACGGCTTCCGGCCGCATCCATGTGCCGCGGGCCGATATCGTCGTGCGCGAGCTTCCCGAAAGCGCGGTCTCGCCTTCCCGCGATGCGGTGGTGCGCGATCGCCCGCCACGGCCGGGTGAGTCCGCCATCGCCACCGCGATCGGCGGCGAGGTGGAGATCGAACTTGGCCGCAACGTGCATCTCAAGGGCTTTGGCCTCGAGACGCAGCTGGAGGGCAGCCTGAAACTCTCGCAGGCGCCCGACCGCACGCCGCGCGGCTTTGGTGCACTGCATCTGAGGGATGGGCGCTTTGGCGCCTATGGCAAGGAGCTCATCATCGAGCGCGGCACGCTGGGCTTTGCCGGCCCGCTCGATGATCCGACGGTGGATATCCGCGCGACGCGGCGCGTGGACTACGAAGGCCGCCTCGTCGTCGCGGGGATACAGCTGTCGGGCACCGCCAGCCGCCCGCAGAGCCAGGTCTTCTCGGAGCCCGCGATGTCGCAGGCCGATGCCTTGTCCTTCCTGGTGACCGGCCATCCGCTGCAGACGGCGAGTTCGGGTGACCAGTCGGCGATGGCGGGGGCGGTGCTCGCGCTCGGCGTGCAGCAGACCTCGCCCATCACCGATGCCATCGGCCATGCCGTGACGCTGGACGAGCTCGCCCTTGCCGGCGGCAGCACGCTCGAGGACACGCAACTGGTGGCCGGCAAGCAGCTCGGCTCGGATCTCTACCTGCGTTTCAGCTACGGGCTCTTCAACCGCATCGGCACGGTGCTGGCGCGCTACCGGCTCAGCCGCAACTTCAGCATCGAGGCGGCCAGCGGCGAGGACCAGTCACTGGATCTGGTCTACTCGGTGGAACGCGACTGAGCGACCGGGAGCCCCGGCTGCTGATCGAACTGCCTCAATCGAGCTTCCGCCTTGCCTTGGCGATCAGCTCGCGAATCTCTTCCTGGCGACCCGCATCGGCAATCTCGCGTCCCGGCCGTGGTGGCGCCTTCTGCGCAACATGCAGGTATTGGAGTGCCTGTGCATGTTCGCCGATGTCATAAAGGAACTCGCCAAAGAAATAATTCGGGTCGATTCCGGTCGGGTTGATCTCCAGGGCTTTCTCCAGGCACTGGCGTGCTTTCTTGTCGCTGCCGAAGCCGATGGGCCAGCCGGGCATCTTGTGGTACAGGGTGCCGAGACTGGTGTAAGCAGAGCCGTCCAGCGCCTTGTCGTCGATGGCCAGGGCGGCCTCGAAGCGGGTCTTTGCCTTCTTTGCTGCGCCGATGGCCCCGAGGCCGCCGTTCACGCCGGCATAAGTGCTCTGCACGATGCCATCCCATATAAGCGCCTCTGCCTGCCGTGGGTGCTGGTCGGCAAATGACGCCGAACGAAGGCGGAGCTTCTCGAAGGCGGCCTCGCGCTGGTTGCCGGGCAGCTGGTAATTGGCCACGGCCCAGGCCTGGCGCACGGCATCGAGCTCTGCGTCAAAGGCGGCGTCGGCGCGGATGCCGGCGCCGGGCAGCTGCAGGAGAAAGGCAATGGCCATGGCGGCCGGTACGGAGAGGCGGCGATTCATCATGCGGTGTGTCTCCCGGGCATGTGGTTGGAGCCTGGCTGCCGGCGCGCGTAGCGCTGGATGATGGGGAGCTGCCTGCGGATGGCGCCGTCGACGACGCCGGGCAGCGCCGCATTGATGCGGGCAAAGAGTTTTTCCGGCCAGCCCACGACTGTGGCAGCGGCTTCCCGTTCGAGGATGAGCCGAGCAGCACGGGCCACCACGGCAGGCGGGTCCATGGCCGCCTTCAATTCGGCATTCATCTGTTCCACGGCAGCCGGATTGATGGGTGTGCGCGTGGCCCGCGGGGCCAGGTAATGCACGCGCACCGGGGTATCGGCCAGCTCCCGGCGCAAGGCCTCGCTGAAGCCGCGGATGGCGAACTTGCTGGCCGAATAGGCCGTATAGCCCGGATAGCCGATGTTGCCGAACACCGAGCCGATGTTGAGGACCTGCGCTTCCGGCAGCGAGGTCAGGTGCGGCAGCAGTTCCTGCACCAGGAGCATCGGCGCGAGCACATTGATGGTGATGGTCTGGGTCAGCTGCGCCGGCGCCAGCTCGCCGAACAGGCCAAAGTGGTTGACGCCGGCGTTGTTCACCAGGATGTTGACACCCCAGCCCGCGGCACGGCGGCAGAGGCTGCTGCGACTGGCTGCATCGCCGAGGTCGACGATGGCAGTGTCGAGCCGGCCGCTGGCGGCAGATAGCCGTGCCGCCACGGCCGCCAGTGCGGTTGCGTTCATGTCGGCGAGCAGCACATGGGCGCCGCCGGCCAGCAGTTCCGCGGCGATGGCTGAACCGATGCCGCCGGCGGCTCCGGTGATCAGCACCCGCGCCCTGGCCAGGTTCATGCACGCATCCTCTGCGGAGCGCCCGCCATGGGCACGCTGATGTCGTCGAGGGCGCGAAACATCTGCCCGTACAGCCAGAACACGGTGCGTGCGCAGTCGATGACGGCCTGCTGGTCATCTGCATCATCCAGGCGCTCCAGGATGGCCTGCAGGTCGCGGATGTGCTCGCGGTCGAGTTCTCCATGGCTGCGCAGGTAGGTAAAGGCGGTATCCGGCAGGCCCAGGGAAGCCTGGATGCGGTCGGCGGCGTTGAGCGCCAGCGCTACGCTCGTGCCTTCCAGCACGTGCACCATGCCGAAGATGCCGGCGGGGTTGCGTCGCTGGACCTGGTCGTAGACCCGCGCCACAAGGGCATCGGTGGCCGGGTGGGGGCTGGCATGGCGCACGGCATCGGCATCGCCGCCAGCCGCACGGATATCGTTGAGGATCCAGGCATCGTGCCCGGCCTCCTCCTTGATGTAGTGGAGCAGGTCCGGCTGCATCCAGGCGAGGTGCGCGGGCAGGCGACTGCCAGCGGCCATCAGCAGTGGCACGGTATGGCGTACGTGCTGGTAGGCCTCGCCGAGGAAGGCCAGGTAGCGGGGCAGGCTGACGGCGCCGGCCAGCGCATCATGGATCGAATCTGCCGCGAGCAGGAACTCGCGCTCATGCCGCGTGGCTTCCACGAGGCGTTCATGCAGTGAGGTGGGCATGGGGGTTCTCCAGATAGAGTTGATCGATGATTCGTCCATAGCGCGCCAGGATGTGCTCGCGTCGCGGCCGGCCGTTGGCGGTGAGAAGCCCGGCCGCCGCCGTCAGCGGCTCGCGCAGCAGGTGGTGATGGGTCACCCTCGCGTAGGCGGGCAGGCGCTGGTTGGCGCGCTGGACCGCTGCGGCTACCGCCATGGCGGGCACGCCCGGGTGAGCCGGCGCCAGGATGGCCACCAGGCGATCTCGCGCCTCGCCGAAGACCACCGCCTGGCCGATGGTCGGTTCCGCGCACAGTTCGCTCTCGATCCACTCCGGGGACAGATTGCGGCCAAGCGAGGTGATCAGCAGGTTCTTGATGCGGCCGCTGACCCGCAGGTAGCCTTCATCATCCAGTTCGCCGAGATCGCCGGTGGCAACCTCGGCCGGTGGGCTCGCGTCGCCGACGTGACCGGCCATGATGTGGCCGGTCACGTGGATTTCGCCGTGCGCATCCACGCGCAGCCGTGCATGTGGCAACGGCCGTCCCACCGTGCCGCGGCGGCTGGCACCCGGCAGGTTGAGGGTCAGCACCGAGCCGCACTCGCTCAGCCCGTAGCCTTCGAATACCGGCAGGCCGGCAGCCGCAGCCTGGTCCACGAGATCGGGTGCCACCCGTGCGCCACCCACGGCGATGAACTTCATCGCCGCCGGCGGCCGCCAGCCATTGGTGGCGGCTCCCACGAGAAGGCGCAGCAGTTCCGGCACCAGGATCATGCTCTCGGGCGCGGCCCGGTCGATTTCGGCGGGCAGGGTGGCTGGTGTCAGTGCACCGCGGGCGATGGCACCCGCGGCCCGGGTGCCCAGATCGCAGCAGGTTCCGGCGAGCCAGCCGGCGTAGAGGCCGGCGACATTCTCCAGCAGGGTTGCCAGCGGCAGCAGGCAGAGATGGCGGCGCAGGCCGAGATGCCGGCCCACGTCGGCGATGGACCGTGCTACCGCGGCCAGCGTGTCCTGCGTCAGGCAGATCCCCCGGGGCTCGGCGGTGCTGCCCGAGGTATATGTCACCTTGATCGTGCCCGGGGGCAGCGGCACCGGGGCCAGGCGCCGGCTGTCACGCATGAGCAAGGCAAGGCCGGTGCAGGGGGAGCGCTCGCGGAGCACGAAGCCCAGGCCCAGCGCCAGCAGCCGTTGCGGATCATCCGTGAGGACGGCATCGGCGGCGGTACTGTCCAGTGCGTGCTCGAGCTGTCGGGGGCCGAAATGCTGCGGCAGCGGGATGTTCACGCGGGCAGTGCCGAGCAGCGCCAGGTCGGCGATGGCCCAGGCACGCGTGTTGTCCGCCAGCAGGCCGGTGCGCACGCAACCAGAGGTCGCAATCCAGCGCGCCTCGAGCGTTGCTCGTGCGAGCAGGCCTGCTGCATCCAGTGGCCCGGCGGCATCGACAATCGCGATCGCACCGGGTGGGTAGCCAGCGAGGGATCGGGTCAGCAGCTTGGACAAGGCGTGGATGATTCAGCCCTCCTGCCCCGGCCTGACAGATTCATGCCAGGAGGGCACGTAGCCGAACATCACGCGCGGATCCTGGTCGTAGTACCTGCCCCATTGGTCGGGAGCCGCCATCAGTTGCGCCGGTCGGGCTTGCTGGAGTTCCACCAGTCGCAGACCCATGTGGCGCATGATGCCGCGCACCGTACGGGTGGCGGTAAACACCACCCAGTCGTGCTCCTGCTCGAGCAGGTGACGGGCCAGCACGCCCACCATCGTCATGGCCAACACGCAATTGCGACAGGCGAAATTGCCGATCTCGGCGACAGCCGTCCGGCTGATCTGCTGCCTGCCCAACCGCCGGGCAATCTCCGCCTCGACGGGCCCGGCAAGGTACTGTTCAAGGTAAAGCGGTTCGTCATTGGCAGGGTGGTAGCCTGCCACCCCGCCGAGAAAACCATCCGTATCGCGCAATCCAACCAGTACCGGCAGGAAGCTGCGGACCGTAGCGCCATGCTGTTGCTGGAAAGCTGCTGCAACGAATGCTTCCAACTCCTCTCGGCCAGGATCACGAGGCCCGCAGAAGCGCACACCCGGCCCGCCGGGCATCCCGTAGCTGCCCAGCGGCAATCCGGACGGCGAGACTTCGTGCACCGGCTGGAAGAAGGTCATCATGGCTTGCCATTTCCCGACATGGGAGTCATCCCTCGCGCTTAGACGGTCATCCGGCCATTGATCAATCGGTGCGGGTGCAGCCGGTCTCGGCGCGGCCCGGCGATTGATCCGGTCGCCGGTCGCCGTCTAAGGTCCCGGCAGCAGTGCAGAAACCGGAGTGTGTCTTGCAGGACGAGCAGCGAATTGTCCGTCGCATGCTGGATGGCGACGAGCGAGCCTTCAGCGAGTTTTTCGACGAATATTTCGCCCGCCTGTACCGCTTTGCGCTGCCGCGGCTTGGCGGCAACGTCGATGCCGCCCAGGAGGTGGTGCAGGAGACGTTGTGCAAGGTCATGCGCAAGCTCGAGACTTTTCGCGGGGAAGCAGCCTTGTTTACCTGGATATGCCAGATTTGCCGTCACCAGATCGTCGATCACCTGCGGGAGAGCCGGCGTCACTCCGGGCGCGTGGTGCTGATCGAGGACAATCCGGTGGTGCAGGCAGCGCTGGATGCGATCCAGATCCCCGACAGCGAGCGCCCGGACGCACGCTACGACCAGGGGCAGACCGGGGTGTTGGTGCGTGCGGTGCTGGACCGGCTGCCGGCGCGCTACGGTGATGCGCTGGAGTGGAAGTACGTGGAGGGCCTCTCGGTCGAGGAAATCGGTGTGCGCCTGGGTGTGGGCACCACGGCGGCGCAATCCATCCTGGCCAGGGCCAGGGTGGCATTCCGCGATGCCATACAGACCGTGCTGGGAACCGCCCGTGTCGCGGAAATCATCGCAGACAGTGGTTCGGGAGGCTGAAGGTCATGAGTGACGGACAGGATCCGGAGAGCCTTGCAGAAGAAGAGCGCCTTGGCAGCCTGATCTGCCAGGGTGGTGTCAGGCCACGCCCGGATGCGCGCTTGCAGGCGACGGTGCGCGAGGCGGTGGCGGCCGAATGGCGTACGGTGACGGCGGCCCGCCGGCGTCGCCGCCAGCGCTGGTCGCTGGCGGCGGCTGCCGTGTTCGCCAGCATCATCATCGGGACACTGGTGCCGCGTCTGATGGAGCCCGGCTCGGTGGTGGCGACGGTGACGCGTGTCAACGGCATCGTGACGATCGACGGTGGCCGGCTGCTGACCCGGCCGGTGCGTGCTGCAGCAGGCGAACCGCTGCGTGCCGGCAGCGCCATCCGTGCCGGCACCGGTGGCCGTCTCGCGCTGGAGATCGATGGCATTGCCTTGCGTCTGGATAAGGACAGCGAGCTTGTGGTGCTGGCTGCCGACCGCGTCGAGCTGCGGCACGGCGCGGTTTACCTGGATTCCGCAGCGCAGGGCGCTGCATCACCGTCGCTGCTCATCGATACCCATCTGGGCAGCATCGAGCATCTCGGCACGCAGTACGAAGCCCGGGTGTCCGGTGATGCCCTGCGGGTGCGGGTGCGGGAAGGCCGCGTGCAACTGCAGCGTGCCGATGGCGAAATTGTGCAGGGCCGGGTCGGCGAGCAGCTGATGCTGGATTCCGGCGGGGCGCTCAGCCGGCAATACATTGCGCGTGACGATGGTGGCTGGGCCTGGGTGAGCGAAATTGCACCGGCCTACGATATCGATGAGCAATCGTTGTTCGACTTCCTGCGCTGGGTCAGTCGCGAGACCGGTCGCGAGCTGGTCTTCGGTTCGCCGGCGGTAGAGCAGGCGGCACGCACGATGATCTTGCATGGCTCGATGCAGGAGCTGAGCCCCGAGCGGGCACTGTCGGCGGTGCTGGTGGCCACCTCGCTGCGCTACACCAAAACACCGGAAGGTCTGCGGGTCGAGTTCAGAACGGGCGAGTGACGCCGGCGTCCTGCCTGCCTCGGCGCCCGCATGCTCCGGCACCCGCTGCGTCCGGGGTTGCGGACGACGACCTTCTCCCGGCTCGTCGCCCGTTTTTTCATGCTCCCTGTCCGTCCGCCGTGATGATTTCGGCTAGACTGTCGCCGCGTCGATGGCGACCGCAGCCGGGGGCATGGTCAGGGGCATGGGTATTTCACCGGGGGTGGGCTGGCGCTGCGTGCCCTCGCTGCTGCTGATGGTCTGTCTGTTGTGGATGTCGCCGGTGGCGGCATCATCACTGGTCGGGCGCAGCGTGCAGGATGTGCTGCGCGAATTCTCCGGCTCCGGCCTCAACATCATCTTCAGCAGCGATGTCGTGCCGCCCGATCTGACGGTGCAGACCGAAGTTGCCAGCCCGGGCGGGGTTGCAGCGGTGCGCGAGATCCTGATGGCCCACGGTCTTGTGCTGATCGGTGTGGGCGAGGGGGTCTGGGCGGTGGCCCGCGCTCCTGCCGGACATGCGGTCGTGCCGCCGACGGCAGCACCCGCCGTGGTCGAAACACCGACCCTGGTCGAGATCGTCGTGACCACCAGTCGTTATGCGCTGGCAGGCAGCGAGACCGATTCGCGCACTTTCCTCAGCCAGCACGATGTCAGGGCCCTGCCCAGGTTTGCCGATGAACCCCTGCGCGCGGTGCAGCACCTGCCGGGCTCCGCATCCTCGGGGTTTTCGGCCTTGACGCACCTGCGCGGCGGGGCATATGACGAGGTGCTGATGGTGCTGGACGGCTTGCCGCTGAATGAGCCGTTTCACCTCAAGCATCTCCTGGCGCCGGTGAGCGTGCTCGATGCCGAGGCCATCGGCAGCATCGATGTCTCCTCGGGCGGCTTTACGGCCCAATACGGGGACCGCATGAGCGGCGTGATCGATATCACGCCGCTGGAGACGCCTGCGGAGCGCAGTACCGTCCTCGGGCTGTCGCTGTTTCACCTCAACGGCTTGAGTGCCGGACGCTTCGCGGACTCGCGGGGACAGTGGCTGCTGTCGGCACGTCGCAGCAATCTTGATGTGCTGGCCGAGCTTGTCCACTCGAAGGTGGGCAGTGCAGGGTATTCCGATCTGCTGGGGCGCATCGCCTGGGGCCCGGACGAGGACACGCTTTTTTTTGCCGGCACGCTGATTGCCGATGATGATTTCGACGGCAATACGGCAGATGGAAGCGAGCGCCTGTCGGCCACGTACCGCAACCGCTATCTCTGGGGGGGCTGGAGACAGTACTGGGGGAGCGGCCTGTCGAGCCGGGCCATCCTGGCGCTGACCGATATCGACAACAAGCGTTCGGGCCGCATGGACAAGCCCGGCCGGCAGTCGGGCTGGCTCGATGACGACCGCAATCTCGATGTGATCATCGCAAGGCTCGATGTCGAACACCACGGACAGCGCCTGTACACGCGTTTTGGCGGCGAGGCGCGCGAGTCCCATGGGCGGTACCGCTACCGCAGCAACCTGGTCCGTGAACCGGACTGGCCGTTTCCCGGTGATCCAGGCGTCAGCATGACGCGTGACCTGGCACCGGAACCCGAGAGCCACCAGTTTGCGGCATATGTCAGCAGCCGGGTGTGGCTGGGTGCAGGGCTGAGCGCCGAGCTCGGCCTGCGCTGGGACAAGCAGGTCTACGACGATGACAGCGGGCCGCGGGAAGTCTCCCCGCGCATCAACCTGATGTACGAGCTCTCGCCGGCCACGCGCTTGCGTGCGGCCTGGGGCCGGTTCTGGCAGTCCCAGGCGGTCAACGAACTGCAGGTCGAGGATGGCATCGATACGTTCTACGATGCGCAGCGGGCCGACCACTTCATCGTCAGCCTGGAGCAGGCATTGGGCGAGCGTTTCGGCCTGAGGGTCGAGGCTTATGTGAAAGACTATGATCGCGTGCAGCCATACTTCGAGAATCTGTACGATCCGGTGCAGCTGCTGCCGGAACTGGAACCCAACCGTGTCCGGGTGGCACCGGCCAGCAGCCGGGCACGTGGCGTGGAGCTGCTGCTGCGCCAGCGCGACGCAGGCCCCTGGTCCTGGTGGCTGAGCTACGCCTGGTCACGGGTCACCGATGATATCGGGGGGCGTGCGGTTCCGCGCAGCTGGGATCAGCGCCATGGCATCGGCGCCGGACTGCGCTATGCCGGACAGCACTGGGAGTTCACGCTGACGGATGTCTTCCATACCGGCTGGCCCACCACGCGACCCGATCTCGGCCTCGATACGACCAGCGGACTGGTGGCGATCGACTCCGGTGAGCGTAATGCCAGCCGTTACAGGAATTTCAACAGCCTCGACTTCCGGGCGCTGCGCCGCTACCGGCTGCAGGCCGGCACCCTGGAGGCGTTCTTCGAGCTCGGCAACATGCTGGGCCAGCGCAATCAGTGCTGTACCCGCTACGAGGTGCGCGTGGATGGGGCCGCTGCGGTGCTCGACCGGGATGTCGAGCACTGGCTGCGGCTCATCCCGAACCTGGGGGTGAGCTGGAGGTTCTGAACCCGGTGCTGATTTGTACTGTCGCCCGGCAGGGCGCAGCAGCAACGGAGGGCCGTCTGCCGGGATGTTTCATGCGCCGGGATCGTGCCGGAATCGGCATTGGCATATGCCAGCCTGCTGGCCGATGGCCAGTGATCGCAGGCGGTTGAATCTCGACCCGGCATGGGTCCTGCGGCATGGGAAAAGCTCTGCCAGGCTCTCGGTGACCATGCTGCCGATGTCGCAGCCGCATGATGCCACGGCCATGCGCAGCGCTTGGCGGGCATCGTGGTGGTGGCCCGGGCCACCAGGCCATGACTCAGGCCTGGCGCTCCTCGTGATCGAAGAGGGCGTCGATCTCGAGTTCCGCCCGCAGCCAGTCTTCCAGTTCGGAGCCCGGCGCGAAGCCGCGCTGCTCGGCATGGAAGTAGGCGGCCTCGGCAATCAGCCGGTAGCGGTCCTCGCCGGCCAGCTGCGGCCTGCTCCTGGTGACGGTGCTGCTCGAGACGCTGATTTCTCTGGAGCGGGTTGCCGGCTGTCCTGCCGGTGCTGGTGCACGGGTTTCGTTGCTCATGCCCGATTCCTCCGCTGTAGAAAGACACACCCGGGGTGCCATGATGTCATCGCCGTGCGCCGTTTGTCTTAATCTGTGTCAACAGCAGCGGAACGCTGGCGCCTTTGTGCTGTGGTGAAGCAGCCGCCACACCCGGCATCGTGGCTGCCACGTGCTTCCGCAGGCCTTCCGGCCGGCTTGTTGTCCTGGTGGTCGTGACCCGGTTGCCGGCGGCATGCGCCGGGCAGCGGATCAGATCATGAAGCCGCGGCCGATATCGTGTGCGCAGCGGGCGATGATCCGTGTGCCGCGTTTCTGCGTGACTTCCCAGCACAGGCTGATGCCGGCCTCGTCGCCACCGGTCTCGGCCTCGATGCCGATGCCGAGCTCGTCGCCGGCATGGCAGTCGAACACGGTCGCCACCGGTGCGTAGACCTGCTCCCAGTGGGTCGGCGGGTCGAGGGGGCTGGTGCCGATGTGGATGCCGGGCACCAGCTCGCAGCGCCACCACAGCGCGAAGCCGTGGATCTGCACCGGCGCTGCCAGCCGCCACGAGATCGAGGCGCTGCGCCGCGGCTTCTGCCCGGTGCCGAAGTCGAGTACATCCCAGCACCTGGCGGCATCCGCGGACAGCAGTTCGTCCGGATGGATGCCACGCACGTAGATGTTGTCGAAGGACATGGCCCGTGCGGCACCGAAGTCCAGCTGCATGGGTGAATCGTCCCAGCTGCACAGCTCGTCCCGCAGTCGGCTGCCGGTGACGGGAGCGATCCATTGCTCGAGGCGGGAGGGGATCAGCACGCCGCCGGGGCGCAGGAAGCGGCGGGCATCCGCCAGCGTCTCCAGAGCGTTTTCCTCGAGGGCAAAGTTGCCGAGGATTTCGGCAACGACGACATCCACCTGCGGTGGGTCGAGGATCTCGGTGGAATGTGCCGACCAGAAATGCAGGCCGTCGATGCCGTTGTCGACGGCGAGCCGTGCCGCCAGCTCCAGGACATCGCCCTGCTCGACGAGGTGCACCTCGCGCGCCCCCAGGCGCCGGGCCATGAAGCCGAGGACGCCGGTGCCCGCGCCGATGTCGGCCACGGTGCTTTGCCCCGGCACGATGATCTGGCGCAGTGCCGCCGCGAAGGCCTGCGAGCGCAGCCGATCCGCCAGCATCTTCCTGTGGAACTCGATGGTCACGTCGTCCCTTCCGTGGATGTCCTGTCCGTTGTTTGGCCGGGGATGGCTGCCGGCATCCGGCGAGTGCCGTGCTATCCTCCCGGCCTTCACCAGGATGGCGAGAGAGGATGACATGATTGTCAATGTCGGCGGCGATATTCTGCTCAGCAAGGCCCAGGTCATCGTCCACGGCGTGGCGCCCAACGATGATTTCCGCCAGGGCCTGGCGCTGGCGCTGCGCGAGCAGTGGCCGGCGCTGTACAAGGACTTCCGCCACTACTGCAAGACGCAGCGCCCGCAGGCAGGCAGCCTGTGGGCCTGGGGTGGTCCCGGTGGCCGGCGCATCATCAGCCTGTTCACACAGGAGGCGGCCTATCAGCGCGGCCAGAAGCCCGGCAAGGCCACCATCTCCTTCGTCAGCCACGCGCTGCGCAACCTGCGCGAGCTGGCGATCCGCGAGAAATTCCGCAGCATGGCGCTGCCACGCCTCGCCACCGGCGTCGGCCGCCTCGAATGGGCCGACGTGGAGCCGCATATCCACGAGACCCTGGGCGATATCGGCATTCCGCTGGTGATCTACACGGTCTATCGCCCCGGGGTGGCGGCGGAAGAAGGCCTGCGCGCACGCCGCTGATCCCCTGCACGCAGCCATCGGGATGCAGGCGCAAGCCTGCATCCCGGTCGGATGCCTGTCAGCAAGCATGATGGTACCCACCCGATGAACGTCGTCATTACCGGCAGCACCAGGGGCATTGGCCTTGGCATGGCGCGGGAATTCCTCCGGCGTGGCCATGCCGTGATGCTCTCGAGCCGCGGGCAGGCCGCGGTGGGTGCCGCCGTGCAGGAGCTGGGCGGCGAGTTTCCGCAGGGAAAGGTGGCGGGCCATGTCTGCGATGTCGCTGAGTACGACCAGGTGCAGGCGCTGTGGGATGCCGCCGTGGCAGCCTTCGGGCGCGTGGACATCTGGGTCAACAATGCCGGGCGCGACAGCAGCAAGCTGCCCTTTGCCCGCATCGATCCCGCGGATTACCGGGCCACGATCAGCACCAACTTGCTCGGGCTGATGAACGGCATGCGCGTGTGCATTGCCGCATGGAGCAGCAGGGCGGCTGGGTGTGGAACATGGAGGGCCTGGGCAGCAATGGCCAGATACGTCCCGCGGCGGCGCCCTACGGCGCCACCAAGTGTGCGCTGCGCTATTTCACCACCGCCATGGTGAAGGAGCTGAAGGGGACGCCGGTCAAGGTGGGTTATCTCAGCCCCGGCATCGTCGTCACCGACCTGCTGGTGCCACCGCCCGCGCAGCGGGGCAAGAGCTGGGAGCGCAGCAAGAGGATCCTCAACATCCTGGCCGACAGGGTGGAGACCGTCACGCCCTTCCTGGTCGAGGGCATGCTGGCGGCGCGCAAGAGCGGCACCGCGGTGCGCTGGCTGACCGATGGCAGGATCCGCTGGCGGTTCGTGAAAAGCCTGTTCGTCAGGCGCGACCTGTTCACGTCCCTCGGCTACTGAGCCTGCCGCCCCGGCGCATCCGGCAACCGGATGCCGCCATCATGCCCGGGGCGGGTGCCATGCGGTTTGCGCCCGCAGCAAGCGCTGCCGGCGGCGCCTGGTGCATTGCCTCAGGCGCCCTGCGTGGCCAGCAGGCCGAAGCGCGGTGCGTGGAGCGTGCGCCGCGCATGCAGGCGCACGGCTAGCTGGCGCGATTGCTCGATGCGGTCGAGCAGCTCGCCGTAGCGCCGGCGATCCTCATCGGCACGAAAGTCGGCTGGTTCGCCCTTGAGGTGCTGTTGCCAGAGGCGTTCCTCCCATGCGGCAGCCCTGACCTTGTTCTTGTAATCCAGGTAGCTGAGAACCTGACTCGGTGTCGTCCTGTCCATGGCTCGCTTCTTTGTGTTGTTGGATTGCGAACGACACCGATTCTAGCCATGCCGCCGGCGCGGGCGAGGAAACAGATCACGGCATTTTGACAAATGCCTTCCGGGTACCGGTCATGCGTTGCCGATGTCCGGGCGCGATGCCGGCGGCCTGATCGCCATGACACCGGCATTCTCGCGCCCGTCGAGCGCGGCGAGGCCGCGGAAGTCGCGACGATCGATGAAGCCGGCACGCATCACCTGCAGGCCCGCCTCGCTGCAGCTGCGTGCGAGCAGGCCGGGATCCAGCAGGTTCATGAAGGCAGGCCTGCCGAGATAACGGGCGATGCCCGGTGTCGGCAGCCGGTCGCAGGGGTCGTGCATCATGCCCGGCCAGCGCGCTCCGGCCTGCTTCGCGGCCTCGAAGTCCGGGATGAAGTTGCGCCAGATGCCGTAGGGCGTGTCGCTGACGAGGTACAGGTGTCCACCGGGCCTGAGCCAGCGCGCCATGGCGGCCACCGCGGCATCGATCTCCGGCCCGGAGAGGAAGTGCAGGACGCGGGAGCAGAGGATGGCGGCGAAGCGCCCGTCCCTGAATTCGACCTCCGGCAGCCTGCCCGCCACGCAGTCCAGGCGCGCGTGCAGGGCGGCCGGCGCGCGCGAGCGGAGGATCTGCAGGTGGGCGGGCTCCATGTCGCAGGCCACCACCTGTGCGCCGGCCTCGAGGGCGGCGATGGTGGCCACGCCGTAGGCGCAGCCGATCTCCAGCAGCGGAGCATTGCTGCCGTCCGCCTGCTGGATCCAGCTGCTGGCGTAGCCGTCCAGCACCTCGAACATGAAGCCGGTGCCATTGAGCGTGGGCACGATGTTCCTGGCCCCGAAGCGGGGTGGTGCGGGCAGGGTGGGGAATGGCAGCATGGCGGCGAAAATACCGGCTGCCCCGATGGCGTACAAGCCGTGGCTGGCGGCTGTCTCGCGCCCCGGTGGCGGTTGCCGCGCAGCGCCTCTTGCGATGCCCGACTGCCGTGCGGACATCCCGTCCGCCGCGTTCCGCTGCGGGGGCTTGTCTGTTTATACTGACCGGCCTTTTCGAGCCATCGAAACCATCCGCGAGGACACCTGCCCCATGAACGACCCGAATACCGAAGCCCTGGAATACACCGCCGTTGCGCTCCAGGTCTCCGTCAAGGCCGTCAACCGCTGCAAGGACCGGGAATCTTCGCGGATCCGCATCGCCGAGAACCTCAAGCGCATCGGCGAGTACACCACCGCCGCTGCCGGGCTCCACAAGTTCTTCTATGGCGTGCCGGTGCGGCTGGTGGTGCTGCCCGAGTACGCGGTGACCAGCTTCCCGATCAAGGAATCGCCCGCCGAATGGCGCGACCGCGCCTGCCTCGAGCAGAACGGCCCCGAATACGAGGAACTGGGTCGCATCGCGCAGGCCAACAACCTCTTCCTCGGCGGCAACGTCTACGAGATCGACCCCGCATTCCCCGAGCTCTACTTCCAGACCTGCTTCATCATCGGCCCCAACGGTAACATCATCCTGCGCTACCGCCGGCTGACCTCGAGCTTCGAGCCCACCCCGCATGATGTCTGGGACAAGTACCTCGACACCTATGGCCCGGAGAGCATCTTCCCGGTGGTCGACACCGAGATCGGCAAGCTCGGCACCATCGCCTCGGAGGAGATCCTCTATCCCGAGATCACCCGTTGCCTGACCATGCGCGGCGCCGAGGTGATCCTGCATCCGACCAGCGAGCCCGGCAGCCCCGAACCGACCATCAAGGAGATCTGCCGGCGCGCGCGCGCCATCGAGAACCAGGTGTACGTGGTGGCCGCCAACACGGCGAGCATCGACGACCTGCCGATTCCGCCCTACACCTGCAGCGCCATGTCGACCATCATCGATTACAACGGCAACATCCTCTGCGAGGCCGCCGCGGGCGGCGAGGCCTTCAACTCCAATGCCGTGATCGATGTCGGCTCCCTGCGCCGCAAGCGCCGGCGCGTGGCCATGGCCAACGTCATGTCGCGCCAGCCGTTCCAGATCTACGCCGACAGCTACGCGCAGCACCGCTACCACGAGGGCAATTTCCTGCTCAAGGACGGCAAGGTGATCGAGCCGCCGGACCGCGAAACCTTCCGGCGCCGGCAGGAGGCCAACATCGAGCGCCTCGTCAAGGCGGGGCTGCTGTAGTGATCACCGTCGATGGCGGATGCTGCCGTGGCATGACAGCCGCCGCCGGTTGACGCCATCGACCTTGGTTCCCGCCATGACCGACCGGGGAGAAGCCACATGACCATCCTCACCACCCGCCGCCAGATGCTTGCCTCCGGTGGCAGCCTGGCCGTCGGCCTGTCGCTCAAGTATGCGCCGGCAGCTGCCCAGGACCCGACCCAGCTCGGCATGCCCTATGCCCGCTGGGAAGACCTCATGCGGCGGAAGTGGACCTGGGACCGCGTGGCGCATGGCAGCCATGGCGTGAACTGCACCGGGCACTGCGCCTTCAATGTCTACGTCAAGAACGGCATCGTCTGGCGCGAGGAACAGCAGGGCGAGTACGGGCGTTCGGGCGATGACACGCCCGACTACGGTCCGCGCGGCTGCCAGAAGGGCGTGCGCGAGGCCGCCTACATGTATGGCAAGCAGCGCGTGCTCTACCCGATGAAGCGGGTCGGCAAGCGCGGCGAGGGCAAGTGGCAGCGCATCAGCTGGGAGCAGGCGGCGCGCGAGATCGCCGCCAGGTTCATCGAGCATGCCACCGCATCCGGGCCGGATTCGATCACCTTCGCCATGGGCACGATGATGATCCTGAAGCGCGCCTCGCTGGCGGCGCTGTTCAGGTTCTGCAACATCACCGGCATCGTCAGCCCGGAGACCTTCGGCGGCGTCGGCGACCTGCCGGCCGGCGCCCACATGACGCTGGGCAACGAGCTGCCCGGCGACAGCATGGCCGCCGTCTTCAAGTCGAAGACCTGCCTGGTGTGGATGTGCAACCCGGCGGTGACGCGCATCCCGGATGCGCACTTCTTCTGGGAGGCGCGTTACAACGGCACCGAAGTCATCACCATCACGCCCGATTTCAACGGTTCGGCGCTGCACTCTTCGAAGTGGATCAGCCCGAAGGCGGGCACCGACACCGCGCTCGCGATGGCCATCGTGCAGGCCATCATCGACGAGCGGCTCGTCGACTGGGACTATGTCTGCGAGCAGACCGACCTGCCCTTCCTGGTGCGCAGCGATACCCGCAAGTTCCTGCGTGGCAGCGACATGGGGCTCGCGGGCGAGGCCGCGGAACGCACCTTCTATGTCTGGGACGAGGTGACGGGCCAGCCGGTGGTGGCACCCGCCACCGGATTGGCCAAAAAGCCCGGTCCGCCGGGAGCGCCTCCCGAGGGCAGCCTGAAGCTCGGGGCGCTGCGCCCGGCGGTGGAGGGCAAGTGGAAGATCCGCACCGCGGACGGGCGTTCGGTGACGGTCACCACCGTGTTCGAGCTGACCCGCCAGCTGTGCAATGCCGACTACACGCCCGAGCAGGTGCAGGCCATCTGCGGCGTGCATCCGGACGTGATCCGCTTCGTCGCGCGCAAGTTCGCCACCGCCCGGCCGGGCATGATCTTCGCCGGCTATCGCTCCTGCAAGTGGCTGCACGGCGACAAGCTGCAGCGTGCCTGGCTGCTGATGTGCGCGCTCACCGGCAACACCGGGCCGGAGGGCAGCGGCATGCAGATCACCCAGCTGGCCAGGGGTGATGGCACGCTCAAGTTCGTCTTCGCCGATGTCGGCCCCAGGCTCAAGCTGGCGGCCATTTCCGTGTGGGATTATGCGCGTGGCGATGGCAAGGCACTCAACGAGAATGCCTACGGGTCCGAGCTTGCCGACCACTTCGACGGCTACTACCAGAAGGCCATCAGCAACCGCTGGTTGCCGGACTACTCGCGCAAGCCGTGGAAGATGGCCTTCATGGCCGGGCACAACCCGGCCAACTGGCGCGCCTCGGGCACCCGCTGGCGCCACAATGTCTTCGAGCAGCTCGATTGCATCGTGACCATGACGCCCGACATGAGCGTCACCGCGATGTATTCCGACTACGTGCTGCCCATCGCGCACACCTACGAGCGCCACGACATCATTCTCGAGGGCCGCACGCCCTACCTGCAGGTACTTGACCAGGCGGTGCCGCCGCTCGGCGAGTCGGTGGATGACTACACCGCCATGCTGCGCATCGCGCAGGCCATCAGCGCGCAGGCAAAGGCCATGGGCCTCGCCCCCATCAAGGACAGCTTCAACGGCCAGCCCATCGAGCACGACTACACCGTCCTGCCCGAGCTGATGACGCTCAACGGCAAGATCCGCGATACCCGCGACGTGGTGCAGTTCCTGCTCGACTACACGCCGGGCCTGCCGAAGATCAGCTTCGACGAACTGGCGCGGAAGGGCTTCGTGCGCGTCAACGATGCCCGCGAGACACAGTTCGGGCGGGATTCACCCTATTCCTACAAGACGCTTGCCAGCACGCGCGACAAGGTGCCCTATCCCACGCTCACCGGGCGCCAGCAGTTCTACATGGACCACGACTGGTTCCTCGCCGAGGGCGAGCAGCTGCCGGTGCACAAGGATCCGCTGGCCAACCCGGGCCACACGGGCCGGCTGCTGATGGGCCACGCCCGCCACGGCATCCACAGCATGTGGCGCGATGACTGGTTCCTGCTCAACCTGCAGCGCGGCGAGCCCGACATCTATGTCGGCATCGAGGATGCACAGGAGCGCGGCGTCGGCGATGGCGACCTGGTGCGCGTGTTCAACAACCATGGCTCGTTCATCGCCATGGCGCATCTCAGTGCCGGGCTGCGCCCGGGCGAGCTGTTCATGTACCACGGCTGGGACCCGATGATGTTCCGCAACCGGCAGAACTTCAGCGCCGTCATCTCCACCGGCGGGCTGCTCAAGCCGACCTCGCTGGTTGGCGACTACGGGCACCTCGGCTATCGCGTGCCCAACTACGTCCCCAACCTGACCTTCCACGACACGACGGTGAGCTTCGAGAAGTACGAGGAAGCTGCCAGGGCCTGACGGCCGGGAGAAGACACGATGACCGCACACCAGATTTCCATGGTTCTGGACCTCAACAAGTGCATCGGCTGCCAGGCCTGCACCACGGCCTGCAAGACGCTGTGGACCGATGAGCCCGGCCAGGAGCACATGCTGTGGAACAACGTGGAAACCAAGCCGGGGCCGGGCTACCCGCGCAACTGGGAGGAGCGGGGCAAGAAGTCCGGCTGGAAGGATGGCGTGCTCCAGTATGGCGGCCTGCACGATGATGCGGACTACGGGCCGCCGCTGAAGCTCAGCCACGAGGCAACCTACTTCGAGGGCAGCGAGGAGCGCCTGCAGCGCCCCGAGCCGATGGCATACGGCCCCAACTGGCACGAGGACAGCTCCTCCGGCGAGTTCCCCAACAACTACCACTTCTACCTGCCGCGGCTGTGCAACCACTGCACCAAGCCGGCCTGCCTCGAGGCCTGCCCGGTGCGCGCCATCTACAAGCGCGAGCGCGACGGCATCGTGCTGGTGGACCAGGACAAGTGCCAGGGCTTCAGACTCTGCAACCAGGCCTGCCCCTACGACAAGATGTACTTCAACCACGTGCTGCGGAAGTCGCAGAAGTGCATCTTCTGCTTCCCGCGCATCGAGCAGGGCATTGCGCCCGCCTGTGCCCGCCAGTGCCCGGGCCGGCTGCGCTTCGTCGGCTATGTGGACGATGTCGGTGGCCCGATCTGGAAGCTGGTGCACGAGTGGAAGGTGGCGCTGCCGCTGCACCCGGAATACGGCACCGAGCCCAATGTCTTCTACGTGCCGCCGATGCTGCCGCCGCGCTTCGACGAGGAAGGGCGCTTCGACGAGGAAAATCCGCGGGTGCCGATCGAGTACCTGCGCTACCTGTTCGGGCCGGAAGTGGACGGCGCGCTCATCACGCTCCACGAGGAAATGGAAAAGAAGCAGGCCGGCAAGCCCTCCGAGCTGATGGACCTGCTGATCGCACGCGACTGGAAGACGCTGTTCAACATCCCCGACGTGCAGGTGGCCTCCTCGGCGGAGGGCACCTACCCGGAGAATCCCTGGACGGGCCAGCCGGTCTGAAAAGCCGCTGTTTTCCCGCTTATGTCTGATGGCCCGGCCCGTGGTCTTGTGCCGCCACGGGTCGAGTCATATTCTTGGCGCCACAGTGTCGAGATGAATGGGTGGTCGCCCGGTCCCGTCGGCGGTCTCCCGGCAGGCAGATGGCAGGGAGGATCGCCATGTCCAGACCAATCGCTTCGCTCGTGCTGGGCGCTGCCCTCACGATTCCGTGTGTTGCTGGTGCCGCCTCATGGACCAGCCTCATCTATCAGCTGAGCGCCACTTCGCAAGCCACGATCGGTGACCAGATCGGCGACAGCGAGCATGGTGCGCTGGTCAGCGTGAGCGATGCCATCCCGGGTGGCTCGTTGGTCTACGGGCTCGCCGCGCCCGGCGTGCTCAAGGCCGGTGCCTGGAGCGACGCGACGGTCATCTCCGCGGGTGGCTGAGTCGGGATGGATACCACCGCGCACATGCATGCCTCGTTTTTCGACCAGGCCGTGCTGATGCCGGCCGATACAGCCCTGATCGGGCAGATGGTCACCATCAACGCCGGCTTCCTGCTCGATGGCGGCATGGTGGGCGGCTACAGCGTCAGCGGCAATAGCACCGTCTATTTCAGCCTGGGTTACTGGGGCTCGGTCAGCATCAGCGGGACCGGCATGGGGCGTGACTGGATCACGGCCAGGGAGAGCAGCCAATGGCTTTCACCCAGCCTTCCGACTTCCGTTCACGAGACGGCACCCGGTTTCATTCCGGTCAGCATCAGCGCAAGGCTGGGAGACTTGGTCGGCCTGCAGTACGTGCTCGATGTGCAGAGCAGGGCCAGCGCAAGCTTCGGTTTCCGGGAATGCGGCGAGGACTGGGTAGGCCAATACTGGGGCCCCTGCGGTGCGGTAGCCCATGCCGCGATGGATGCCGATTTCTCCCACAGCATGCTGTGGGCCGGGATCAGCAGCGTGATCGATGCGGATGGCAACCCGGTGGAGCTGGCCTCGGCACTGGGTGACAGCGGCTTCGATTATCTCCATGCCGCCGTCGTGCCGCTGCCCGCAAGCGGCTGGCTGCTGCTTTCGGGGCTGGCGCTGCTCGCCCGCCTGCGCAGGCCCGCTGCTTCCGCCACCTGAAAAAAAGCTTCATCGCGCAACTCCGGGGAAGGCCGCCCGGATCTTGAGGAAGAAGTACTCCTGGTCGCGGAAGCCGTAGGCTATTCGCTTGATGACCTTGATGCGGTTGTTGATGCCCTCGACGAGGTTGGTGCCGAGGGGATATCGGCCGTGGACCAGGATCCCCGGGAGGTATGGCCGCAGGCGCTGGGCGAACTGGCGCAGCGGTGCGATACCGCGGCGCAGGGCCTTGCGGTACCAGCTGGCCCAGGGCGGGCGGCATCGCCGGGATGGCGATGGTGCCAGAGCTCACGCAGGGCGTCGCGCAGCAGGTACACGATGAACAGCGGCCGGTCGGCGGCCAGCAGATCCTCCAGCTGCACGTCTTCTTCCGGGCGCAGCCGGTGGTGGCTCTTCAGCAACAGCCAGCGTGCGCTCTTGACCAGGCGCCGCTGCGGTCGATTGGTCCGCAGCTCGTTGGCCCGATCGACCCGCACCCGGTCGATGACCTCACGGCCGTACTTGGCCATCACGTGGAACAGGTCGAAGACAATGGCCGCCTGCGGCAGGTGGCGACGCACCTCCAGCTCGTAGTCGGCGTTCATGTCCATGATGGCCGCCTCGATGTGCTGGCAGTGCGCGCCCAGCAGTGCGAAGAACGGCCGGCGTCGTCTCGGAGGACCACAAGGTCCTCCTCCGTCGGCGCGGGGCGCGCTGAACGTCAGCGGCGCGAGGCGGGCGCCGGAAGCTGGAGTCGCCCCAGCATCGACGGCCGGTCGGGGTCGTCGGTGTCGACCACCACCAGGAACTCGAGCGCCCCGTCGCCGTGAGCACCGATGAACTCGATGCCCTCCAGCTTGTGCGCGGTGGGCCGCCCGTCCTCCTCGAGGATGTCGCCGAGAAAGACCTGCCCGCGCTCCCCGAGGAACCCCAGGCGGGTGCCGAGCACCTCGCCGTCCCGGAAGGTGTCGGGCGAGTCTTCGGCGCTCGCGAGGACGACGACGCGGCCGTCGGGCAGCGACGTGGCGTCGGTGAAGCCGAGGGGCACTCCACGGAGGGCGCCGAGGTCGACGCGCGTCACCTCCGACAGCCGCGGCGCCGGGGCGCCCTCATCGAGCCACGCGAGGAACGCCTGCAGCTCGAGCGTGCCCACGGCGTTCACCGCCGGCGCTTCGGCCGAGGCGGCGCCGTTGCCGCGCTGGAAGAGCAGCAGCCGACGTCCCGCCACCAGGGCGCCCTCGACGTTCAGCTCGCTGCCGCAGAAGGACGCCTCTTCACGCAGCCGCCGGTACAGCGGAGCGGCGGTCCGCAGCGTGGGCGACAGATCGTCGCGGAGGACGACCAACCGCTCCCGCTCGCCGGTGGAGCCCGAGCCGAAGGCGACGAAGCGCCCGTCGGGGAGGACGATGGACGCCTCCAGGTCGAGCTTGTGCGCCTTGTTTCCGAGGTCCGGTGAGAACTGTCGACGCCCGCCGGGGCCGGGCGGCAACAGGAGCGGGCTGGCGAGGGCGGTCGCCTCGTCGACGAGCGCGAGCGCGTTGACGTCGTCCTGCACGACGACGAGGCGCCCCTGCCAGCGGCGCACGCTGCTCGCGGCGCGCACGAAGGGAGGCAGGTCTCCCCCGGCGGGCACGTCGTGGTACCGCATGGGGAGCAGGCGCCCCAGCCGCGCCGGCGGAAGGGCCAAGGTGTCGTCGGGCGGGGCCATCGGCGCAGAGTGCCACAGTCGCGGGTCCACGGGCGCTCGAGGAGGCCGGCGCCGGGTTGGCACGCCCTGTTCGTGACCGGCCGTACCAGCGTCGGTGGGGCGCTGGTGCTGAACGATTGACACTGCTCTCGCTCGAATGCAGGGTGCGCCGCATGCCGAAAGCTGCTCGTAAGGCCTCTGCGACCGCTCCCGCGCCGCTCCCCGCTGCCCTCCCCCGCGCCACCAAGCGCACGGCGGGCACCACCCCGCTGCATCAAACGCCGCTGGCGCTGCGGTCGACCAGAGTGACCATCGACACCGTGGCGTAGCGATGACCCTTGTGCAGGGCGAACTCGTCGATGCCGATAGCCCGTACGGCAGCAAAGTCCTGGGGCTCCAGCTGCGCCCGCAGGGCATGCTTGTCCAGCCGCTTCACCGTGTGCCAATGCACTCCATAGTGCCGGGCCACGTGCTCCACGGCCATGAACCGCGTCAGGTCCGTGATCGCCTTGACCAGCCGCCGGGTGATGCGCTGGTGCTCATTCAGCCAGTCGATGGCCATGCGCTTGGGGCCACCGCAGTGCTCGCACCACACCCGCAGTACCGTGACCTCCAGAAACGTCTGCGCATCGAGCAGCGGCAGGTCGCGAACCTGGCGAACCACCCGCTCGTGGACTCGCTGTGTGGGCTGCCCGCACTGGCCGCAACGGTAGGGCCCGCTCTCCAGGGGCTCCAGCCGGATCCAGACCTGCGGTGGTGAGCCCTCGCGCCGCTCCACACCCATCACCCGGAACCCGCCCCAGCCCCCGATCTGCTCGATGACTTCCCGTTCCATCCCGGCTCTCCTGCTGCCCTGGAGAGCCGACGATAGGCCATTACCCCGCTAACCTGCGATGAACCCAAAAAAAGCAGCTGCCCGCGGGCAGCTGCTGGGAAGCTCGGGATCCGTGCCCGGGCGGGAAGCGCCGCAGGCACGGATCATCCGCATGATGCTCAGCCGGCCTTTGGCTGCTGTTGACGACGGTCCTTGTCGAACAACGTCTTGACGTGGGCCGGGATCAGCGCCGAGATGACCCAGACCGCGATCAGCGCGCCGAAGAACAGGCTCAGCTCCAGCGCGTACTTGCCCGGCTCGACCCAGATGTCCTGGCCGATGTTCCAGCGGCCGAGGATCTCGTAGGCGCTGTAGGAGATGATGGCGGTCGGGATCGCGTAGCGGATGGCGGTGGTGACCTTCCACATCTGGCGCAGGCGGTTGATCAGGTAGAGCGACCAGGCGCAGAGGAAGACGAAGAAACCGACAGCCACCGGATGGTGATCGTTGAGGCCGTAGACGCCCTTGTCGTCGTAGAGAAAGAGCAGCATCAGGTAGCAGAACCAGAGGATGTAGATCGTCTCCAGCGCGGTGATGTAGCCGAAGTTGCGCTTGTAGCCGCTGCTCGGCTTGCCGGTGCGCAGGCCGAGGTGGCGCTGGAACCACTGGAACATGTTGCACTTGGTCTCGCGGTTCATCATCAGCGGCATGAGGATGGCCAGCATGACGCCGACGCTGGACATCATGACGATGTACTCGCCCTTGGTGGCGATCTCGTCCGGGCTGTTGGCCTTCATGACCGGTTCCACGCCAAGCAGCACGTGGGCCGACCAGACGTAGGCGAACTCGATCCAGCCGGTCCACAGGAAGGTGCCGGCAAAGAAGCCCACCCAGGTGGCGGTGACCTCGTTGTCGCTGCGCATGGCGATCCACAGCGCCACGGCACCGATCAGGCCGGTGATGAAGGCCGACGTGTAGACGCCGGTGTGGAAGATGCTCTCCATCAGGATCATCTGGGTGTGGCCCAGGCCCTGCACGAGGAAGACGACGAGGAATGCCATCAGCCCGATGAAGGGCGGGCGATAGAACAGTTTCTTGAAGGGACTCAGCTCGGTATTGGTTTCTGTGGTCATGGTGATGCCTCGGGCTTGATGAGCAGACCCCTCATGGTCTGCAGATACAGGGTTTCGAGATCGGTTTCGTTGCGGTAGATGTCCAGCACCGACACCGCGATGCGGGCGATGATCCGTGCCGTGTTGTCGCCGCTGCCATTGAGCAGGACACCGCTGGGCTCGACCAGGCGCACGAGCCGGGTCAGTTGCCGGCGGAATTCGTGGTGGCCTTCGTCGAAAAGCCGGAAATGGCTGCCGCCCATGCGCATGGTGAGTTGCAGTGCAGCCGGATCGGCGGTCCAGAGGTTGAGATAGACCCGGAAGACGCCGTCCATGGTTTCCCTTGGCGGCAGCCTCTCGAGGCCCTGCATCATCGACATGCCCGATGCGAAGACCGGGCGGATGATGCTCGAGATGACATCGTCACGATTGGAAAAAAAGCGGTAGAAGCTGCTGCGTGCCACTCCCGCTGCATCCACGATGGCGTCCACGCTGACGCCGGCGAAGCCGTGTGCCAGGAACAGCCGGGTGCTCTCCACGAGAATGCGCTCGCGCGTGCGATTGCGCCGGGTGGCGGGGCGCATGCCGGTGTCGAGCTGGGTGTTGGCGACGGCGTTGGGTATCACGGCTTGATGTCATACGCTTTCGAACAGGTTCGTCCGAAATCGTACGGTGCCGTCCGATACCTGTCACTGCGGCACAGTGTCGCTGCGGCAAGTTGCCACTTGCCGCAGCGCACCGACAGCTGCCGGAAACACGTGTGAAGAAGCCGCCCGTGCGTTCTGCCCGGCGCCCGGATGCCGTGGCTGGTCGTGCGGCCTGCTTTAGCTGCGGTTCTCGGCCGCCAGCATGGCGGCATCATCCTTGAAGAAGATCCGCCCGCGATCGAGCGCGTGGAGGATGACCAGCAGGATCAGGATCCAGGCGATCCATTTGTGGATGCCGAGGAACAGGGCCCGCATGGCCGGGTCGTCGGGTCCCAGCGAGGAGTAGGGGATCAGCCCGTAGGCCACCACGGGGAAGTCGGCAAAGGCGGCCTGTGCCAGGCCGACCACCGGCTGGATGACGAGCAGCGGGTAGAACACCCATTGCAGCACCATGGTGGGGCGCTTCCACCAGCGCGGGGGCACGTACAGCCGGTTTTTCCTGCGCCACCACCAGCGGACCAGCATGATGAGGAAGATCGTCGTGCCTATTCCCGAGTGGATCATCATCAGGATGGCCTTGACCGCCGGTTCGAAGTTGTCGATGCGCCAGCCGGACAGCAGATTGAAGACGATGATGACGAAGGCGATCCAGTGGAGGATCTGCGCAGTCCGGTATTGCTTCTGTTTGGGTGTCAGGGCCATGGCTTGGGCATCGGTTGCAAACTCATGCCAGATTTATCCCAGTATGCACATCAATGACATACGTGGATTCCGCAGATCGCGCGGGAGGTGGATGTGAGTGCAATATCCGTCCAGGTGGAGGGGTGCCCGCAACGCTGCCGGCCCGTTGCCACCAGTGTCGACCATGCAGCCCTGGCCGCAGGGAAGGAGGAAGCATGCATGCAGCCATAGCCGCCAGCGTGGTGGTGCCCTTTATCATCTTGCTGGCATGGTTCCTTGCGAGCCTGTGGCTCTCGCAGCGCAAGGATGCCGAGCTCAGCGCACGGCTCCCCGGCACGCTGTCCTACAAGTGGGGCTATTTTCTCGGCTACAGCGGCATGCTGGGAGCCGCGGGTGTCGTCGTGGCCGTACTGGCCATGATGGCGGCAGGCATGCCGCGCGGGTGGCTGCTGGCGCTGCTGGCCTACGCGGTGGCCTTCGGCCTCGCCAGCTACGGCGTGCTGCTGCGGCGGCGCTGGGGCTGGCTGTTCCACGTGCCGCTGTCGCTCAACCCGGGGCTGTGGGCCTTCAACAGCGTCTATGCCAGCAACCGCTGGCGGGAATTCGCCCGGCAGCCGTAGCCGGGCTGCCGCATCCAGGCAAAAGAAAAGGTTCTTCGCCGAACTCCGGGGAAGGCTGCGCGGATTTTAAGGAAGAAGTAGGCGTCATCGCGG